>CAIUSP010000042.1 GCA_903901855.1 uncultured bacterium | reverse complement strand
GCCACCCGAGTCGATGCCCTTGATGATGGCCGGGAGGCCCCGGAAGGTCTGGAGGTGGCAGGGCGCGTTCGGCGACCAGATGATCGTGTTCGCTGCAGTCGTGCGAATCGGTCCCATCCCGGCCCGCTTCTGGGGCATCCTCGATCGCCCGAGCGGCAGGTTGGTCGAGCGATCATCGAAGGCATCTCCGTTCAGACGACCAGAGGTCGAGTTCCGGGGGGATGACCTGATCATCGGTTCCGATCTCGCCTGCGCCAACCTCGAATTCGGGGACGCAACCCCGATTGAGGTCTTCACACCCGCAGGTTCGGGGCCGTCCGCCTACACCTGGACCCGAAAGCGATGCGGCATGGAGGTGAGCGGGGAGGTCGCCGTAGGTGAGCCGACCCGGAGCTTCGAGGGTCGTGGGGTGATCGACGAGAGCGCCGGCTACCACGACCGGCGTACTTCGTGGAGATGGAGCGCGGGTGTGGGCGAGTCGGTAGATGGCCGTGAGGTCGCCTGGAATCTGGTCGAAGGGATCAACTCCTCACCAACCCACAGCGAGCGAACCGTCTGGCTCGATGGCCTGCCGAGGGAGGTCGGACCGGTTGGCTTCGAAGGCCTCGAGACCGTGGTCGGAGATGATGGCGAGAGGCTCGCTTTCGTCGCAGAGGCGCAGCGCAGCCGCAAGGAGAGCGTTCCTCCGCTGGTCAGTTCCGAGTACCGCGCTCCGCTCGGGACCTTCTCTGGCACGGTCGGGGGCATCGAGCTCCGATCGGGGATCGGTGTCATGGAATCCCACGAAGCCGTCTGGTGATACCCCACAATCGGTAGTTGCCGATGCTTCCCGTAGCCACCTTCGCTGAGAGCCTCGAGAACTTCCTCGACGCGGCCTCGACCTTCTTCTCCTCTCTGGCCGCTATCTCGTGGTCGCTGCTCGGCTGGGCTCTGCTCTTCTACACACTGATGATCCTGGTC
This sequence comes from uncultured bacterium, assembly GCA_903901855.1. Taxonomy (GTDB): domain Bacteria; phylum Actinomycetota; class Thermoleophilia; order Solirubrobacterales; family 70-9; genus CAIUSP01. Next base: position 137,790 of record CAIUSP010000042.1, on the reverse strand, counting down.
AGGTCCCGCGCCTGGCAGAACACTCTCAAGGCCGCGTATCCGACGGAGCGGGTTCCGTACTCCGGGATCGCCGCATCGAATATCGCGGGGTTCGGTGTGAACGCGATCCTGCCCGCCCGGATAGGAGATGCGGTCAAGGTCGTCCTCGCCAAGGAGACCATCGAACGGTCGAGTTTCGCCGCGATCTTCTCTTCCTTCCTCGTGCAGGGGATCTTCGACACCGTGGTCGGTCTGCTGTTGGTGCTGTTCGTGCTCAGCAGAGGGCTGGTGCCGCCGCTGCCTGAACTCCCGAACATCTCGGCTTTCGATCTCTCCTTCTGGGCCGCCAACCCGACCCTGCTCGCGGTGGCTTGCGCTCTGACCGCACTCGTGGTGCTGGTCCTCCTCTGGTGGATCGGCCGACACGTCCGCAACTTCATGGTGCATCTCAAGCAGGGCGCGATCATCCTCACCACGCCCCGTCGATTCATCCGCGAGGTCGTCTCCTGGCAGGCGCTCGGTTGGGTGTTCAGGTTGGCCAGCGTCTGGCTGATGCTGGCCGCGTTCAACGTCGAGACAGGCTTCGAACCAGCGCTGGTCGCCACCAGCGTTCAGACCGTCTCCCAGATCGTCCCCTTCACACCTGGCGGAGCCGGAGCCCAGCAGGCCTTGCTGGTTGCGGCATTCGCCGATTCACCCGACCCGACAGCGGAGTTGCTCTCCTACTCGGTCGGTCAGCAGGTGACGATCGTGGTCTGGGGAGCACTGCTCGCATTCGCAGCCGTACTGATCGTCTTCAGGACCGTCGACTGGCGTTCGATCCTCGGTAGTGCACGGGAGCGCAAGGCCGAGCGCTAGGGGCGACTGGCGACGTTCCAGCGCCAGGGTGGCTCCTCGTCGGAAGGGAAGTCGAGGTGATCTCTGCCGTCGAGCGTCTCCAGCGGAACCAGAACCGGGTGATCGAGTCTCCTGAGCCTGAGCGCCGAAGCCGCCTCCACCTCCAACGATCCCGCGGATGCCTCTGTGACCCGCCACCCGAGGCTCGGGAGGTAGGACCAGTAACGGATCTCCACCCGGCCCGTGCTGCGGCGCCGGTCGATCACCTGGGTGAACAGCGTGACCCTGCGCAGCGACGCGGTCAGACCGCTGTTGCCTCCCGGCAGGGCGCAGGAACGTGAACGGCAACGCCTGAAGTCGACCGGCAAGAGCGACTCGCCACCGCCGGCCGCTACGGTGAGAGGATCCGGTGCGAGCATCCTCACGGCCTTTGCGACCGGGGATCCGTAGGCCAGGACCAGCGGATTACGGCCACACGGCGCATCTGGATGACGGGGAACGCAGGCCAGTCGCCGGGCGATCAGCGATCCGAGCTCCCGCGAGGAGGAGACCGGGGGAGCGACGGTCACGAAGGCGATCGCGGTGGCGAAGACCGCAGCCAGCAGGAGCGCCAGTGCGATCTGCTCGACCGACGCCGTCCCGCCCTCTGTCTGCCTCCGTGTTCGTCTGATCCTCGCCACCGATCGAGCCTGAGGGCTTCGGTGAAGGCGATGGCGCGCAGAGAGTTACGAGTCTGCGCTCTATCATCGCCACATGGAAGCTGGAGGATTCGGGGGTCTGTTCGGAGACCCTGACGACATGCAGAGGCGAATCGAGGAGATGGCCGAGCAGATGCAGGGGGCCCAGAAGGTCGCATGGGCCGACAACGCGATCAAGCTCGCGGTCGAGATGACCGTCGCCTCCATCTCGGTCCTCGATCTCCAGGGTTCGAGCGATGAGCAGGCCGTCCAGGTGAGGGACGCGATCAGGATCATCTTCCCCGAGGCGGTGACCCTCGTCCGCGAGGCGCGCGAAGGTCTCTCCTGAAGATGTCCCAGCTCCCCCCGCCTTCCAGTACCTCGACCGCGCTGATCACAGGCGCCTCCTCCGGGATCGGAATCGAGTTGGCCAAGTTGCTCTCGGCCCGTGGCTATCACCTCACCCTGGTCGCCCGGAGGAAGGAGAGGCTCGAGGAGGTCGCGGAACAGCTTTCCGGAGACGGAAAGCCTGGTGCCGACGTGATGGTCTGCGATCTGGCCGATCCTGAAGCCCGTGGGGTGATGGTCGGGACACTGCTCGGCGGAGCGCGTGAGGTCGAGATCCTGGTCAACAACGCCGGCTTCGGCCTGACGGGGAGGATGTTCAACAACTCCGCCGAGAGGCATACGGAGATGATCCGACTGAACATCGAGGCGGTGGTCGATCTGATGGACCGATTCTCACCCGGGATGGTCGAGCGCGGGAGGGGAGGAATCCTCAACGTTGCTTCCACGGCCGGTTTCCAGCCACTGCCAGGTATGGCCGTATATGCGGCGACCAAGTCCTTCGTCCTGTCCATGAGCGAGGCTGCCCACACCGAGTTGGACGAAAAGGGAGTGGTGGTGACCGCGCTCTGCCCCGGCCCGGTTCGCACCGAGTTCGCCGAGGTAGCGGATCTGAGCGGCTTCGAGGCGAACACTCCGGACCGGATGTGGATGGAAGCTGACGAGACCGCCCGGATCGGGATCGAGGGCTTCGAGGCAGGCAAGCGCGTGGTGATCGCGGGCAACCTGAACAAGATCAGCGCGGCCGGAGGCAGGCACCTGCCGCGGTGGGCACTGCTTCCCCTGGTACGCGGACTCTACGGCCGCAACTGAGAGTCGTCTGGCGAGGCCGAGACCTCGAGCACCCCGCCCCGCCCGGCAAGGGTGGCGAGCGTCTCGAGGATGAGCGCGAGGATCGCTGTCGGTACGGCGATCAGGATCGTTATCAACAGGTCGATCACCCATGCCGACCAGCCCTTGAACCCCATCGGGTGGAGTTCCCGGTTGGCCAACTGGATCGCGAAGTCGCGATGGAAGGTGAGGAGGTTGATCAGCGTCTGCCACATGCTCGCGATCGCCGAACCGATGGCCGGTCTTATCTTCACCTGCCTGCGGTCTGTGAGCTCGAAGAGCCTCTTCAGGGCATCGGGACTGGCACCCAGCCCGCTCTTGCCAGGCCTGAGCGCTGCCCAGTTCTCTGCACCGAACCAGGCCTGAAAGCTCGCGGGGTTGGGGACCTGTCCCCTGACAGCCGTAGAGCCACCCGGGAAGAGTCTCTCCACGGCCTCTTCGGCGCTGTTCGGAACCCTGTCGCGGGCACAGACGAGGCCACAGTTCTCGCAGCGATCGACGATCTCGTCCTCTCGGGGACCGAATCCGACCGTCTCGATCCAGACGAACAGGGGCTCTCGACACGCCGGGCAGCGTGGACCGCCGGGAACGGCCCCGGCGGCCAGAGGAGTGGTCGGGATGTCTTGAGAGACCTGCCTCACCGCTGGTCAGGAAGCCGCAACCTCGGCGGCGGCAGGTTCCACGTGCCATTCGAATGAGAACTCCTCCAGATCAGAGAGGAAATCACGAGGATCGAAAGCCTGGGCGGGCGCGAGGAATCCCTTGCCGCCGAAACCTCTCTCCGCGCAGATCCGGGCGCCCTTGGTGACAAGACGGGCGGTCAGACCGTAGACGTCGCGTCCGTTCACCGTGCCTCTGCGAATGCGCTTGCCGCGCTTCACCTCACAGACGATCGTGAACCGTGCGCTTCGACGGTCCTTCTCGCTCGCGCCCTCCGGCAGACGGCCGATTGCCGCGCCGACCAGACCCTTCGCCGGTGTCCTCATCATCAGCGATGTGGGACGGGTGATCGCCGGCAGCAGGAAGTCGACTGCTCCTGGAGCGAGTGAGTCGGCGCTGAGCATGGTCCTGACGAGCCTGGTGGAGATGTGCTGGGGGACGGTGATCTGTTCGCCGGCCGGATAGCGGGTCATCCGCTTGCGTCCCAGCGGCTCACCGAAGTCGAAGTGTCCACGCGAGACACGCTGGCTGGCGGGTTGCCAACTCAGCTTCCGCCATTCGACATCTCCCCCCTTCATCATCTCGAGCGCCGAGCGCATGGTCCCCCGGGTCGGTTGGAAGCTCGCCGTGTAGGCGAGGGTGACCTCGTCGAGCTCACCCATACCCTCCGTGGTCAACGCGGCGAGCATGTCTCCCGGCACGTAGTCGAAACCCATCCCCGGAATCACGGCAACCCCCGCCTCTCGAGCAGGTGACGAGTAGCGATCGAGCGCCATCTTCATATAGGGCTGCTCACCGGTGGTGTCGAGGTAATGGGTACCGGTCTCGACTGCGGTCTTCAGCACCGGTTCTCCGTAGAGCAGGAAGGGACCGGCGCAGTCGATCACGACCGAGCACTCCGCGAGCAGCGACCTCAGGCTCTCCGGCTCGTCCACCGAGGCGGCCTGAACCCGGGCCTCCCCTTCGAGGGAGTCGGCCAACTGGTCCAGCTTCTGCTGGTTGCGCCCGGAGAGGATGAAGTCGGACCCGGCTGCACTCAGTTCCGCGGCCACCAACCGACCGGTGTAACCGGTGGCTCCGTACACGGCGATCGGTCCGCGTTGCTTCGAGAGGAGTGACATGACTCGTTGAGGTTACGCGCCACGGGCCGGGGTTGTGCCCTGGGGAATAAGATGTGTGCCTGCTCTCACGGATGCGCAGGCGTGCATCTTCGGGAGTTCCAAATGGAAGCCGCCGCCCCGACACCGAACCGACACCTCGCCGAGTCCGAGGCTCGCTGGATGCGTCCGGCGGGCATCTTCGCGTTGGCAGGGGTCCTCCTGATCGTCATCTCGACCCTCCTCCGTCAGTCGGCTGGTCCGGTGGACGGTGTCACCGAAGCAGCCAAGTTGCGTCAGTACGCCGAACTCGGCAACGGAGCGGTGATCGGTGACGCGATCGCGCTCGTCGGTCTGTTGCTCTTGATCGTCCCTCTCTACTTCCTGTTCCAGGCGGCTGCCGCTCGCGCCCCCAAGGTCCGCAGGGGATTCGTCGTCTTCATCGTCCTGGGACCGCTGCTGCTCGGGATCCAGGGATTGGTGGGCACCATCGCCCGTGAGTCGGCCGGTGAAAAGTACGTCGAGGAGTATCCGACTGCGATTGCCAGTGAGAACCGCGAACCAGCTGAGTCGGGCGGGGACGGGAACGGCGGCACCACCACGTCGGGAACCACCACGTCGGGAACCACCACGTCGGGAACCACCACGTCGGGAACCACGACCGGTTCCGATTCCGATTCAGCCTCTGGCCAGTCCCCCAGGGAGAAGCGGGCGAACGAGATCATCGACGACTCCAAGACCCTCCAGTTGGCTGCTGTGATGGGCTTGGTCGGAGCGCTCGGGTTCGTGTTCGCGATGGTCTACACCTCCCTCTGGTCATTCCGGGTCGGCCTGTTGACCAGGTTCTGGGGAACCCTCGGGATGGCTCTGGGAGTCGCTCTCGTCTTCCTCGGCTCACTCGGCTTCCTCGGTCTCCTGATCTGGTTCGCAGCGCTCGGGATGATGTTCATCGGCTTCTTCCCGGGCGGCCGACCGCCTGCATGGGCGGCGGGCATGGCAATCCCTTGGCCGAAGCCCGAGCCGCGTGGCGGCGGGGGTCGTGGTGCGAGCGATCAGACCGTCGAGGGAAGTGGCCGCGAGGTCGAGGAGCCTGCTCTCCCCGAGGGAACGGAGGCCAGCACCCCGGACTCGGACGAGCCTCCGACTCCCGGGCAGGATTCCCCCGGCAAGTCCTCCTGAACGCTCAGTCTTCCGGAGGGAACTCCATCAGCTCGACCCGATTTCCCCCGGGTGAGATCGCATAGGCGCGTCTGGCACCCCACAGGTCGGGGCCCTCTGACAAGTCGAATCCTGATCGACCTAGTTCCTTGCAGCAGCGATCGAAGTCCGGCGCGACCACGGCAGGGTGTCCGCGTCTCGATGCCGAGTGGTCGGCGGTCGCGATCAGATGGATGTGGAAGCCGTCCCGCCCCAGCCAGGTGATCTCGTCACCGAGCTGATCGGGTACATCGATCGGCCCGAAGCCGAGGATCCCCCAGAACTCGATTGCCCGGTCCAGTTGATCCGGCGGGATCTCGAGCGAGACGTGCTGGATCATCGAGGGGCATCTCCGTCGAAGGCGCGCCGGAGGGTATCGACCACTCCCGGATCGCGCAGCGTCGTGACATCGCCGAGGTCCCTGCCCTCGGCGATATCGCGGAGCAGCCGCCTCATGATCTTGCCCGAGCGGGTCTTCGGCAGATCTTCGGCGAGCACGATCCGCTTGGGCCTTGCCAGCTTGCCGATCTTCTCCGCGACGTGGTCGCGCAAGACATCCTCCATGGCATCGCTTTCGGTACCGCTCTCGCAGATCGCGAACGCGACGATGGCTTGTCCGGTCATCTCGTCGGGGATACCCACCACCGCAGCCTCGGCGATCCCTTCATGCGAGACGATCGCCGACTCGATCTCCATGGTCGAGAGTCGATGGCCTGACACGTTGATCACATCGTCGATCCTGCCGATCACCCAGAAGTAGCCATCCTCGTCTATCCGGGCGGCATCGCCCACCGCATAGGTCTGCGAGTCGTATCGACTCCAGTAGGTCTCGACGAAGCGCTCATCGTCGCGATAGATACCTCTGGTCATCGACGGCCAAGGGTGCGTCAGCACCAGATAGCCGGCGCCCTCGGATATCTCCACACCCTCGTCGTCGAGGATCTTGGCCTGGACCCCGGGGAAGGGAACGGTTGCCGATCCGGGCTTGGTCGTGGTCAGGCCGGGGAGGGGAGTGATCATGATCGAGCCGGTCTCGGTCTGCCACCAGGTGTCGACGATCGGACAGCGCTCGCCGCCGATCACCCGGTGGTACCAGAGCCATGCCCGTGGATTGATCGGCTCGCCGACCGATCCCAGCAGCCTCAAGCTCGAGAGATCGCTGCCTTCCGGGTACTCGGAACCCCACTTCATGAACGCCCGGATCGCGGTGGGGGCGGTGTAGAGGGTGGTCACCTCGTATCGCTCGATGATCTCCCACCAGCGGGCTGGCGTTGGGTAGTCGGGGGCACCCTCGTACATCACGCTGGTGGCTCCGTTGGCCAGAGGGCCGTAGACGATGTAGGTGTGTCCGGTGATCCAGCCGATGTCAGCGGCGCACCAGTAGACATCGCTTTCAGGTTTCAGGTCGAAGACGAGCTCGTGGGTCGCCGTCGCTCCGGTCAGGTAACCACCGGTTGTGTGGAGGATGCCCTTCGGCTTGCCGGTCGATCCCGAGGTGTAGAGGATGAACAGCGGGTCCTCGGCATCCATCACCTCTGGCTCGCAGGTCGGCTCGGCGCCAGCAACCTCGTCCTGCCATGAGAAATCACGCCCCTCGGTCATTCCCGGCCCTGTGCCGCAGCGGTCGACCACGAAGACCCGCTCTACGGTCGGCATTTCTCCCATCACATCTTCGAGTGCGTCCTTCATCGGTATGGCGTTGCCGCGACGAAGCGTCGCATCGGCGGTGACTAGCGCCTTGGCCTCGGAGAAGGCCATCCTGTCCTTGACCGACTCGGGGGAGAATCCACCGAAGACCACGTTGTGGATCGCACCGATCCGGGCGCAGGCGAGGATCGAGGCGACGGTCTCGGGGAGCATCGGCAGGTAGATCCCGACCACATCCCCCTTGCCGATTCCGTGTGAGCGCAAGACGTTGCCGAAGCGCTGGGTCAGGTCGAGGAGCTCGTCATAGGTGACCGCACGCTTCTCGTCGCCCTCTCCCTCCCAGTGGAACGCGACGCGCTCACCTAGACCCCCTTCGACGTGGCGATCCAGACAGTTGACCGAGGCATTGAGCTTGCCGTCCGCGAACCAGCGGGCAAAGGGAGGGTTGGACCAGTCGAGCACCTGTTGGAAGGGCTCGATCCACTCCAGTTTGCGTGCCCATTCGCTCCAGAAGGCCTCGGGATCGGATGCTGCCTGGTCGTATATCTCGGGGTCAGATGCGTTTGCCTGCGCAGCGAATCCAGGCGGGGGAGGGAAGGTCTGCTCGGTATGGAGCAGGACATCTATTTCGGAGTGCCCGGTCGCCGAACCCTTCGTCGGCGCTCCATTGTCGGGCGTGTCTTGGCCGCTCTCCATCGAGGCGATCGTAGCGCCGGCGCGGCGCGGGGAGCGAACTGGTCAGCCGGCGCTACGCAGATCCGAAGCCGGGCTGTCCAGCCCTGCCTCGACCCGCTTGTGGTGCGTGCGGATCTCGCTCAGGATCCGCTCGAGGCGTGGCTCACTCGATGTGTCGACGTACTCCATCGCCCGTGCGATCGAGGGGTGCACCGCTGCGATCTGGTCGTGCATTGCCTGCGCGACCGCCCGATATGAGGGATGACCCTCTTGCCCCGAGCGCAACTCGATCATCTGCATGGCTTCGCGGGCGTTGAGATCGAACAGGTAGCGGATCCGGTAACCGAGACACAGCGCATACGGTGCGGCAGAGGCCAGGCCTTCGGAATGGAGGCGGTCGAACTCCGATGCCGAGATGTCGAGTGCGCGGGAGTACTCGTCAGATACACCTGCTTCGACCAGTTCCTCCGGCACCGCAGCGCCGAGGTCTGGGGTGAGTCCCTGCCACTGGCAGGTCAGCATCCGATGCCGCTGCAGATCGCGGAAGGCGCCGTAGTCGGATACGACCTCGAAGCGATAGCCGACCGCCTCCCAGCCCCTGCCGGGACGGTGGCGGCGGTTCTCCCTGTCGCCCACGAGCTCCGCGATCGAGGCGGCCACCTCGCCGTCATCGAGCTCGGCGACCTTGCGACGGATCTCCGCCTCGCCCACGCTCGACTCTTCGAACAGGCTCGCCGCGAGCAGCTCACGCTCACTGCCGCGGAAGTCGAGCAGCTCTACGGTGGGTCCGTCGTCGGTACGGCGGCGGCTGTCCAGTCCGTAACGAGCAGCGGTTCGTTCGGCGGCCTCTCGGCGCGCGCTCAGGTACGAGATCCATTCGCCGCCGCGCTCGGGCCTGTCGACCCGACTGACGAAGCTGGGGATCACCTTGCCGAGCTCGCCCAGGATCATCCCGCCGAACTCACGCGCCTCGGGCAGGGGTGAGGCCATCATCCTCAACAGCATCTGCTCGTATGCCTGTCCTGAGGCGAACATGCCGACGTGGCTCAAGGTCGCAGCCGGCAGCAGGCCCCGAAGCAGATCGAGGGCCTTGGCGCGGATCGAGCCCTCCCAGGCTTTCTCCGGTTCGTCGCCGCGCGGGAATCTCTCGGCTGCCCACGCGATCGTGGGCTCCAGTGCGGCGGAGTAGATCGAGAAGATCTCGTCCATCGCTTCAGGGAACTCAGATCCGAGATCCTCGCTCCGGTAGTAGCGGTAGCCACTCTGCCCATCGCCCATCTCCATCGGCTGGTCGTAGGCGATGTAGCGGGTGCTCTGCTCGAGGTAGGCGGCCAGACGCCCGCGCTGCAGGACCTTGGTGAGGATGTTCGAGACCCACTCACAGGCGATGTGCGCTCCTCCCACTTGGGCGATCGAGTCATCGCCGTAACCGACGAAGATCCGCTCGTAGAGCTCCGCGGCACGCTTTCCCTCCTGACCGGCGAACGGACGATCGTCAGCGCCGACATCTTGAGCGAACTCCTCCAGGTACAGGCGCCTCAGCGTGCCCGGGTAGCGCGAGTAGCGGGCGAACAGCGCCCCCTTGATCGTCTCGGGCAGGTTGGTCAGTGCGAAGACGGGCAGGTCGAGGTTGCTGAAGTGAGGCTCGAGCAGAGCCTTTTCCTCACTGGAGAACTTTTCGACCGGGTAATGCAACGGAGCCTCATCCTATTGGGGCAGGGTGATGCCTACCGCGGCGGGGTCGTCAGATGATGGCCAGGGCAGCGAGGGCCACCACGAGGACGAGCCCGGTCGTCCAGGTCACCGCTTTGGCGGTCAGGCGGTGATCCAGTCCGTAGAGATGGGCGACGATCAGGGCGTTGATGCCGCAGGGCATCGCTGCGAGCAGCAGGTAGGTATCGGGCAGGTCGAGCAGCGGAAGCGAGATCGCCCAGAGCACCAGCGGCATCACGATCAGCTTCGAGACCAGGATCAGGCCGATCGAGGCAGGCGTCGTGTCCGGATCGTCGGAACCGGCTGTCTCCAACTGCTCCTCTGCGAGTGCCGCTCCGACCGCGAAGAAGCCGATCGGCAGCAGGGCGACGATCAGCACTCTCGAGATGTCCACCGCGAGATCCGGCGCCAGCCATCCCGGCGCCAGCAGTCCGGCGATCGCGGCATACAGCGGCGGGTTCCTGAAGAAGAAGGCTTTGATCCTGTCGGCCGCCGTTTCGCCAGCGGTGTCACCGTAGAACGCACCCACGGCGAACGCTCCCAGGAAGAGCAATGGGGTGGTGACGACGGTGTCGTACAACACCGCCGCCGGGATCTGGTCGAAACCGAGCAGCGCGGCGGTGAGGGGGAGCCCGAGGTAGCCGGTGTTACCCATCACCGACGAGGTGAGGATCGAGCCTCGAGCCGGGCGGGACACCTTCAACCGCTTGCTGGCGAAGACCGCAATCGCTCCGGTGACCGCGATCGCCACGTAGACCAATCCCAGGCCGAGTTCCTCGTCCCGGGTGAAGCTCGCCCGCGCGAGATTGAAGAAGATCACCACCGGCAGGACCGTGTAGACGGTCACCACCAGCGTGCGGCGGGCGATCTCGGAGGTGCGGGCCGGCCAGCGACGCTCCGCGGCCACCCCGACCGCCACGGCGAGCACGATCGCCAACGCTGAGATGACTGCGCTCAGGGCTCTACAGGCCGACGGCGCGGGTGATCGCTTCGCCGGCTTCGGTCGCCCACTGGATCAGTTGCTCGGGGTAGATCCCGAGCAGCACCGTTGCCGCGGCGCAGATCACACCTGTGCCCACGACGAGTACGCACCTGCTCGAGCCCGGCGGAACCTCCTCCCGACCCCCTGCCGAGGCGTCGGCTTCAGGCGCACCGCCGGCGATCACCGGCATGGGCGACTGGGTATTCGGGGCATCGGGCTGTGGCTCCATCCAGATTGCCGAGAGCAGGCGCAGGTAGTAGCCGAGAGACACGACCGTCCCTATCACCACCACGACCGCCAGCCAGGTGTAGTCGCCGTCGACCGCTGCCTGGATCAGGAAGAGCTTCCCGATGAACCCTGCGGTTCCGGGCAGGCCGATCATCGACAGCACGCCTATCGTCATCGGCCAGGCAAGCCAGGGTCGCGTGCGCCCGATGCCCGCGATGCCATTCACGTCGTCACCGAATCCGGATTCCCGTTCGCGCGCGACCAGCGGAGCGAAGACCGCGAGGTTGGCCAACGCGTAGACGGCGAGATAGAAGATCATCGCTCCGGCGCCCTCGGTGCTCACCACGACCAGACCGACCAGGATGTAACCGCCCTGGGCGATCCCCGAGTAGCCGAGGAGTCTCTTGATCGATCGCTGTCCGATCGCGCCCACGTTCCCGATCACGATCGAGATCACCGCGAGCACCGCCAGTGCGTCGCTCCAGATCCCGGAGAGCTCACCGAGTCCCTGTTCGAGCAGTCGCGCGAAGGCCACGAACACGACCGCCTTCGTAGCCACGGCCATGAAGGCGGTGATCGGCGTCGGCGCTCCTTCGTACACGTCGGGAGCCCACTGGTGGAACGGGGCGAGCGAGAGTTTGAAAGCGATTCCTACAACGGCCATCGCCACGCCGGCGAGGACCAAGGTGTCGCTCGCGAGCTGAGCCGAGGTCAACTCCTCGGCGATCACTCCGAAGTTGGTGCTTCCAGTGGCTCCGTAGATCAGCGCGAATCCGTAGAGCAGCGTTGCCGAACCCAGCGAACCGACGATCAGGTACTTCAGGCCCGACTCGAGTGATTCCTTGCGCCTCACCGCCGCTCCGCAGAGGACGTAGAGCGGGATCGAGAGGAGTTCGAGCCCGACGAAGAAGCTGATCAGGTTGATCGACTGCGCGAGCACCACCATCCCCATGACCGATCCGATCAGAAGCGCGTAGTACGCACCGTGACCCGCGGTATACGCAGCCGGCTCCCGCAACGACAGCAGCACCGTTCCAGCCGCCGCCAGCAGAGCGATCAGTATCGCCATCGAGCCGATGTCGTCGATTCGCAGGGCGTTCGAGACCAGATTCTCGCTCGCACCCCATTGCCAGATCGTCAGGCCAGCAGTGGTCGCGAAGCCGATCAGCGTCAGCAACGCGACGCTGAATCTCCCGACCCGCGGGATGATGCTCGCGATGATCACCACGCACAGCGTCGCCACTAGGGCGATCAGCGGAGACAGGCCTGCGTAGTCGATCGTGGGCTGGTTGAAGGTCATGGCCTACTCCCGACCGATGCCTCTGTGGCCGGAGTCTGTCCGGCGCTCCTGGCGGCTGGGGCGATCTGGGATTCGGCGCTGTCATCCACTCGCTCGAGGATCAGTTGCGGGTAGAGCGCCAGCGCCACGATCACCGCGACCAGTGCCCCAAGGATCGCTCCGCGGCCTGTAGAGATCTCTGCCGACGCATCGGCCTCGATCTCCCGGTTGTGCATCGAGAGCTGGTAGAGGCGTAGCGCGTAGAAGCCCGCCATCGCAACGCCGAGGCTCGCGATCACGGCGAGGGTGATGTCGACCTCGAACGCGCCCCTGAGCACGTAGAACTCACCCACGAAGTTCGCCGATCCGGGTAGTGCGAGGACAGCCATCGTCACCACCAGGAAGATCGCGGCCAGGAACGGAGCCCTGAAAGCGAGTCCTCCCATCTTGCTCAGATCGTCTGATCGGACGCGCTCGGCGAGGAAGGCGATGATCAGCATCATCGGCACCACCACGAGCCCGTGGTTGACCATCTGCAGCACGGCCCCGTCGAGCCCGTCGGCGCGCAGGGCGAAGATCCCGAGCAGCACGAATCCCATCTGCGCGATCGATGAGAAACCGGCCACCAGCCTCGCGTTGTCCTGCGAGAACGCCATCACCGACCCGTAGATGATCGAGACGACGGCGAGGATCATCATCACGTCCTGGAGCTCGGCGGTTGCGTCGGGGAACAGCGGAAGGCAGACCCGGATGAATCCGTAGGCTCCGACCTTCGACAGCACCGCGGTGAAGAGCGCGAGTGCGGGCAGCGGTGCCGAACGGTACGTGTCCCTCATCCAGCCGTGGAAGGGGAAGACCGGCATTTTGATCAGGAACGCGAGCGCGAAGAAGCTGAACAGCCAGATCTCGCTCGAGTCCCGGACTCCCTGGGCGGTGATGGCGGAGATCGAGAAGGTGAGCGGCGAGCCGCCCTCGGAGGAGATGAACGCGGTAGCCACTGCGGCGACCAGCATCAGCAGCGAGCCGAACAGTGTGAACACCATCATCTTGATCGTGGCCGCCGAGGCCCCGAGCCCCCCGTCGGGGTTCTTGCCCCAGGCACCGAACAGGAAGAAGAACGGGATCAGCATCAAGTCGAAGAAGAGGACGAACAGCAGCAGGTCCTGAGCGCAGAACGCCCCGATCGCACCGCTTTGACCGATCGCGAGCAGCAGGTACCAGGTTGCCGGTCGGTCTGGCGTCTTGATCGCCGACCAGGCGGTCGCGGCGGGCCAGACGACCGCTGCCATCAGGACCAGGAAGACGCTGATCCCGTCGATCCCGACCTTGTAACCGACCCCGAGATCCGGCAGCCACTTCTCGTCCACGAGGTACTGGAGCCCGCTACCGGACTCGTAGCCGACCGTCATCGCGATCGCGATTGCGAGCGCGCCGAGGCCGAAGATGAACGAGACCCACCCGACCGCGCGGCGGGGCGCGAGGCAGGCCGCGAGGCCGCCCACAGCCGGGAGCCAGATCGCGAGGTTGATCATCAGGCTCCTCCCCCCGCGATCAGGAAGTAGATGCCGAGTCCGATCAGCCCGAGCAGCAACACCATTGCGTAGGCGCGCAGGTAGCCCGACTGTGAGATCCGCACCGCAGCACCTGCTCCACGCACGGTCCCGGTTGCGATCGCGGCGAAGGTACCGATCACTTTGTTCTCTACGAAAGAGTCGGCGATCTTGTCTCCGAACGCCTGGACCGGTCTGACCACGAGGACGTCGATCAGCTTGTCGAAGTACCAGGCGTTCGCGCAGAAGTCATGGATCCTGCGGAATCGCTTCGCGAGCCTGGCCGGCAGTGCGGGGTTGGTCACCCACAGGTAGCGGGCGAGCAGGATCCCGAGGATCGAGATCACCGCCCCGATCGCCAGCCCACGCCACTCGGCTGCCACGGTCGGGTGGTAGTCCTCGGCCAGCTTCGATTCGGCGAATACCGGCTCCAGGAAGGAGTCGATCACGTGGGTCACTCCCGGCACCTGGACCAGGCCTGCGAACAGAGCGAGGAAGGCTAGGATCGACATCGCCACGCGCATCGGTCGGGCCCTCTCGGCGATCCAGTGCTCCGAGCCGGGGAAGCCGACATCGGTGTCCTCGGTCTCGCCGGTCTTGGGGTTGACCGGTTCACCGTGTGCCAGGTGCCCCTGCTCCAACTCCGCCGCTTCCTTGCATGGCGGTCCGGAGAGGACCCGGTAGACGATCCGGAAGGAGTAGACCGCGGTCATCAGCGCACCGATGTACCCGCCTATGGCGAAGATCATGTACATGCCTCCGCGGGCCTCGGCGAAGACGAGGATCTCGTCTTTCGAGAAGAACCCCGAGGTGCCCGGGAACGCGGCTAGCGCCAGAGCGCCGATCACCAGCATCGGCCCGGTGAACCGCAGGGCCTTCCGGAACCCGCCCATCTTGTCCAGGTCCTGGACCGCGGCCATCGCGGCGATGACCGAGCCGGCAGCCATGAACAGGAGCGCCTTGAAGAACGCGTGGGTCATCAGATGGAAGAGACCGGCCGTGTAGGCCCCGATCGAGACGCCGACCACCATGTACCCGATCTGGCTGATCGTCGAGTAGGCGATGACCCGCTTCAGGTCGGTGACCACGAGCGCAACCGTTCCGGCAAAGAGCAGCGTTGCCAGACCGGTGAACGCTGCGATGTCCGCAGCGGTAGGCGCCAGCTCGAAGATCGGCCAGAAGCGGGCGATCAGGTAGACGCCGGCGGTGACCATGGTGGCTGCATGGATCAGCGCCGAGACCGGGGTCGGACCCTCCATCGCGTCCGCCAGCCAGGTGTGGAGCGGGATCTGCGCGGACTTCGCGAACGCACCGACCAACAGCAGCAGTCCGATCGCCACCGCTACCCCGCTGTTCACCGACAGGTCCTCGGGCGCTTTTTCGAAGATCTCGGTTAGGTCGAGTACGCCGATCTCTCTCAGGATCAGGAACGCCGCGAGCACCAATCCGATATCGCCGACGACGTTGATCACGAACGCCTTCATCCCTGCGGCGGTCGCCGTGGTGCGGCGATACCAGAAGCTGATCAACGCGTAGGAGGCGAATCCCACGAAGGCCCAGCCGACGATCAGCAGCACGAGGTTGCCGGCGAGGATCAGCAGCAGCATCGAGAACACGAAGAAGTTGAGGTAGGCGAAGAATCGGTTGTAGCCGCGGTCGGAGGTCATGTAGGCGAGGGAGTAGAGGTGGATCAGGGTCGAGACCCCGGTCACGATCAGACACATGAAGACCGACAGCGGATCGACCAGGATCGAGAGCTCGACGTCGATGCCCGCGACCGCCGCGTAGTCGTAGAGCGCACCGTTCAGAGAGCGCTCCTCTACCGGATGCGAGAGCAGCCCGATCAGCGCAGCCACGGCGAAGCCGAAGGCGATTGCGATCGCCGCGGTCCCGATGTAGCCTGCCGCGCGCCTGGGCAGGAGCTTGAATGAGAGCGAGATCAGGATGCTCCCGGCGAGCGGGAAGGCGAGCACGAGCCAAGCGAAGGTGACGGCGTCCACGACGGTTATCCCCTCAAGGTGCGGAACTCATCGACGTTGAGCGGCAGTTTGCGACGGTACGCCGCGACGATCAGCCCGAGACCGACCACCACCTCGCAGGCAGCGACCACCATCACGACCAGGGCCAGCACCTGACCCTGCTGATCCGCCAGCGAACGGGAGAAGGTGAGCAGCGCGAGGTTGCCGGCATTCAGCATCAACTCGAGGCAGAGCAGGATCACCAATGGGCTCCGGCGAACGAGCACGCCGATCGCTCCGGTTGCGAACAGGAGCGCCGAGAGGACGAGGAAGTAACTGAGGTCCATCAGCCGAGAGCCTCCTCTGCATCGGACTCATCCCTGCGCCTGCGCTCTGCGAGCACCACCGCGCCGATAGCGGCGATCAGCAGGAGCAGCGAGGCGGCCTCGAACGCGATCAGGAATCGCTCCAGCATGAGCTTCCCGACTCCCGCCGGCGAGCCGAACCCGAGGGCTACCTCGGGACCACCGGAGTCGAGCGCCAGCAGCCCGGAAGCGACGATCGCTATCGACAGTTCGATGAAGATCGCGGCGCCGACGAGGAACGCGAGTGGGCGCTGTCCCGGGATCGCGTCGAGCTTGGGCTCCTCTATCCCGCCCACGTACGCAGCCACGAATACGTAGAGGACCATCACCGCTCCCGCGTAGACCACCACCTGGGCCGCCGCGATGAACTCCGCCTGCAGGATCAGGAAGAGTCCGGCGATCGAGACCAGGTGCGCGATCAGCGCGAGCACGCTGTAGAAGGGATTCCGCAGCGCGACCACTGCCGCTGCCCCTCCGATCGCTCCGATCGCTCCGATCCAGAAGAGGACCTCCTTCATCCGACTACTCGCCCTCCCGCTTCAGCGGCGCCCGCTCGATCGGTTCGGCCAGCAGCATCTCCTTGGTGAAGATCAGGTCCGCCCGGTTGTAGTCGGCCATCTCGTAGTCGTGACCCATGGTGATCGCGTCGAACGGGCAGGCGATCTCGCAGTAGCCACAGAAGATGCAACGAGCGAGGTTGATCTCGTAGACCTCGGCGTAACGCTCACCGGCCGAGACACGATCGTCGGGATCGTTCTCCCGCGCGACCACCCGGATGCAGTCGGCCGGACAGGCCGCAGCACAGAGCGAGCAGCCGACGCACTTCTCGAGGCCCGTGTCGGTGAACCGATGCAGTTTGTGGCGGCCTCTGAACCGCGGATAGACGGCGGTCTTCTCCTCCGGGTATTGGAGGGTGACCGGCCCCTCGACCAGTCGGGCGAAGGTGGTCTTCATGCCCCTCATGGTCTCGCGCAGAGCGCGCCAACCGCCCGCAGCGCCGCCCGCCTCGGGACCCCTCTGGACCGAGATCACATCGGCTTCCTGCAGATAAGGGAACGGGCTCCAGTCGGTCTTGTCTTGGTTCAGTTTCGCGTGCATCTCTCTCCTCAGGTGAGCGTCACCACGACGGCGGTTACGAGTGCGTTCAGGGTTGCGATCGGCAGCAGGATCTTCCAGCCGAGGCTCATCAGCTGGTCATACCGGACTCTCGGAATGGTGGCGCGAATCCAGATGAACATCAGGATCAGCACGAAGGTCTTGATCCCCATCCAGAGCGGTCCCAGCCAGTCCGGCCCAGGCCCGAGGAATCCGCCGAGGAACATCGCCGCGCCGATCGCAGAGACCACGGTGATCTCTATGTACTCGGCCAGCAGGAAAGAGCCGAAGCGCATCCCCCCGTACTCGGTCTGATATCCGGCAACCAACTCGGCGTCTGCCTCGGGCAGGTCGAACGGGGTCCGGTTCGTCTCAGCGAAGCCCGCCAACATGAACACGAGGAATCCGACGATCTGCGGCACGATGAACCAGAGGCCGCTCTGGGCCTCGACGATGTCGACCAGCGAGAGCGATCCGGCCATGAAGATCACGCCGAGCAGCGAAAGCCCCATCGCCACCTCGTAACTGATCAGCTGGGCCGCAGCGCGCATGGCGCCGAGGAAGCTGTACTTCGAACCCGAGGACCAGCCAGCGAGCAGGAGTCCGTAGAAGGCGATCGAGCCGACCGCGAAGAAGTAGAGGATCCCGATCGAGACGTCGATTCCGTACAGCCCGACTCCGTCGACCACGTTCCCGAACGGGATGATCGCGATCGCAAGGATGCCCGAGAGCACGACCAGCAGCGGACCGATGGCGAAGAGGAACGGAACCGCACCGTCGGGGCGGAAGTGCTCCTTGCCGAGCAACTTGCCGACGTCGGCCAATGGCTGGAGCAGGCCCACCGGACCGACTCGATTGGGTCCGTAGCGCTGTTGGAAGCGGCCGAGCAACTTCCTTTCGAGGACTGTGAGCAAGGGCAGGATCGCGAACATCACGCCGAAGATCACGATCGACTTGACGACCAGCAGCCAAGGCGCCTCCGCGAAAGCGGTATCGGCGATCGGGGGGAAGCCGTTCATGTGTTTTCCGTCTGACCCACCGGAGTCGCGACCTCTATCCGGATCGTCCTCGAACCCGGGACCGCGCCGGTGAGCAGGTTTCCGTTCCCGTCCCGGGCACCGCAGATCAGGAAGGCGGCACCAGGAATCATCGCCTCGCGGATCGCCACCTTCGCCTCGACTGACGCGCCGTCGCCGGCGCTGACCTCGACGGCTTGGCCCTGTTTCAGTCCGAGCCTCTCCGCGTCGGGGATGGAGATCTCGAGGCTCTGCATCGGCACCAGGAACTCGAGCGCCGGGCTGCGTTCGGCGACCTCCGCCGCCCAGAGGTCACGACGGGTGCCCAACCGGATCGAGTCTGGTGCTCCGGCCGATCCGGGTGCGGATGTCGGTGCAGCCATCTGGGGTGTCGCGCCGCCCGCGGGTACGCGCCCCGCCGCTCCTTCACGATCCTGCCAGCGGACACCCTGCCCAGCGAGATCCTCCTCGGTTATCCCCTGGTAGAGGCCGTTCGAGGAGGTCATCGCCGTGAACAGGCCGGGCTGGTCGCTGAACCCGCAGTCGACTCCCAACTCCGTTGCGACCGCCGCGAGGAAGTTCCAGGTCGGCAGCAGGCCGTCGGGAGGCGGGACATTCCTGCGGACCCTCTGAAGACGACCCTCCGGATGGGTGATCGTTCCTTCCTTCTCCGAGAAGTTCTCAGCGGGGATCACGAGGTTGGCCAAGGAGGCAGACGGGGTCTCGAACGACGAGATGGCGATCACGAAGGCGTTGCCGAGAGCCTGCTTCCATCCCTCACCGTCGGGATGGGTGCGAACGGGGTCGGAGTCGGCCAGCAGGATCGTCTCGAGGCTGCCGTCGCGCAGCTTCTCGCAGAACTCGGATACTCCCGGGCCCGCGGGCGCTTCGGCCAGACCGGCGGACGCGCCCGGCAGACAACCGACCTCGCGCAGGCCCCTGCCGTTCGCCTCTGTGGGGATCTCGATCAGGCCCGAGGTCTCGGTGCCTTCGATCCCCAGAACCGTCGCGAGATCCATCAGGGCGGAAATAGCTCGGGGCTCGCTCCAGAGTTCCTCGCCCCAGACCACGACTACATCTTCGGCACCGCGGAGTTCCGTCGCCAGTGCAGCGACTGCTTCCGCATCTGGCCCACTCGAGGAGCCTTCGCTGCGGATCTCGCCGGCCAGTTGCGAGATGAACCCGGCCGCGGCACCGGGCAGGTAGCGCCCCACCGCATGAGCGCGTCGATCGAGGGCAGTGGGGGAATCGGTCGCAACCGCCAGTCGCACACCGTTCCGCCTGACCCCCTTGCGGATGCGGAGATCGCAGATCGGCATCTCGTTGCGCGGGTCCGCGCCGAGCACCAGCACCGCCCCCGCATGATCGATGTCCCGCATCCGCGCGGTCAGAGCGGGATTCGAGAGGCCCCTCACCGCACCGGCATCCGCCGGGTGCGCTCCCGAGTCGATCGCGTTTCCGGCCAGTCCTTCTCGCAGGACCCGCCCGAGCAGCCATCCCTCCTCGTTGGAGGTGCCACCGCCGGCGAGCACGGCCGTCTTCTCACCCGACGACTTCAGAGCCTTCGTCACCCGGGAGAGCGCATCGTCCCAGGAGATCGGAGAGAGTTCACCGTCGCCGCCACGGAGCATCGGCTGGGTGATTCGATCCTCCGAGCCGAACGACTGGAAACCGAATCGACCCTTGTCGCAGAGCCAGCCGTCGTCCACGTCCTCGTTGTCGCGTGCGAGGACTCGCAGGACCTCTTCGTCGCGGATCGAGAACTTGACGTTGCACTGCGAGGAGCACAGGGTGCAGACCGAGCCTGCGTCTTCGATGTCCCACGGCCGCGCGCGGAATCGGTAGGTGTAAGTGGTCAGCGCTCCGACCGGACAGAGCTCGATCACGTTGCCGTGGTAGGGATCGTCGTAGGGCCGGTCGTCGAAGGTCCCAACGAAGGTCCGGTCGCCTCGCTCGAGGAGTTGCAGCTGCTCGTCCTCGGCAACCTCTTGACTGAACCTGACGCATCGGTAACAGAGGATGCAGCGCTCGCGGTCCAGCGCGATCAGCGGCGAGAGTTCGATCGGCTTCTGGAAGTGACGCTTGACGTCGGTGAAGCGACTCTTTCCGGGCCCCCAGCCCATCGAGATGTCCTGGAGCGGACACTCGCCACCCTTGTCGCAGACCGGACAGTCGAGGGGGTGATTGACCAGCAGGAACTCGACGACAGCGTTCTGGGCCTCCTTGACCTGATCGGTCTTGGTGTGGACCACCATGCCGTCGCGGATCGGAGTCGAGCAGGAGGTCTGGAGTTTCGGGATACCCTCGATCTCGACCAGACACATCCGGCAGGCGCCCACCGGCTCGCCGAGCTTGGGCTCGTAACAGAAGACCGGGATCTCGACGTCCCCCGACTTGGCAGCGTCGTGGAGCATCTGGCCTTCGGGCGCGGTGATCTCCCGTCCGTCGACGGTGATCGTCACCAACTCACGAATCGGTTCGACCATCTAGCCGGCACTCCCGGCGCCGAGCGGCCAGGCCACATCCGGCAGAGCATCGCCACCATGGCCGTTGCCCGCCGTGGCATGGCCGTTGACTCCACCCATCGAGATCGCCTGATCGAACTCGGGTCGGTACTTGGCGACCAGAGCGCTGACCGGCGCGGCCATCGAATCACCGAGTACGCAGAGGCAGTTTCCGGTGATGTTGCCCTGGACCGAGACGATCGTCTCGAGGTCGATCGGGGTTGCCTCCCCGTGGGAGAGCCGCTCCAGCATCTTCACCGTCCAGTTGGTTCCCTCGCGGCATGGGGTGCACTTGCCACAGGATTCGTGGTGATAGAACCGCGCGACTCGCAATGCGAGCTCCACCACCGAGGTCTCCTCGTCACAGACGATGATCGAGCCCGAGCCGAGCATCGAGCCCGCGTCGGCCATCGCCTCGAAGCTGTAGGGGAGGTCCATTCCCTCTTCGACCGTCAGCACCGGGGAGGAGGATCCTCCGGGGAAGAAGCACTTCAACTTCGCCTTGCCCGAGGCACCACCGGCAAGATCGTCGATGATCCCCCGAACAGGGACGCCGAGCTCGATCTCGTAGTTGCCGGGCTTCGCCACGTCGCCGGAGACGGAGACGACCTTGGTGCCGGGTGATTGCTCTGTCCCGAAGCTGCGGAACCATTCGGCTCCCGAGGCGACGATGTGCGGGAGGTTGGAGAGCGTTTCTACGTTGTTGATAAGGGTCGGTCCTCCGTACAGGCCCTCGACCGCCGGGAACGGCGGCTTCAACCTCGGGTTACCCCGCTTTCCCTCGAGCGAGTCGAGCAGTGCCGTCTCCTCGCCGCAGATGTAGGCACCAGCGCCCCGGTGGACGACCAACTCGACCTGTTCGCCCGTGCCGCAGACGTCCTCGCCGAGATATCCGGCCTCGTAGGCCTCGGCCACGGCGCGGTCGAGCGTGTCGGCCTGCAGTACGTACTCGCCGCGGATGTAGATGAAGCAGCGGTTGGCTCCAGCCGCTCGCGCGGCGATGACCATCCCCTCGATCAGCTGGTGGGGATTCTTCTGCATCAGCTCACGGTCTTTGAAGGTGCCAGGCTCGGACTCGTCCGCGTTGCAGCAGAGGTACTTGTCCATATCGCCTCTAGGCAGGAACGATGCCTTCTTGCCCATCGAGAAGCCGGCGCCACCACGCCCGCGCAGATCGGATGCCTCGAGTTCGGCGAGGAGGTCCTCGGGAGTCATCTCGGTGTAGGCCTTGACCAGGGACTTGTATCCGCCGAGGCGCTTGTAGGTGCTGATCTTCGACAGGCCGGGCTCGTCGATGTTGCGGAATAGGATCCGGGTCTCGGTGGTCTTTTCGGTCTTGGTCTTGGTCGGGGGCATGATGCCTACGCCTTTCCGGTCTTCTTGGCCCGGGGCTTGGCCTTGGTCTTGTTCATCGGATGGCTGGAGGTGCGTCGGTCGGCTCCGGCACGCTTGCCGCCCGCGGCTCCGCGGTCCTCGAGCCGGCGTTTGGGGAGCACCTTCTCGCCGGCACACAGCTGAGCGATCGCCTCTGCGCCCTCGCCCGGCTCCAGCGGACCGAAGTACTCACCGTCTATCGATGCCATCGGTGCGAGGTCACAGGCCCCCAGACACTCGAATCCCCGCACGAACAGCTTGCCGTCCTCGGAGGTCTCACCGGGCGCCGTCCCGGCCTGTTCGCACATCTCCTGGAGCATCTCGTCGGCTCCGCGCAGCCAGCACGAGATGTTCGTGCAGACCAGTACCTGGTGCTCGCCCGTCGGCTCGGTGTGGAAGAGGTCGTAGAAGGTCGCCACCGACTGCAGGTAGCCGGGGGTCACACCGAGCACGGCCGCGGCCTGATGGATCCCCTCCGGAGAGCACCACCCGTACTCGCGCTGAACCGCCCAGAGCGCCGGGATCGATGCCGACTTGACCTCCGGATACTTGGCCATCGCGCGCTCGATCTCGCGACGGAGCTTCTCCGGAACCTCGACCTCTCCGGGCTCTGGCACCGGCGCCGGCTCGCGACCGACGCTTCCCGTCTTGGCCTGGTCGAGATCGATCTCGGCGATTTCGGGGGTGAAGCCGCGCTCGTCGAGGACTCTTTCGAGATCCACTTCCTGAGGGAACATCCCTTCGCCCGCCTTGTCGCTGGCGGCGCTCATCGGTCGATCCCGCCGAGGATCGGGTCGAGCATCGCGAGGTTGACGATCAAGTCCGCCACCAGACCGCCGACACACATGTCCTTGAGCGACTGGAGGTTGATGAACGACGAGTCGCGGAAGTGGACCCTTGCCGGCTTTGCCGAACCGTCGGCGACGATGAAGCAGCCGGTCTCGCCGCGTGGTCCTTCGACCGGGTTGTAGAGCTCCCCCGGTGGTACCCGGAAGCCCTCGGTAACCAGCTTGAAGTGGTGGATCAGCGACTCCATCGAGGTGCCGAGCTCGTCACGGGGAGGGAGTACGTACTTGCGATCGTCGGCTATGTGCGGGCCCTCGGGTAGCCCCTCGACGGCCTGCTCGATGATCTTGATCGACTCGCGGATCTCCGCCACCCGCACCCGGTAACGGTCGTAGTTGTCGCCGACGGTCCCTACCGGAACGCTGAAGTCGAAATCACCGTAAGGCAGGTAGTCGGTGACCTTGCGCAGATCCCACGGCTCACCGGCGGCCCGCAGCAGAGGCCCGGTCACACCGAGCTCCAGGAGGCGCTCGCGCGAGACGATGCCGACGTCGCGGGTCCTCTGCAGGAAGATCTCGTTTCGATCGAGCAACGCCTCGTACTGATCCACCCGTTCCGGCGTCTCGCGGCAGAACGCCTTGACCTTCTCGGTGAACCCGACAGGGATGTCCTCGGCGACGCCCCCGACCTGGAAGTACCTGGTGTGCATCCGCTGGCCGGCCGACATCTCGAACAGATCGAGGATCCGGTCACGGACGTTGAAGCAGTACCAGAACATCGACATCGCCCCGAGGTCCAGAGCGGTGGTGCCGAGCCAGACCAGATGGGAGTGGATCCTGTTCAGCTCCATGTGGATGATCCGCAGGTACTCGGCCCGTTTCGGGATCTCCATCCCGATCATCCGCTCGACGCAGCCGCAGTAGGCCTGCATCTGGAAGAAGTAGGAGAGGTAGTCCATCCGCTCGACGAACGGGATCGCCTTCCAGAAGCTCTTCTGCTCGCAGGACTTCTCGATTCCGGTGTGGACATAGCCCATCACCGGCTTCAGATCGAGCACGTACTCACCCTTGAGCGAGACGACCAGACGGAGGACGCCGTGGGTGGCCGGATGGTGCGGCCCCATGTTGATCGTCATCACCTGTTCGTCGGTCGAGGTCTCCGACTCGACCATCGGGGTGACGACCGCGCCGTCGGGGTCCTCGATCAGCGGATTCAGCCCACGACCGGCGAACTGATCGGCGATCTTCGATTCCTCGAGTTTGGTTCGCGGATCGAGCATCACTCGTACCAGCCCGCTCTCTCCCGCTCGGTGTTGGTGAAGATCACCGGTTCGCCTCCTATGGGGAAGTCGCGTCGCTGCGGCCACCCGACGTAGTCCTCAGGCATCGTGATCCGGCGCAGATCCGGGTGTCCGTCGAACACGATGCCGAAGAAGTCGTAGATCTCGCGCTCCTGGAACTCCGCGGTAGGGAAGATCCCGACACTGCTCCGGAGCGTCGGCAGCGGCCCCTCGCCCCACCGGTCGTCGGTTCCCGCGGAGGGATCGCCAAGCAGCGCCTTGACGTGGATCCGCTCGACGCGGTCGCGATTGAGGAGCTCGTAGTGCACGGCGAAGCGCGGCTCGGCCGGAAGGTAGTCGGCTCCATGCACGCTCGAGCAGAACGTGTACTCCTGGCCCGGCGTCTCCTCGAGCCAGCGGAGGACCTCGAGATTTTTCCCTGCCGCGATCACCAGAGTGGCCGAGCCATACTCGTGGCCGGTCTCTCTCACCGCGCCCTCATGTGCGGCGTTGATCTCCTTGGCGATCAGCTCCAGTCCTACCGCGTCCGGCATCGTTACTCACCCGCCTCCTGCTCGACCTTCTCCTCCCGGGCGACTACCCGGCGTGCTGCGGCGAGCGCCTCCGGAGTGGGGACGCCGGTCTCCATCCGCGCCCACTCCTCGGTTCCGGCCGCGTTGTATCGCTGGCGCCAACCGAGGTCGGGGTCTCCCACGATCTGCCTCTGCAGTTTGTTGAAGCCGTAGAGCACCGCCTCGGGGCGCGGTGGGCATCCCGGCACGTGGACATCGACCGGCATGAACTTGTCGGCCCCTTGGACCACCGCGTAGTTGGAGAACATCCCTCCGGAAGAGGAGCAGGCACCCATCGAGATCACCCACTTGGGCTCGAGCATCTGGTCGTAGATACGTCGTACGACCGGGGCCATCTTGATCGAGACCCGGCCCGAGAGCACCAGCAGGTCGGCCTGGCGTGGCGATGCCCTGAACGCCTCCGAACCGAAGCGCGCGATGTCGTAGCGGGAGGCGACCATCGACATCATCTCGATGGCGCAGCAGGCGAGGCCGAAGGTAGCGGGGAATACGGCGTTCGCACGGGCCCAGTTGAGCGCCGTGTCGAGGGTCGTGGTGATGATCCTCTCCTTGACGTGTTCCTCCAGCGCCTCACCCTCGAGGTCACCACGCAGCATGTCGCGGGCCCGGAGTTGCTCGGAGCGGAATTCAGCAGCCGATTTCCTCTCTACTTCCAATCGAGTGCCCCTCTGGCCCAGACGAAGGCGAGGCCGATCATCAGGAGGAAGACGAACAGCCCTACCTCCACCAGCACGAAGACGCTCTTCAGGGATTCGACCAGGACTCCCACCGGATAGAGGAAGACGACCTCGATGTCGAACAGGATGAACAGCATCGCGATCAGGTAGAAGCTGACCCCGAAGCGGAAGGTACTCGCGATGTTGGTGGGCAGACCGCACTCGTAGGGGTCGCCCTTGGACGGGTTCGGGCGCTTCGGCCCGAGCACGGTGTTGAGCATGATGAAGGCGGTACCGACCACCAACCCGAGTGCGCCGAAGACCAGGATGGGTAGATAACTCTGAAGCACTCGGGTCTCCTTTCGGGGAGCGTCGGTCGGGTCGTTTCTCCTCTGAGACTTATATCACCGTCAGGCGCGCTTGTATCAACATGTCACAAGTGACTTTCCGCATTAGAAAGCGGATATCCGACCATCTTCTGGGTATTTGGACCTCCGGACTTGGCCTAACCTCGGACTGCAGTGACCACCGTCCACCTGATCTTCGGAGTACTCGTTCTCGTCACGACCCTCGCCGCAGGCACCTGGGGTGGGGTCGCGTGGTTGAGGAGTTCTCCTTCGGTCGGCTTCTGGTACGCGCTGAGGGTCGCGCAGGTCGCGGTGGTGGTCCAGGTGTCTCTCGGCGCCGTGCTGCTCCTCGGGGGCTATGCGGCTCCGAATCTCCACTACGTCTACGGCGGACTCTGCCTGTTGGTGTCGCTGTTCGCGGAGCTGGTCAGGGCCGGAGCGGCCAGACAGGAATTGGGCGAGCTCGACTTCGCCTCGGTTCCGCCGGATCAGCAGCAGGCGATAGGGCTGGCGATCGTGCGCCGCGAGATGGGCGTGATGGCTGTGGGGTGCCTGGTCATCTTCGGCTTGGCCCTTCGCGCCGCGTTGCTCTCGCCCGCAGCCTGAGCCCGGCTTCGGTCAGCGCAGCCCGTGATAGTCGCCGCCGTGGTAGATCAGGGGATCTGCATCCCGTCCTTCGATCTCCTCCACTGCGCCGATCGCGATCAGATGGTCACCGCCCTCGACCAGATCGTGCAACGAGCAGCCGACCCAGAGAGGGACCTGCTTCAGCCGCGGCGAGCCGTGGCTCTCTTCCCAATCGAGCCCCTTCCAGCGGGTCTCGCGACTCTCGGGATCGGAGAAGCTGCGCGCGAGGCTCTCGTGCTCGGCGGCGAGGCCGTTCACGCCGAATCTCCCCGAGGCCTCGATCGCGTTCAGGGTGCGGGACCGCCGATCCAGACAGGCGAGGATCAGCGGCGGGTCCAGGGAGAGTCCCGTCACGGCGTTGGCGGTAGCGCCGATCGGCTCCGCCCCGAGGAAGGTGGTGACGACCGCGATACCCGTTGGAAAGGTCGCGAGCGCCTTTCGAAGTTCCTCCCCGGTCGGGCCGGTTCCTGTCGCTTCGTCGGGCCGATTGCTCATCGGTTGAAAGCTAGCCGCCCCTCCACCGGGAGGTATTCGCGTAGCGAGGAGACTCGCTGTCGCGGGTTGCGAATATGATGGTGCCGTGCGTTCAGTTCTCGCATTGACATTCGTTTGTGTCGGCCTGCTCGGGCTGACCGGCTGCGGCTCCCAAGGGATCCAGGTCGCCGAGGAGGACCCCCTCCGTAAGGGCGCCGTGCTCTTCGCCGAGCGCTGCGCGGGTTGTCACACGCTCGATGCAGCGGGAGCCGAGGGAACCTCGAACCGGTCCACCCGCGCCATGGGTCCCAATCTCAACCAGCGCAAGGAGACTTACTTCTCGACCATCTACGCGATTCGCAACGGTGGCTTCTCCGGAGCGATCATGCCCCAGAACATCGTGGTCGGAAGTGACGCCGAGGACGTGGCCCGTTTCGTCGCCAAGTACGCCGGCAAAGACGCAGGCAACTAGGTACCCGCTACCGGGAGGCCGAGAGCCACGCTCGACCTGAAAGCCATCCGCAAGGACCCGGACGCGGCCCGTACCGCGCTCCAGCGTCGCGGCGCGGGGGAGGATCTCGATCGCCTGCTCGAGCTGGACGCACGCCGCCGGGATTTGTTGCCGCAGGTCGAAGACGGTCGTGCCGAGCAGAACCGGGCCTCCGAGGAGATAGCCAAGGCCAAGGCAGCCGGAGACGATGCGGCTGAGTTGCTCGATCGGATGAAGGCGCTTTCGTCCGAGATCAAGGGGCTCGAGTCCGAGCTCTCGGAGGTCGAGGCCGACTGCGATCTGATCGCGGCCGGGTTGCCGAACCTTCCCGATTCCGATGCCCCCGACGGTGACACCGATGCCGATGCGGTCGTCCTGCGGGAGGTGGGAGATCTCCCCGACCTCGGCTTCGAGGTCGTCGATCATCTGACCCTCGCCGAGCGCCACGGGTGGGTCGAGATGAAGGCGGCCGCCGAGGCATCGGGAGCGCGCTTCTCTTATCTGCTCGGAGACCTGGTGATGGTGGAGCTGGCCCTGATCCGCTGGGTAGTGGAGAAGGTCCGCGCCGAGGGCTTCGAGCCGGTGGTTCCTCCTGTCTTGGTCAGGGAGAAGGCACTCTTCGGCACCGGCTTCTTCCCGGGCGAGAGGGAGATGATCTACGAGATCCCTGCCGACGAGCTGTTCCTGGTCGGCACCTCCGAGGTATCGCTCGCCTCGCTCCACGCCGACCAGATAGTCGAGGCCGCGGATCTGCCCATCCGCTACGCGGGCATCTCGACCTGCTTCCGGCGCGAGGCAGGAGCCGCTGGCAAGGACACGCGCGGGATCTTCCGGGTACACCAGTTCGACAAGGTCGAGATGTTCAGCTTCTGTGCTCCGCCGTCTTCATCCGATGAGCAGCAGAAGATCCTCGCGATCCAGGAGGAGATCCTCGGGGGTCTCGGCATCCCGTATCGGGTCGCGGATATCCCGATCGGAGATCTGGGGGCACCTGCGTCGCGGAAGTTCGATTGCGAGGGATGGATCCCCAGCGAGCAGCGGTATCGCGAACTCACCTCCTGCTCCAACACCACCGACTACCAGGCCCGGCGCCTCGGAGCGCGGTTCAGGCCCGACGGGGAGGGCAAGACCTCTCCCGAGCCGATGCACACCGTCAACGGCACGGCTGTGGCGGTCGGCCGGACCTTGATCGCGCTGATCGAGAACGGTCAGCAGGCCAACGGGAGCGTGGTTCTGCCCGAGGTTCTGGTGGGTGCCGGTGCGCCTGCGTCGATTCCTGCAGGCTGACCGGTCATTCGTCTTCGGGTTCCAACTCCAGCGAGGCGGAGTTGATGCAGTAGCGCTGCCCGGTCGGATCGGGACCGTCGTCGAAGACGTGCCCGAGGTGGGCATCGCAGCGTGAGCAGAGGACCTCGGTCCGCTTCATGAACATGCTGCGGTCGTCCTCGGTTTCGACGGCCTCGTCATCCATCGGCTCGTAGAAGCTGGGCCAACCGGTCCCCGAGTCGTACTTGGTCGCCGAGGAGAAGAGCGGTTGACCGCAGCCTGAGCACTTGTAGGTACCCGGGCGCTTCTCGTCAACGTAGTCGCCGGTGAACGGCGCTTCGGTCCCCTTCCGGCGCAGGATCTCGTACTGCTCGGGAGTGAGCTGCTCGCGCCACTCCTCGTCGCTCTTCTCGATCTTCTTGCCGGTCATCTGCGCTTCAGGGTCGTCCTTTTCGCGACACACGGGCGAGCGCCTTCAGCCCGCCAGCCGCGAGGCGTTTCGGTACCACGAACTGGCGCCGACAGGCGGAGCCGCGACACATGTCGAGCCGAGCGAGTCGTCTCAGCAGGTACTTGCGGAGTGCCATCGCCTCCGGCTCTCGGTGCAGCGAGTAGACCTCGTACGGATCCCTCTTCAGGTGGTAGAGCTCGAGTTCGCCGGTCACGTAGCGGACCAGTTTCCAGTAGCCGGAGATGATCGCCTGGTGGTTTGGCAGGCGGGTGGTCTTGCTTCCCGCGATCACCACCTGCGGCCGCACCGGTCGCCCCTTCTTTCGGAAGAACTCCTCGATCAGGATCGGCCGGTTCCAGAGGCGCCTGGGGTTCTCGGCCAACGGGATCAGCGAGCGGCCGTCGAGGGTTCGTGTAGGAGAGGCTCCTGTCACATCCGCGATCGTTGCCGCCAGATCCACGTTGGCCACCGGGCTGTGATTCACACGCCCTCGCTTCAGCCCCGGTCCGCGGATCAGCAGCGGAACCCGCGTCGCAGGCTCATAATGGCGCCCCTTGCCCTTCGTGATCTCGTGTTCGCCACGGAAGAAGCCGTTGTCCGAGGTGAAGAGGATGTAGGTCTCGTCCAGCACCCCCTCCGCCTCGAGGTTTTCGATCAGATGCCCGATTCCCTCATCGACCGCCCGAAGCGACTGTTGCCGCCGCTTGTTGCGGACTCGCAACTCCTTCTTGGTCTGGGCGGAGGTGATCCGCCCGCCCGAGCGGATGTAATAGGGCTTGTCGGAGATGTCGCGTTCCTCGGTGGAGGGGTTCTTGGGTGGGGGATCGGTCGGGGTCTTGATGTGTCGCAGCGCCGGCTGCGGGCCGACGGGAAGCGAGGAGTCCTCGTGCGGAGCGCGCTCGTCGATCACCGTGAAGAAGGGGTCGCCGGCATCGATGGCGGCGTCGATCTGCTGATCGGCCCAGTCGTGGATCACGTCGGTGAAGTAGTTGGTGCTGTCTATCTGCAGGTACTGGCCGAACGGCTCGGTCAGCGAACCGTTCTCGTTCATCACGTAGCCGTAGAAGTTCGCCGACGGATACTGAGACCGGAAGACCGGCGAGAACCACTCATCCCATCCATCCGGGATCTCGGTCTGGCTGACTGCCGGGAAGCCGTTGAGGAAGCGGCCGGTGTGGATGGTGCGGTAGCCCTCCGACTGCAGCCAGGCGGGGAGGGTGGTGTCGTAATGGACGTCGAACTCCGGGTCAGAGCAGTAGACGACCTCGTCTCCGTTCGGATGGCGGACGTTCGAGAGCACTTCGTGGTTGTGGGCGTACTGCCCGCTGAGGAAGGTGGTGCGTGACGGGCACGAGAGCGGATAGCTCGAATACGCTCGAGCGAATCGGACCCCGCGGTTCTCGATCAGAGAATGGGTGCGGGGCATCAGCCACTTGCCGTTAGGCCTCGCCATGTAATCGGCGAGGGTCTGATCGTCGGTCATCACCACGACCACGTTCGGCTTCGGCGGCAGGGCGGACGCCGCCGGCGTCCGAGAGGTGCCCATCAGGCAGAGCAGCACGAGCGCGCCCAATGCGAACGTTGCAATCAGTGCGTTGCGCAGGCGACTTCCTCCTGCGAGGGTGTGGGGGTCCCTGCTCACAGGCGGCAGTATAGGTAGGGGTATGGGCGGGTCACCTACCCTAAAACCCGCCTGCCGCCGGAACGGAGCGCACGGCGGGGAATCTCTCGGGTTCGGGTTCGGGTGGTGGCAGATGCGAGCGGAGGGGGAGGGATTCGAACCCTCGAGACGCCCATTAGACGCCTGCCGGTTTTCAAGACCGGTGCATTCAACCGCTCTGCCACCCCTCCAATCGGGAAGCCTAGCCGCACGCGGCCTCGCTCGCCGGTCGTGGCATCGCGCTTACAATCGCCCCTTGAAAGATGGTTCGACCGCGGAGAGGTGGCTGAGCGGCTGAAAGCACTCGCCTGCTAAGCGAGTAGGGGGCGCAAGCTCTCTCGAGGGTTCGAATCCCTCCCTCTCCGCCTAGACTCGCATGCATCAAACAAGCGCCCGTAGCTCAGTTGGATAGAGCGTCGGTCTACGAAACCGAAGGTCACAGGTTCGAATCCTGTCGGGCGCGCTCTGTCGGAAGTCCCTCACCTGACAGCTCCAAGTCACGCGATCCATTGTCGGGTCTTGACGGTAATCTCTTCTTGCTGTGAGATCCGGATCGAAGACGGCCCGCTTCCTGAGCGCAATCGTGATTCTGGGCGGCGCGTTGGTGTTGCCTGCGTGCGGGGGGACCTCGAGTTCGGCTGACGACGCAGGTCTCTCGCCGAATCAGCAGGCCCGTCAATTATTGGACGCGGTCTGGAAGGCCTCGGCCGAACGCGACATCGAGAAGGTGGGTGAATTGCTCTCCCCCGAGTACCAGCTGCTCCGCACAGACGGGTCCTCAGAGACCCGCGCCTCGTATCTGGACGAGCTTCGGAAGTCAGCTGATCAATACGAGATCGCCTCCTACGAGATCTCCGGCATCGAAGCGAAGCGTGATCTCGACGCTGGCGTCATCACCGTCACCTGCACGATCGCCACCGATCTGATCGTCGATGGGAAGAGGTTCACCAAAGACCCGGTGCCGTTCCTCGAGACCTTCATCTGGCAGGAGGGCGAGTGGAGACTGGCCAGCGAGGGCAACTTCGGCCGCCCCGAGTGACTATCGAACCGTCAGATCTTGCTTGAGAGGAGTTTCTCGGTCTTCTTGCCGCGACCGGGCAGGACCCAGTAGGCAGCGAGGAAAGCGATCCCGATGCCGATCGCGTTGTCGAGGATGCGGAGCAATCCCCAGTGGATGATGCCTTGCTCGGTCGCGCCGCCGTAGATCGTGACGACCAGAAAGCTCAGCGTCGTGATGAAGATCCTGTAGTCGACCGGGTAGTACGCGAGGCCCACCAGGAAGAGTCCGAAAGCGATCGCTGTGAGCGCCTCGCCGGATACGAAGTAGGCAACCGCACCTACTGCAAGACAGCCAACCAGGGTGCCGATCCCACGCCTTATCGCCTTGTCCCAGGTCGCCAACGGCGCAGGTTGCAGCACCACCCAGACCCCGATCATCACCCAGAAGATGTTGCTGTTCCCATTGGCCTGGTAGAGGCCCATTCCGACCCCCAAGAGGATTCCGCGGGCCAGTGCGTAGCGCATGCCCGGACCACGCGCGAAGAAGCGGGTCACTGCAGCTTTGCTGCCCTTCGAAGCCTTGCCGCTTTGCTTTCTCGGTTCGATCAAACGGGGGAAGACGGTGATCTCCGTGAAGTGGAGGATCAGGATCAGGGCGAAGCCGATGAGGAACCCGATCGCGCTCGTCTGAGCTGCCTCGGTCGCTGACAGTCCCCGCACGATCCCGAGTACGGCGAAGAGGAAGTAGATGGTTCCGGCGATGGAGCCGACCGTGCTCATCTTCCCGGTTTGCCGTGCAGCAAGCGCGCTGAGGAACATGATCAGACCGGTCACGAGGCCGGCGGCCACTCCATTGCCCGAGGTCGCCCAGGCAACCAGCATCATCGAAACGACCAGCAAGCCCATTCCGAGCGAGGCGGTGAGCCTCTTCTCGGCTGCCACCAGGAGTCCCGCCCAGGCGACGAGGACCGCGCCCGCCTCGATCACGCCTTTCCCAAGGTCCGCTCCGATCGCCCTGGCAACCAATGCGCCAGCGGCGATCGCTACCAGACTGATCGAAACCATTCCCCAGGCTGGTTGCGGCTTGCCGGCGGCTTGCTTCGACTTACCGGTCTTCACCTTTTTGGGTTTCCCCTTGGCCACCTGCGACAGCCTAATCGGCCTCACTCGAAGAGAACATCCGCCACGTCACATCGCTTCGAGCGCCGGGTCGGAGTCGACCTCCTTCCTCGCGATGGGTGCAACTGGAGATCAGGACCGGTGGGTCGACTCGGTGCCGCCGAGCTCCCGAGCCAGCAAGCAGGCGCCGTTCACGGTTGCCGCAGCGGCGAGTACGGCGGATGCGATGCGGGCCTTGCGAGGAATCCTCTCACCCGCTGCGATTGTGGCCAGGCAGTCGACCGCATCGACCATGATCCCGACCGCGAGCAGAGGCGCGAGTCCGCGCCCGTCGCGTGCCGCCGCGATCGTTGCCACGCCCAAGGCGACATCGCGCGCTCCGAAGGCCCTCGCGATCACCCCGCCGTCTGCCATTGCTGAATCTCCTACCCAGCCTCTTCCCGCCGGGCCAGGGGCGGCCACGAAGGCCGCGCCGATGAGGATTCGACCCGCCTGGAACGGAGTGTTGGGCACGGCTGGTGGCACGGCGAGAGGCTACCCGCTCAGTAGGAAGCTCAGAACCCCGGGCCGAGGATCGCCGCCCAGACGAGCGACACCGTGATCGCGAGGAACGAGAGCGCCGACAGTGTCCGGAACCAGAGCTTCGAGTCGGTGTCTTTCGAAAACGCCAGCGGCACGAAGAGCAGCGGGTTGACGAAGGTCCCGAAGACGAGCAGATAGGCCGCTAGATCAGGGATGTCGGGAAGGACCACCCCAACCGCGATCGCGATCAGGCCCATCAGGATGTAGTCGATATGCACCTGGAGCACTCTGTGCGGTTGAACCACTCCTATCCGCTTGAGCCACTCTGGCTTCTGGGTCTTGATCACCACCGCCCATCCCAAGAGCGCTGCTACAGCGAGTTCGATCAGACCGACCTGGATCAGGAGATCCATCCAGACCTCCCATCGGTGTAAGCGCGCTCGTGCGCCGAACACACCCCGATTTCTCCTCCGAATCTGGCCAGACCGACGGGGGTGATCATGCGCTTGACCCTAGCAGCGAGGTCTCCGCCCCGGTCATGGCTCCGATGGATCTGTCGAGACCCCAGGGAAGCCACATTCCACCCACATCAGGCGATCGAATTCCCCGATAATCGGCTTCCCGCGCACCCTCGAGGAAGGAACCCGGAGTGGAGTCGAGACACGAATCACCCCGCGAGAGAGTGGAATACCGATGAGCTCAGAGGCCGTGCTTACGGGACTGGCGCTGATCGTGATCCTCTCGGTCCTCGCGCGGCTGTTCGGCGGCTGGAGCAATATCCCGGTGATCGTCCCCTTGCTGGCGGCAGGAGTGCTGGTGGGGGAATCGGTTGCGGGCATCATCGATCCCAAGGAACTCCTCGGGGACTCGCTCACCCCCTTCATCCAGATCGTCGTCGCGCTGATCCTCTTCCAGGGAGCGCTCGGGCTCAGAGTCAGCGAGTTCCCGCGGGAGGTGCGCCCGGCCGTGCTCCGGCTGGTGACCCTCGGCGTGCTGATCACCTGGAGCCTCGGGAGTCTCGGCGGCATCATCCTGCTGGACCTCCCCGTTGCGATCGCCGTCCTGGTAGGCGCCGTCCTGATCGTGTCGGGTCCAACCGTGGTCCTGCCACTGCTCGATTTCGTCCGCCCCCCCGACCGGGTCCGGGCGACGCTCAAGTGGGAGGGAGTGGTCATGGACCCGATCGGTGCTCTCGTCGCGGTGGTCGTCTTCGCGGGCCTCAGCACCGAGAACGGGCTGAGTGTCTTCAGCCTCGAGCAGTTCTTCCTCTCGGCGGTGGTGGGGATCGCCTCCGGAGTCGTGTTCGCCCTCCTGCTGATGCCGATCCTCGCCACCCACCGGCTCTCCGGTAGGGACAAGGTTGCTGCCACGCTGATGATGGTCGTCGCCTCGTTCCTCGTCGCGGATCTGATCTTCGAAGACGCCGGCCTTGCGGCGGCGTTGGTGATGGGGATAGCCCTCACCAACCAGTCCAAGGTGAACGTCACCTACATCAACGAGTTCAAGGAGACCTTGATCCCGATCCTCCTCGGGATCCTGTTCATCCTCCTGGCGGCGACCGTGGACGCTGGCGCTGTGATCGATCTCGGTCTTCCCGGGCTCGCTTTCATCGCGTTCCTCTCGTTCGTGGTCAGACCCTTGGCGGTGCTCACCACCATCGGGTTGCCGATTCCCTGGAAGGAACGCCTGTACATGATGACCCTCTCCGCACGGGGGATCGTCGCCGCAGCGACCGCCCCGGTGTTCGGCCTCTTCCTGGTCGACAAGGGGGTGAAGGGGGCCGACCAGATCTTCCCGGTGGTGTTCCTGGTGATCGCCGGGACAGTTCTCATCTCGTCATTGCTCAGCCCCTTCGTCGCCAAGCGCTTCGGCCTCAGCGGCAAGAGCGATCCGTCGCTTTTCGTCATCGGCGCTCCCGACTGGGCGATCTCGCTCGCTAAAGCCCTCGAGTCTGCGGGAAGCGAGGTCCGGTTCTGGACTGTGGACCCCGATCACTTCCGGAAGGTCGAGGAGGCGGGACTGTCGGTCTCGGACGAACCGATCGACCCCCGCGACCCGGAGCGTCTCTGGGGTCTCAGCGGGGTGTCGCTGATCGCCATCGCGACCCCGAGCGATCCGCTCAACCAGGTGTTTGCGTACGAGTTGAGCCAGAGCCTCGAGCCGGATCAGGTCTACCGGGTTCCCGGGCCGGATCACGGGCTGAAGGTGGTGGACAACGCCAGCCGGATTATCGAGACCGGAATCGGATTGGATGAGATCGAGTCTCGTGTCCGGAGCGGAGACGAGTTCGTGATCTTCGATGGCGACGATCGACTGCCCACCGGAGCGGTTCCCTTCGTGGTAATCGAGTCGACCAAGAGCCTCGGCAGGGCGGAGCTCTTCTTCCATTGCGATCGCCCCAAGTCGTCGAGCAGACGAGTGCGTAGGGTCGCCGCCCTGGTCTCGTCTGCCGAGAGCTGAGGCAAGACCGATCAGGTCACCGGGCGCATGAACTGATCGAACCCGGCCCTGCAGACTGTTCGACTAGCGGGATCGCTATCGTTGATGTTAGTTCAAACTCGTGATCCAGCGAAGAATCTAGGGATTGGCTGATCGTTGGTGGAGAGCGAACTGAGGGCTGTCAGATGTTCGATCAACGACTGGACGAGAGGAAGATCAGATGAGGACGAAGTCTCTGTTGGGTGTGGTGGGAATCGCAATGGTTGCATCGGTTGTGTTGATATCCGGCTGTGGAGAAGATGACGAGCTTGAAGACTTCACCGCGATATCTGCGAAGCCTGATGTGACATCGGTCGATGCAGACGGCGATGGCGCCGATGTCGGCGACTATCAGACCTTCAGCACTACCGTGACCAAGGATGGCAAGCCGTTCGGGGACGTGTACGGGCTGAAATTGGCGGTGGGGGCACCTCCGGTGGATGGCGCTCCAGCCGCGGATCTGGGCCTGTTCCAGAACCAACTCACCTTCGTCCTGCCTGACGGACAGATCATGATTGCCGGAACCCAGTACTACACACTCGACGGCTCGATACCGCAGAACTCACTGGACGGTGGCGAGTACCGAGCGATCATCGGCGGAACCGGAGCCTACGCAGGCGCCAAGGGCGTACTGCACACGACCTCCAAGCCGGACGGCCGACGGGTCCAGGAGTTCGACTTCGACGACTGAGTATCGCGAGCTTCTGCCGAGCGACCGATCGCGGTCGCTCGGCAGTGCTCAGCGTGAGAGGTTCTTGATCCGCCGGGCTTCCTTGACCCGGTCGACCGATGCCAGTGCGACCTTGCGAAGGCGGATCGATTCAGGTGTCACCTCGACACACTCGTCGTCTCTCAGGAACTCCACCGCTGACTCGAGAGTGATCGGACGCGGGGGCGCGAGTCGCACGAGCACGTCTGAGGTGGAGGAGCGCATGTTGGTGAGTTGCTTCTCCTTGACCGCGTTCACATCGAGATCGTTAGATCGGGAGTGCTCGCCAACCACCATGCCTTCGTAGACCTCGTCGCCGGGCTCGATGAAGAGTGTCCCGCGCTCCTGCAGGCCGAACAGCGCGAAGCTGGCTGCCTTGCCCTGACGGTCAGCCACCAGCGAGCCGGTCGCTCTGGTGGTGATCTCCCCGGCCCACGGCTCCCAGCCCGAGAAGACGTGATGCATGATGCCGGTGCCGCGCGTCTCGGTGAGGAATTCGGTGCGGAAACCGATCAAGCCCCTGGCCGGGATGATGAACTCGATCCGGCTGCGGTCCCCGTCCTGGCCGGTCATCGACTCCATCCGCCCCTTGCGGCCGGCGAGTAACTGGGTGACCGAGCCGACATGCTCTTCTGGGACGTCGATCAGCAATCTCTCGGCCGGCTCCAGCACCTGACCATCCTCTTCGCGGGTCACCACCTTGGGCTGGCCGGCGGTGAGCTCGAACCCTTCGCGGCGCATCAGCTCGAGCAGGACGACTAGTTGCAGCTCTCCTCGGCCCTGCACCTCCCAGGCATCGGGGCGGTCGGTCGGCAGGACCCGGATCGAGACGTTCCCGAGGAGTTCCTGATCGAGCCTTGCTTTGACCTGGCGGGCAGTGAGCTTGTCACCTTCGCGGCCGGCGAACGGCGAGGTGTTGATCCCCACCTCGATCGAGAGGGCTGGCTCATCTACCTCGATCACGGGGAGGGGGGAGGGGTCGTCGGGATCGGCGAGCGTCTCGCCGATCGTCACCTCCGGCAGTCCCGCAACGGCGATGATCTCCCCGGGACCGGCCTCGTCCGCGGGCACCCGCTCGAGGGCTTCGGTTACGAAGAGTTCGGAGATCTCGGTGTTCTCGATCGTGCCGTCGGCTCGGCACCAGGCGATCTTCATACCCGAGCGGATGGTGCCCTGCCTCACCCGGCAGAGCGCGAGACGGCCGAGATAGGGAGAGGCGTCGAGGTTGGTCACATAGGCCTGCGCGGGGAGATCGGGGTCGTACTCCGGTGCGGGTATCTGTTCGACCATCAGGTCCATCAGCGGCGCGAGGTCCTTGCCTTCCTCACCCTCGGCCAGGGATGCCCAGCCCTCCTTGGCATTGGTGTAGACGATCGGGAAATCGATCTGGTCGTTGTCGGCACCGAGATCCATGAACAGTTCGTAGACCTCGTCCACGACCTCGGCGATCCGCGCGTCGGGGCGATCGACCTTGTTGATCACGAGGATCACCGGCAGGTTCGCCTCGAGAGCCTTCCCGAGAACGAATCTCGTCTGCGGCAGCGGTCCCTCGGAGGCGTCGACGAGCAGCAATACGCCGTCGACCATGGTCAGGCCGCGCTCCACCTCCCCACCGAAGTCGGCGTGACCAGGAGTGTCGATGATGTTCATCTTCACCTCGCCGTGCCTGACCGCGGTGTTCTTGGCGAGGATGGTGATTCCCTTCTCGCGCTCGAGATCCATCGAGTCCATCACTCGCTCGTCGATCTCCTGCCCGGCGCGGAAGGCGCCCGACTGCCAGAGCATCGCGTCGACCAGGGTCGTCTTGCCGTGGTCGACGTGCGCGACGATGGCGATGTTCCTGATGTCCTCTCGGCGGGCCATGGGGACGCGGGATACTAGGCCCTCAGTCGTATCTCTGTGCAGGCTTTGGACGAACTCTCGTCATTGCTGGATAGGATCTGAGAGGTGAAGGTCGATGTCGCAATCGTGGGAGCCGGAATCGCCGGCCTTAGCGCTGCCGATGCGCTGGTGGAGGCCGGCAAGGATGTGGTGGTGCTGGAGGCCCGCGATCGAGTTGGCGGAAGGACCCACAACACCGAGATCGGTGGTGAGGCGAACGAGCTCGGCGGTCAGTGGGTCAGCCTGTATCAGGACGCAATGATCGAGATGCTCGAGCGACTCGACATCGAGCTCTTCCCCACCCATCTGGCTGGGGAGCACATCTATGTAGACGAGGACGGCAACGCCAGCCGCTATTCGGGGGAGGACCCGCCGCTCGGCGAGGCCTCGGAGAAGGCTCTTGCCGAGGCGGATGCCAAGCTCGATGCGCTGGCCAAAGAGCTCGACCCGGAGGCTCCGTGGGAGCACCCCGATGCCGAGGCTCTCGACTCGATCACCTTCGAAGCGTGGCTGCAGCGAGAGATGTCAGACGAGACCGCACGCAACCTGATGCGCTCGTGGCTGGCCGGTGGATTCCTCGCCAAGCCTGCGCACACCTTCTCGTTGCTCCAGGGCCTCTGGATGATCGCTGGCGCAGGAGGCACCCATGAGCTGCTCGAGCCCAGCCAGTGTCTTGCAAGTCGAGTGGTCGGCGGCTCGCAGTTGGTCTCGATTCGTCTTGCCGAGCGGCTGGGCGATCGCGTGGTCCTCGACTCGCCGGTTTCGTCGATCGACTGGTCCGACGACGGGGTAGAGGTTCACTCGGCCACCGGTACGGTGGAGGCCGACGAGGTGATAGTCGCCGTCCCACCCAACATGACCAACGCGATCCGCTTCAAGCCGTCTCTTCCCGGCTGGCGCCAGCGGATGACTCAAGACCTCTCCCAAGGCAGCATCATCAAGTGTCTCGCCGTCTACGACACGCCCTTCTGGCGAGACGATGGACTCTCAGGTCAGGGATTCGCTCCGAATGGTCTGGTCAGCGAGATCTACGACAACTCTCCGCCCTCAGGGAACGTCGGCGTGATCGTCACCTTCCTCGCCGGCGAGAAGGCCGAGAAGGCCGGCCGCATGCTCCCCGAGGAGCGCCGCGAGGCGGTTTTGGAGGGAATGTCCAAGTACGTCGGTCCTGCCGCGCTGGATGCAACCAGCTACATCGAGGTCGATTGGGCCGACGAGGAGTGGACTCGCGGCGCCTACGCCACGAGCTTCGGCCCGGGCGGTCTGACCCGATTCGGCGAGGACCTACGCCGCCCGGTCGGCCCGATCCATTGGGCCTGCAGTGACATCGCCGGCATCGGCCACATCCACATGGATGGAGCGATTCGCTCAGGCCAGGCCGCGGCTCGCGCTTGCAGCGGTTGAAACCCAAGAAGAGGTCGATCCAGTTGACCGGCAGTCCTGAGCGGGATGCGCCTGCCAAGGCGGCTGCTTGTGCTGACTCGATTGCGATGGACTGGACTGGGCTGCAGCGCGGTTCGGGTTCGTTCCCGGATTCGATCGTCGAGCGGTGCGGGCCGCGCGGTCGCGATACCTACGGAGAGGCGATGCTCGGCGCTGCGCTGCTTGCGGCAGGAAGTCGACGCTTCGATGAGACGGTGAGCGAGGCGGGTCTGCGCGCGGTCGAGTTCGCGATCCGAACGCGCAGGGGCTTTGCGCCGAAGAAGTTGCCAGCGCCGGTAGCGCGCCTGCTGCCCGGGGTAAAGGGAGGCATGTACCCGTTTTCGATGGTCGGCATCATCGATTTTCTGGCCAAAGGAGAGGACTCGCCGGTTCAGTCAGCAGAGATCCGCGATGGGGTGGAGCGGGCCGTTCGCTACGAGATTCGCAGGGCGGGACCGCTTCAGACGCGGTTGATAGACCGAGGGCGAGACAGCAACCGGATGGTGCTCGAGTTACTGGTGCTTAAGTCACTCGAGTCGGTGCGCCGACTGGATGTCGGCGAGAGTGAGGACCCAGCCGGTGGGCAAAGCCCGGTGGACCCGCTGATCGATACCTGGTGCAGTGGGGCTTTGCGCGAATCCGAGGGCGGTCGCCCTCCAATGGCCCTCATCTCGGATCAACCCGATCAGCCCAACGCCTATCACGCCTTCACCGCAGGGAATCTGGCTCGAATGATCCGCTACTTCGAGCCTGATCGTCGGGCAGATCTCGAGGAGTTGCTGCGAAGGGCCGTCCGCATGTCGCGAGCGCTCTCGACACCTGATGGTGATCTGGCCTGGGCTGGCAGGACCACGATGCTCGCCTGGACCCTTTCGTACACCGCATACGCTGCGCTTGCCGCAGCAAATACTCCGGAATGCGACAGCGGCGAGGCTGCGGAGAACCGCGGCTTCGCCTCCCTCCTGCTGGATCGGCTGCGCAACTGCTACCTGCCGGGGGCGGCAGACACCGGCCACGACCGACTCTCTTTGGTGCCCGCTCTGCGGGAGAGTCGCGATGCGGCGGCGACCGCGCTCGACCCTTACGCGGCCGAGGTCTCGTATGCGGGCACGACGCTCCTCGGGCTCGAGTGGGCCGCTGGCGAGAGCGGTGGGGAGCAGACTGATCCGAGGGACCTTGCGCAGCCCCTGCCGACCGAAACTCCGTTGCCGGCTCTCACCACCGTCAAGACCGATCAGCTCTGGCTCGGTGTCAGGGGACAGATCTCGACGCAGCGGGTCGAACCCCGATACGACTTGGGTCCAGTTGCAGCCAGCCAGCGAACGAATGCCGGCTGGCAATGGCTCCTTCACCCGCGCCCCCGTGTGGTTCCCCCCGAGCACAGGAGCTGGCTCCAGTTGATCGATCGAGGTCGCCCGGTCCTTCCCCGGTGTTCTTCGTTCAGGCGGTTCGAGAATGTGATCGAGCAGGAGGTCTCTTTTCCGGGTACGGCCGATGAGAGTTCTGGCCTCGGCCTGCGGCTCGTCACCGGGCCGGCTTCCGATGGCGACGGCATGCGTATCGAGCTCGATGGTTTCAGGCAGCCGCTTCAGGTGATCTTCTGGCTTCCCGACGCGTCGATCGAGCGTGACGGGAGTCTGATCCGCGCCGGGGAGGTGGAACTGGCATGCTCGGCCGCACCTTCGGTCTCCCAAGGCGAAGTCGTGGCAGGGTCTACTTGCGCGCATCTGTCAGCACTCGTGTTGGTATTCCCGCCGTCCGCTGAGCAGGTGAGCATCGACCTTCGACTAGTGTGAGCTGATGATCTCCGTCCACCCGCTCGAGGACTCCCGGATCAGCAACACGCTCGCCCGATTCGAAGGTGCCGACGAGATCCCTCTCTCGATCTTCGTCACCGAGTTCCCGCGGGGTGATGGCCCTCCGCTGCACATCCATCCCTACGCCGAGATCTTCCTGGTCGAGTCGGGTGCGGTGGCCTTCAGGATCGAGGGAGAGGCGACGGAGGTGACAGAGGTGGCAGCCGGCAACCTCGTGATCGTGCCGGCCGATACCCGCCACAAGTTCGAGGGCGTGAGCGATGAGGTCAACCGGGTAGTCAGCATCCATCCGTCGGCGCACGTGGTCCAAGAGAATCTGGAGTAGAGCCTCCATATGGCACCTCTCGTGCCTGTCACCATGAGTCGGTGGACTCGATGAAGAGCATCTCCAAGTCGTACCTGCGCCCAGCGTTGATCGTGGCCGTTGGCGGCCTCGCCATGTTCGTGGCGCTGATCGCGCTCATTTCGGGAGTCCATCAGTTGGTGATACTCGGCCTCGAGGCTCTGTCCGTTTCCGATCCCGATGAGAACGGCTGGATCCGCGTCATCGCCTTCTCGACCCTGCTGATCCTCTTCGGGGTGCTGACGTGGTTCGTGCTCCGCTCCGACCGCTCCGACCTGCTCAAGGCGACCTTCTCGGTCGTTCCGTACGCCCTTGCCTACACGGTGATCGCGGGCAACCTCGGCACCGGCTTGATGCCCGCGTTGGGGGTGGGGGTGGCCTTCTTCCTGGGGGTCCTCTTCTTCCTCCAACGGAAACGCCTCCCGTGGCTCTACACCTACGCGCTGGCGTTCATCTCTCTGGTGATGCTGACCCTGGTCCTCACAGGCCAGTAGCTGCAGGCGGAGAGCCTGGCGGCAAGGATTCGTCGGCTTCCGAGCTAGAAGCCGGGGATCTTGGAGATGATCGGTTTCACCGGCGCACCGTCCTTGGCGGCCAATGACTTGATCCCGGCGAAGGCTCCGGCAAGCGCGATGATCTGGACGGTGCTGATCTTTCCGTTCTCGAGCCCAGGGATGAAGGCACTGACGAGCCCGATGGTCGACGACAACTTGTCTCCGAGTCCCCGCAACTGATCGTCCGAGAGGGCAGCGTCTCGTGCCTCCTTGAGCTGGGTCAGAGCGAATACCCCAGCGAGACCGGCCTTCGCGAGGGCCTTCTTCCGTCCCTCCGCCCCTTGCGAGAACGTGCCCGCCTTCCAAGGGTCGTAGATCCAGCGCTTGAAGGCACCGAGCGCCAAGCCGGTGTGGAGGACGAACCTCGCCTTGGCGAACTTGACGTCGGGGACGGTCCTCGTGACCACCTCGCCGCTCGGGGTGGTCGAACTGACCGTCTTGGTGTCGTTGCCGCAGGCGACCAGACCTACCGAGGCCGGAAGGAGGGCGACTGAGCAGATGAGTGCGGCAGTCCTCTTCACCGCGGGGAAACTATCAGCCCCTCCGGAACCCAGATGGAGCGCAGTCGGTAAATCCATACGATTCGATTCGTTCCGAGGGGCGCCGAGATCGATGGGTTAACCTTGAAATTCGTCGGCCTAACCCCCAGAAGGGCGTCAGAGCGTGCAGAGGTATCTCGATGGTGCAGCAAGATGACTTGGGCGATCGTCCTGCTCGTGCTTGCGTTGGTGCTACTCGTTGCCGAGGCTCATCTGCCCGGCGCGATTCTCGGCGTTCTCGGGATCGCCGCTCTGGTTGGTTCCGGGCTTCTCTTTCGGGAGAGCGGGGTGGATATCCCTGTTCCGGTGATCATCGGCGCGGCGCTCGTGATCGGACTCTTGATAATCCTCGCGGCACGGAAGGTCCAGGATGCATATCGGACTTCGCGGGTGATGACAGGCTGGGAGGAGTTGGTTGGACAGACGGCAGAGGTACGGGAGTCGCTCGAT
Organism: uncultured bacterium; assembly: GCA_903901855.1. Taxonomy (GTDB): domain Bacteria; phylum Actinomycetota; class Thermoleophilia; order Solirubrobacterales; family 70-9; genus CAIUSP01. The sequence continues at coordinate 94,319 of CAIUSP010000042.1, read as the reverse complement.
CCTGAGGGACAGGTCTTCGTCGAGGGCGCTCTCTGGAGAGCCCGGGTGGATCAGGCTGCCCGGGTAGAGGTTGGTGAAAAAGTCAAAGTGCAATCGGTCGACAAATTGACCCTGGTCGTTTCCCCCGCTGGCGACACTGATCAAGCACCGTCGACCGGATCGGAGAAGAACGTATGACAGTCGCAATCGGGGTTCTGATCATCGTGGCCATTTTCCTGGTCATCTTCCTCTCATCGGCCATTCGCATTCTTCGCGAATACGAGCGAGGAGTGATATTCCGGCTGGGCCGGTTGATCGCCCAGAAGGGACCGGGCCTGATCCTGCTGATTCCGTTCATCGATCGGATGGAGAGGGTGGAGCTGAGGACGGTGACGCTCAGGATCGAGCCTCAAGAGGTGATTACCCGTGACAACGTGCCCGCCCGTGTGACAGCGGTCGCTTACTTCAGGGTCATCGATCCCAACCGGGCCATAGTCGAGGTCGAGGATTACGAATCAGCGACGCTTCAGATCGCCCAGACCACTCTTCGCTCGGTTCTGGGCAGCGCGGAGCTCGATCAACTGCTTGCTGCCCGCGAGCAGCTGAACGAGAACCTCCAGCGCGTGATCGACGAGCAGACCGAGCCGTGGGGCGTGAAGGTCACCACGGTCGAGATCAAGGACGTCGAGATCCCCGAACAGATGCAGCGCATCCTCGCCCGTCAGGCCGAAGCCGAGCGCGAGCGCCGAGCGAAGATCATCAACTCCGAGGGCGAGTTCGAGGCAGCCGAGAAGCTCGCGCAAGCCGCGGATGTGATCAGCCCCAATCCCGTCGCCTTGCAATTGCGCTACCTGCAGACGCTGCTCGAGATCGGCTCGAATCAGAACACCACCGTGGTGTTCCCTCTGCCGCTCGAGTTGATGAAGGCGCTGAGTCCGATCCTCACGGGGCAGGGTGAGCAAGCGGATGAGCCTGAGGGAAACGAGTGAGTAGCTGATCCTGCCGCACGCTCGCTCCGATGCCCTCTCGGGCTGGTTGCACGGATTCGCCGTTCGCATCGCCCCTCGATCCCCCAAAGTAGGTAGATGAAGACCTCACGGCAGCGGATCTTCCTCACCGTTGCAGTCGCGTTACTGGCGGTTGCCGCCCTCTACTTCCTGATCCCGAAGTTCCTGGGGCTGCGACAACTTCCCGATCTCCTCGCGCAGGCCGATCCGGCGTGGCTGGTGCTGGCGCTCGCCCTGACCGTTGCTTGCTACGCCTCCTACGTCGCCCTGCTGCACTGGATAATTCGGGACCTCAGTTGGCCGATCTCGTACCAGATCACGATGGCCGGTCTCGCAGCCACACTGCTCGTCTCGTCCGGCGGGCTGGGAGGAATCCTCCTGACTTACTGGGCCCTCCGAAGCCTCGACCTCGGAAGGCGGGAGAGCAGCGCCCGGATCTTCGCCTTCCTCGTCGTCCTCTACTCCGTCTACATGGTCTCGCTGATCGTCTTCGGAATCCTCCTTCGAGCCGGAGTGCTCGAAGGTGCGAGCGACCTGGGGTTGACGGTCATACCCGCCATGGTCGCGGGTTCAGTCTTCGTCATCGTGCTGGCGCTCGCCCTGTTTCCACCCGAGCCCGGTCAGCAGGGCTGGCTCGCGCGGGCAGGGGCGGCTGCGTCGGTGGGTGTGCGGCGGGTCCTCGAATTGGCCAGACGACCCCGAGCGTTCTCGATCGCCCTGGGAGGCGCCGTCGCATTCTGGGCTCTCCAGATCGCCGTCCTCTGGGCGAGCCTGAGGGCCTTCGACCTCACGGTTCCAGTTGGTCCGCTGGTCCAGGGGTTCTTCGTCGGGATGGTGGCCAACCTCTTTCCACTCACCCCCGGTGGTATCGGCGCAGTGGACGGTGGGCTGATCGGCACCCTCGTCTTGTTCGATCAGCCTGCGGCCGAGACGTTCGCCGGGGTGTTGACCTTCCGGGTGTTCACCTTCTGGTTAGTCATCCCGTTCGGCGTGGCTGCGCTGTTCCAACTCCGGCGCAGTCTGGGAGCAGCCGGCGAGCCCGAGGAACTCGACCGCTAGGCAAATCGGGGTCGATCGGGTAGGGTGGGTGTGCGTAATCCGTTGGACAGAGTAGGACTCTCGGATACTTATTCGGCCATTTACGCACCCGGGGTGACCCGCGAGGCCGATTTACGGGGGTAACCGGTCTCGCGGCACTCTTCGGGTCAGCTTCACGGCCAGAAACCCCCTCATCCGAGGTGAATCAGATGAAGGACAGACTCCTCCGACCCGATGCGGCAGAGGCACTGGTGGGGGCAAAGCGGCTCAAGCCCGAGCGCTCCAAGCCCAACCGGGAGTCGCGCCGGGAGCGCGCGGCTACCGCCCGACTACTGATCCAGACCCAGCGCCTGCTCCATACGGACAGGGAGACCGACGTTTGAGCCTTGCGCCATGTCCACGCCGAGATCGGCGCAGAGTGCCTCGGTCTCGGCGTCGGTGACGAACTCGGCCACCACTTCGAGGTTCATTCCCTTGCCCATTTCGGTCATCGCCCGCACGATCAACTGGTCGTCGTTGGAACTGGGCAGCGAGCGAATGAACTCTCCGTCGATCTTCAGGATGTCCACCGGCAGGTTCTTGAGGTAGAAGAAGCCACCAAAGCCGGCACCGAAATCGTCCAAAGCGAAGCGGCACCCGGCAGCACGAATGTGCTCGATGAAGCGACGAGCCTGCTCGAGGTCGGAGACCACGACCTGCTCGGTCAACTCGAAGATGATTCGATTGGGATCCACGCTCGCCCGATCGAGAGTTCGCGGAACCTCCCGTGCGAAGTCCGAGGCCTCTGCCAGCGAAGAACCTGTGACGTTGATCGAGATCGCCGAGTTGAATTCGGTTGCCCTGGCCAGTGCGGAGATGGAGGTGTTGAACACCCACGAATCGATTTCCGCCGAAAGCCCGAACCGTTCAGCCGTGTAGAGGAAGGTCGGAGGCATGACGATCCCCGCCACCGGATCCCTCATCCGCAGCAGTATCTCGTAGAAGTCCGTCTCACCGGTGGCGATCCGCCGGATGGGCTGTGCATCTAGGAACAGGTTGTCCTCGTCGAGTGCCCTCCTGGTCCGCTCTGCCCAGGTGAGTCGTGATTTCTCCCACATCTCTTTGGGATCGTCGATCGGAAAGGCGACCACCTGGTTCCTCCCGGCGGCTTTTGCCGCGTAGAGGGCTGCGTCCGCCTCTGTGGCGAGGTCCTGCGCGGAGATCGTCTCCCTACCCCCGAGGGCGGTAGCGCCGACGCTGGCACTCAGGGTCAGCGACTCGCTCGACGAGGCGCCCATGGCGATCGGTTTGCTCCTCAGGTTCTGCAGGATCGTTTCCCCGAGATCGACCGCGTCATCGAGACCGGTGCCGGGCAGGAAGATCGCGAACTCGTCTCCTCCGAGTCGGGCAACCGTGTCGGAGTCACGGCTGTGGCTGGTGAGCCGCGCGGCGAACCCCTTCAGGGCCTGGTCTCCTTCGGCGTGACCGATCGAATCGTTCACCGCTTTGAAGTTGTCCAGATCGAAGCTCAGCATTGACACATCTCCTCCGTAGCGGCGCTGGTAGGCCATGCCTTGATCGGTCACCTCGAGCATTCGCCGGATGTTCACCAGGCCGGTGAGAGGATCATGCCCGGCGAGGAACTGCAGCCGCTGCTGGTAGACGCGGCGCTCAGAGATGTCCTGGATCTGCAGCAGCCGGTACTCGTCTTCTCCGCGTCCGGTCTCGATCGAGGAAAGTGTCACCAGCACCCAGATCAGTCCGCCATCGGCGTGGTCGAGACTGCGCTCGAACTCGGCTTGCCCGCCGCCCGCGCCGGTGCTGCGAATCGCCTCGGATGCGCGCGAGTCGGAAGAGAGGGCGAGCAGGTCCAGACCTTGGTCGAGCAGCTCGGCTTTGGGATGCCCGGTGATCCTGCTCAGGGCCGGGTTGCATTGGATGATCTTCTCCGTCCCCGTTTTCGGCTCGACGTGGATCACCGCCATCCCGATGGTCGACTCCTCGAATGCCGCTTCGAGTAGTTCGGCTGGAGTGCTCGAACCCCCGCCGTCGGCCGGCTTGCCTCCGTCGGTCATCTCTCACCAGGTCCGCGGGCGCCTGAAGACCTCCTGCACGTATCCGATTACGGCGAGGGGTGACATCAGAGGCTGGTAGAGGAAGAGGTAGCTCAAGAATCCGGTCGGGTTGGTTCTTATCGAAAGATGCACTTCATCGAAGACGTTGCGCTGCATTCGCAGCATCAAGCCCGAGAGCAGGAGGTTCAACGGCAGCACTGCGAGGGTCAGCGGCCCGACTATCGCGAAGTTCCCGGTGCAAGCCAGCACGATCCCGGGCAGGAAGGCGAAGGTGTAACAGAGGTCCATCCACGGGAAGAGCAGGTTGATGACGATTCCGTGGGAGGCCATCCGGCGCTGGCGCAGGATCCGGAACCCGTAGGCCTTCAGTCCTTCGATCATCCCTCTGGCCCAGCGCGAGCGCTGGCGGGCCAGCCGTCCGAAGCGGGAGGGAACCTCGGTGAAGGCGAGTGCCGTCGGCTCGAAGCCGATCGTTGCGCCCTCTGCCAGCAGGGCCCAGGTGAGCACGATGTCCTCGCCGATCGAGTCAGGCCAGCCTCCGGCCGCCTTGACCGCCTTGGTCCGGTAGACCGAGAACGACCCCTGCGAGACCAGCGTGGACTGCCAGATCGCCTGAGACCGCTTGATCGATGCGATCCCGAGCTGATAGTCCCATTCCTGCAGACGGGTCAGGAAGTTGGTTCGGGAGTTTCGCGCCATCACCGCTCCGGCGACGGCGTCGGTTCCGTCGATCGAGCTGATCAGACGAGCGGTCGCGCGCTTCAGAGACTGTCGGCCCAGCAAGGTGTCGGCGTCGATCGTTGCGACCAGATCGGTTCGCACCTTCGCAAGCGCTGCATTCAGCGTCTCTGCCTTTCCGGTGTGCTCGGTCCGGAGCAGTTCGACCGTCTTGCCCGACCCGTTGTTGGACAGGGCCATCTTCGCGACGATCGCTGCGGTTTCATCGTCGGAGCCGTCGTCGGCCACGATCACATGGAGCTTTCCGGGATAGTCAGAGGCGAGTGCGTACTCGATCGTTTCGCCGATGTGGGTCTCTTCGTCGAACGCAGCGACGAGGAGCGTCATCCCCGGCCAACGCTGACGGTCGGCTCCGGTCGGCATCGCCTTGATCGCCCTCGGCCGATCTAGCAATAGGCTGGTGATGAGGAAAGCAGTGAGATACCCCGGCAGGATCGCTATCCCTGCGATCACCGCGATCGCAAGCGGCAGCGTGATCAGCTCGCCGAGATCCGCGAACCACGGTAGAGCGAGCCAAGTCGAGAGCGTGGCCCACAGCATTCCGCAGATCATCGCGATTACGAAGCGGGTGTGGATCTGGAGGTATGGGAGGGAGTTGCCGAACCAGGTCGAGGGGGTTAAGTCTGTCTCAGCCGAGGGGGCCGACCCGCGTGCGGTGTCTCGCGACCCGGTGGGAGCAATTCTGGCGCGGGTCTTTTCTTCGGTTTTGGTGATTCGTACCTTTGGGTGATCCAAGAGTCGATTTCTCGACCTTGTAACCAGTATGGCAGTGCGGAGTTGCGTTGCCTCACATTCGCGGAAGCGAATGATCGATGTCACACAGGCAGCGATTCACCCAGGATGTACGAATCCGCCCGGGGCGACGGCGATCCATCTCTACCCTGAGATCTTCGCCTTCGGGGTGCAACGTGACCCGGCAGGAGTCTCATCTCCAGGGGTGAAAGACGCACGAACCATGACTACTCGAATCAGACGACAAATGATGATCGCGGGCACTCTCGTGGCGTCTCTGTTCCTCCTTGCCCTCCCCGCGCAAGCGCTTGCCGGTGGGATAGTCGTAGACACCGATCCGCCTTCGAACCCCGAACCACCGCCCGCCCCGACAGCGAAGCGGAGCGCCATCATCGATCTGGTCCGCACCGAGTTGAACCGTGACGTTCGCGAACGCCGCGGCGACAACGTGCCGAGGTACCACTTCGGTCGCGGGTCGATCGCTCCGTACAGCATCGGCGATCAATGGTGCGTTGCCTTCGGTACCTGGTCCTGGTCGAAGGCAGGTTTCACCGGCTACCTCGGCGCATCTCTGCTGCGTCGCTCTTACGGTGGTCGAAATGTGGCCATCCAGGTTCGGGACCTGACCCGCTGGGCCAAGCGCACAGGCCACTGGACTCTCCGGGCCACGCCAGGAGATCTCGTGGCCTACGGGGAGGGTCATATCGGAGTGGTGGTCAAGGCCGACCGGACCGGCCGTGCCGTCAGGTCGATCGAGGGCAACAAGGCCGATGGAGTCCGCTGGGTAGTGATCGAGATGTCCGAGGTTTCCGGCTATATCAGCCCCAGCGTGATCACAGGGACCCAGCGGGTAGCACGCTCCTCACCGTTGGCGGATGTCGATTAACCTTCGGGCCAGATGAAGCTCTACGTCTGTTACGGAGACTGGAAGTTCGTGATCTTGGGTCACCGTCATCCTTGCGGTGACGCGCATCAGGCCCTGCTCGACGCCGGTTACGACCCCGAGGTCGTCAAGGTCTACGGCCTCGGTCCGCTGCCTCTGTGGATGCAGCCGAAGCGCCGGAGGGTCGAGGAGATCACCGGTAAGACCTGGGTTCCCGCGCTCGAGTTCGACGACGGAACCGGTATCGGCAACTCCAAGAAGATCATCGCCTGGGCTCAGGCGAACCCGGCCAAGGGCCGGTAGAACTCAGGCTTCGGTCTTCGCGTCACTCAGGGCCCGGACCAATGGGTGCCGCAGGGGAGCCTCTGGGTCGATCTTGCGAGCGCATGGCCTGCAGGATCTCGACGGCTTCTTCGTGGCTCCTCCCTTCACCTGCTCTACCGGCGGCTGGCACTCTCCTTGCTCGAGACGGGACTCCTGGTTTTCAGCCGCATCGGTGCGCTCGAGGAGGCAGGGGTCCGGCCGATCGTCTTCGCCATGGCCATGCCGTTGGTAGGCGGGCCGATCGGCGTCTTGCTCGGAACCGTGATAGGACTCGGTGCTGGTGACACGGCGCTACTCGCCACGTTGGCTGCAAGTGCTTCCTACATCGCGACGCCCGCTGCGATGCGAGTAGCCGTGCCCGAGACAAACCCCGTTCTATCTACAACTGCCGAAACGGTTGGTCGGTGGTCGAGGTGACGAACGGATCTGCACCGGGTGTCCCGACAGGGAAATCGAGCGGTCTTGGCGTAGCAATGGTCGGCGCCGGGCAACTCGCGCGGATGACCCATCGAGCCGCTATCGATCTTGGAGTGGAACTGAGAGTCCTCGCAACGGACCCGGACGAGGCCGCTGTTCACGCGGGCGCAGATCACCTGATCGGCACGCCTGACGAGATCACCGACCTGCGTCGCCTCGCAGAAGGTGCAGAGGTCCTCACCTTCGACCACGAGCATGTTCCCTCCGAAATCATCGAACAGCTCGAGAACGAGGGAGTAACGGTGGTTCCGTCCGCCAGATCGAAACGCCTTGCTCAGGACAAGTCGTATGCGCGGGAGAGGTTGGGGGAACTCGGGTTTCCGCTACCCCCTTTCAGGTTGGTGCACTCGAGCGAAGAGGTCGCGGACTTCGGTGATGAGTACGGCTGGCCGGTGGTCGCCAAGGCACCGACCGGTGGCTACGACGGAAAGGGCGTCTGGATGGTCGATGACGAGCGGGCGGAGCCGGTTCCTGCCGAGCGCCTCGCCGCTGGCCTGCTCTTGGAGCCGAAGCTCGAACTCCAGCGTGAGCTCGCGGTCGTCGTTGCCCGCTCCACGACTGGTGAGACCCGTGCCTTCCCGGTCGCGGAGACGGTCCAGCGCGAGGCGATGTGCAGGGAGATCCTCGTTCCGGCTCCCATTCCCGAGGCCTTGCGCCAGAGGGCCGAGGAGTTGGCGATCTCGATCGTCGAGGCAACCGATTCGCACGGCGTCGTAGCGGTGGAGATGTTCGTCGTCGATGGTGATCTGCTGATCAACGAATTGGCCCTTCGTCCTCACAACTCGGGCCACTTCACGATCGAGGGGACTGAGACTTCGCAGTTCGAGCAGCACCTCAGGGCGGTTCTCGGCTGGCCACTCGGGAGTACGGAATTGACGGCGCCAGCAGTGGTTACCGTCAACGTGGTGGGTCCCTCAGACGGCAGCGATCCGAGGTCTCGCCTGGCGGAGGCAGCCGGGGTACCTGGCGCCCATCTCCACATCTACGGGAAGGAGGCCCGCCCGGGCAGGAAGCTCGGTCACGTCACAGTTCGTGGGCCCGACCTCGACTCGGCCCGCGATTCCGCGCTCGCAGCCGTGATGATCCTTGAGGGCAATAGAAGCGAGGAGGTAGAGGATGTCTGAACCGGTGGTGGGAATAGTCATGGGGAGCGACTCTGACCTCGAGACGATGCGACCAGCATCTGAGGCACTCGAGGAGATCGGTGTACCTCACGAGGTTCGTGTCGTCTCGGCGCACCGAACCCCGCACGAGATGGTCGCCTACGGCTCCGAGGCTGAGGGCAGGGGGCTACGCGTGCTGATCGCCGGCGCAGGGGGCGCCGCGCACCTGCCGGGGATGCTCGCGGCGTGCACGCCGCTGCCCGTGATCGGAGTGCCTGTCGCTTTGAAAGATCTCGACGGGCTCGATTCGCTGCTCTCCATCGTGCAGATGCCATCTGGGGTTCCGGTGGCCACGGTTGCCATCGGCGCTGGCCGAAACGCCGGTCTGCTTGCAGCGAGGATCATCGGCGCGGGCGACGAGGCGGTGAGGGCTGCGGTCTCGGACGGTCAGGCGAAGTTGGTCGAGCGTGCGAGAGAAGGAGACGCCCGTGTAAGGGCAGAGATGGAGAACGGATCAGGAGCGGGTGACTGAACGGTCTCGATCCGGAGCCGGTGATCCGGCTGGCGGACCGACGGAACCGCCCGTCGCCTCGATCACAGATGGACACCCGCCCCCCTCGCAGCACGACTCGATCTTCTGGCGACAGTCCCGGCACCACCATGCCGAGCGCATCCAGAAGAGGCGATGTTCACGGCCGGTCATTGCGCAGAGCATTGAGTGGAATTATCTGGATCGGTCTGGACGGAGCAGGTGATCGCGGCCTCTCCTCAGCGTCTGCGCTTGCAGCCCAGATAGCCGGCGTCGAGATCTGTGCCGTCATCCGCGGAGACGAAGGACCAGCTCGCTCGGGAAGCTCGACCTGGCCAGCGTTTCAGGATCAACCGGAGGGCTCCATCGGCGCTGGTATTGCCGAACTTCAGGGGTGTCGTGCTCGGCTCGTCGAGCGGGTAGTGACTGCGACCGCCCGCCCCGGATACGAACTGGACGATGCCGCGGTTCGATGCGAAGCGCTGCATGTTGTGGTCATGACCGGAAAGCCAGATCCTCGCCCTGTTGGCGAGCAGCCCCCAGAGGGGTTCGATCTCGGACTGGTCCCCGTGTGAGCCGTCGCTGTAGCGGGGACGATGGCTCAGCGCGATCCGGCAGTTGCCTCGGGACTTGGTGTTGGCGAGGAGGTTCTTCAGCCAAGTGTGCTGGGCTGAACCGGCTCCGGTCGGGATCTCCGAGTTGAGCACGATGAACTGCCAACCCGATGCGGCGAAGGAGAAGTAGGCGGGAGGGGGAGATCCGCGCTCAGCTGTCCAGTACGGATCGAAGCCGAGTGACCGAGTCGGGTGCTCGTGGTTGCCGATGACCGGTACCGTCTTGGCGCTGAACTGGCCGAAGGTCGGGTCGTAGTTGTCGGCGAAGTCAGCCGCGGTACCGGAGGGATAGACATCTCCCAGATCGAGCAGGTACTCCATCGTCCTCGAGGAGACCAGATCGGCGTTGGACTGGCCGAGCGCGCCCTCGCCCACGTCGCCGACGGCCCAGACCTTGGTCAGCTTGGCGTGATCTCTCGAAGCGGTCCACGGCTGACCGGCGGCACCGGCCTCGGACAGGGTGAGGGTGAGCAGCATCCCTGCGAGTGCCGTGGCGAATACGAAACCCGTAATCAGCTTGTTCTTGGCGGTGGTCATCTGACCCCTGAAACACGCTGTCCGCCGGAAGGTCTCGCGATCAGAGTTCCTCCAGGCCCGCCGCGATCGCAGACGAGATCTCACCGAAGTGCTCGAGTTCCGCGGTCAGAGGGGGAGAGGCCGCGACACCGTCCCCGAGCGGTCGCACGAGCACCCCGCGGTCGCGGACCAACTTGCCCAGCTCGACCGGAGCGGAGGGACGTTCGGCGAGCAGATCCGGATCGAGGCCGACCGCCGCCAGCAGCCCGACACCGCCGCGAACCTCGCCCACGGCGTCATGGCCATCCAATGCGCTGAAGGCATCGAAGAAGATCTTCTCGTTCTCGAGCACCTTCTCGAGCAGCCCCTCGCGCTCCATGATCTCGATGTTCTTCAATGCAGCGGCGCAACAGGTGGAGTGGCCTGCGTAGGTCTGACCGTGACGGAAGGGTGGATCCGACGGGTCGTCCCAGAACGGTCCAGTCAGACTCTGGTTGATCAACACACCGCCGAGCGGGAGGTACCCGCTGGTCACCCCTTTTGCGAAGGTGACCATGTCCGGTTCGATGTCCCAGCGCTCGAACCCGAACCAGGTTCCGAGCCGCCCGAAGCCGCAGATCACCGAGTCGATCACCAGCAGGATCCCGTGTCGCTTGCAGATCTCTCCTATCGCCTCGATGTAGCCCTCGCTCGGCGGATGGACTCCTCCCGCGCCGATCACCGGCTCGCAGAAGAAAGCGGCAACCGTCTCGGGCCCGAGCCGTTCGATCTCTGCCTCGAGGGCCTGGATGTCGTGATGCGCCGCGCGGGCGGTCTCTTCCATCAGCGGCCCGAGGCCCTCGCGGTTCGGCTCGATCCCGGCGATGGCGGTCCCGAATCCGTGAGTACCGTGGTAGCCCTGGGTTCGGCTGAGCAGGTGGACCCGCTCCGGCTCTCCCGACAGTTGCCAGTACCGCCTGGCGAGCTTGGCGGCGGTGTCGATCGCGTCGCCCCCGCCAGCGCCCAGGAAGACCTTCGCTTCCCCCATCCGACCCTCGGAGAGGTCGACCAACCTGTCGCAGAGCTGCAGGACCGTCGGGTTCGCAAGATCACCGAAGGCGGAGTACGCCTCCATCTTCTCCATCTGGTCGTGGATGGCGTCGGCCATCTCGGATCGACCGTGGCCGATGTTCGAATACCAGAGGCTCGCGGTGCCATCGAGATAGCGGTTGCCGTCGGTGTCCCAGACCCAGACGTCGTCTGCTCGCTCGATCACGAATTCGTGTCCGTCGACCGCACCCATCGGCGCGAACGGGTGCCAGAAGTTGGTCTTCGTCGGTGGGTTGCTCATGGATGGCTGATTCTGCCACTCATCTGCGTCAGGCGAAGGCCAACAACCACTTCAGAGGTGCTTTCCTACCCAGCAATGCCCAAGCGCAAACGTGAGAAGTCACCCACCGAGGTCTACAGCGACGCCGAGGGTAACCAGCTCGTGCTGCGGCGCACCCTGTCTCGGCGGACGATCTCGAAAATCTCGTCCGGGCCTGCACACGCCGCCGACACTGCAGACGACGTCTGGCGACGACGCTACGAGATGCTCTTCGAACATCTCGTGGTCGACTGGGTGATCGCCGGCCTGCCGTTGGAAGATCAGGCGATGCTGCTGGGGCGATTCCGGATGGCTTCGCCCGCAGAGCAGGAGTGGGTGAGGCAGACGATCGATCAGCATCTCGCCCTGTTCATCCCCGAGGCCCTCGAGAGCTAGTAACCGAACCCGTGCTTCCCGAGCCACGCCAACTGCAACTGCTCACCTACGAGTACCCAGCGGACATGCTCGAGCGCCGTGGCCCTCACCGGGAGGCGCATCTCGCCCGGGTGGCCGAGTGGGAAGCGGACGGAAGGCTCCTCATGGCAGGGGCCACGGGTGACCCTCCCACAGGTGCCGTCCTCGTCTTCGACTGCCCGCCCGAGGAGGTCGAGGATTACGCCCGCACCGACCCGTACGCGATCGCCGGACTCGTCGTCGCGCACCGGATCGAGACATTGACAGCGGTTGCTCTCCCGGGCTGAGGTATCGAATTGATGGCCGACGCCGGATCTTCCCCCGCTCGGAAACTCTGGATCGTCTGTCCGGTGTTCCACGACGTACCCTCGTGGACGGTTCTGCGTCAGCGCCTCGACGAATTGCTCGACGCCGATCCTTCTTTTCGCGGATTGGAGAGGAGATTCGTCGTGTTCGACGACTCAGCGGGCTCCGACCCCGAGATCGAGCGGATCTCTCCCTCACCAGAGGTGATGGTCGTGACCCCGCCACGGAATCTCGGCAACCAGCGGGCGATCGTCGCCGCTGTCCGTGAGGTGGTTGCCGAGGTACATGATCACGATCTGATCGTGACCATGGACGCCGACGGCGAAGATGCGCCCGAGGACGTCTCGAAGCTGCTGTCCGAGCTCGATCGCCCTGCTTCGGAGCCGATGCGCGTGGTGCTCGCAAAGAGGACGGGCCGTCGCCGTGGCGCTCTGTCGATGCAGCTCTTCTATCCGGGGTATCGCGTCCTGTTCAGACTCCTGACCGGATTCAAGACCGCGACCGGGAACTTCGCGGCCTTTTCCGGCTCGACAGCGAAGGCGATGATCGAGCTGCCTGTCTTCGATCAGGTCTGGTCTGCAGGGCTGATCTCCTCCGGTGCTCTGTCCCGCACCTATGTTCCTTGCCCCAAGGGAGCACGCTACGAGGGAAGACCCAAGATCGGATTCATCCAGCATTGTCGCCATGCCTTCTGGATGTTGCTTCCCTTCCGCGACGAGGTATCGAGACGCCTCTCGATCTTCTCGCTGGCGATCATCACCGCGGCGGGGATCCTCCTCAGGGTGCCCTCGCTCGGTGATCCGCTGTTCGGTGACGAGCTGTCCACCTACTTCATCGTCGAGGGACACAGCCTGCGCGAAGCCCTCGCGATAGTGAAGGGCCCCCAGGAAGCGACTCCGCCTCTGTATTTCGCGGTTGCCTGGATTTTTTCGCAGCTCGGGGATTCGCCGTACCTGCTGAGGATCCCCTCTTTTCTGGCGGGAGTATCGCTGATTCCTCTGACTTGGCTCCTCGGTGTCCGCACGGTCGGCCGAGGCCCCGGTCTGGTCGCGGCGGCCCTCGTCGCCTCGAGCCCTTTGATGGTCTTCTACTCGACCGAGGCCCGTGCTTACGCGGCGGCTGCTTTCTTCGCACTGTGTTCGACTCTCGTGCTCGTCTCGCTGTCGAGGAAGTCATCCATCCCGCGCTGGGCCCTGTACGCGGTCCTCATCGCACTGGCGATGTATTCCCACTACACGGCCGTATTCGTCCTCGCCGCGCAAACGCTCTGGGCTTTCGTGGTGCTGAAGGACCGTCGAGGTCCACTCGCGCTCGCGGTCATCGGTGCGTTCCTGCTCTTCCTCCCATGGTTTCCGGGTTTCCTGGCCGAGAGTTCTTCGGCGGGGAGCCTGCTGATCGAGTATCGATTCCCCTTCGACGCAGAGACTTTCGCGATCTTCACCAGCAACTGGATCTTCGGCAACGGGGTTACAGCCGAGTTCGAACTGGTCAACGGTATCCCCGCCGCTGTCGCGTTCTGCCTCGCCCTCGTGATCGCCGCGGGCGACCGCCTCTCGAGAGGCAACGTGCGCCCGAACCGTTATCAGACACTGGTCCTCATCCTGGCGATAGCGGCACCTCTGGGTGCTGCTCTCTACAGCCTGCTCGCGCCCTCGGTCTTCCTCCCTCGGAACCTGATCTCCTCATGGCCAGGACTAGCCCTCTTCTCCGGGATGGTCGTGTGCGCCGCACGTCCCAGACTGAGGGCGATCCTCGTGATCGTCGTCATCGGTGCGATGGCGTTGGGGGGTGTCAGGTCCGTCACCGCCGATCAGCGCCGCCCCGACTACTCCCGGATCATCTCCTTCATCGAGACCCGCGGCACCGCGGGTGATCCGGTGGTGGACCTGCCCTACGCCACTAGCGGCGCCCTTCAGGGACTCGAGGTCGAATTGAGGGCTTCACGAGGCGAGCGGTCTTCGACCGATTTCCCCGTCTATCGGATCGGAATGCCGACGATCCGTCAGTTGACGAAGGACGGACAGGTTCCGGGCGTGGTCCGACCTCTGCCGGTGCCCGATCCGGAGCGGGTCGCCGCCCGGGCCTCCGCCCGAAGCAGATCAGGAAGGCTGTTCCTGGTCGTGCGTCATGGGGTGGCTCCCGACCGACTGGGCAAGCCGGGTACCCCCGATGCGTATCTGCTCCGCGAATTCCTTGCCGGCCTGCCGGCGGGATCGCGCATCGTCAGCGATCTCAGGACGAGCGGCGTAGTCTCGACGAGGCTGGCTGTCTACGAGATCAGCAACACGCGAACCCGCTGAGATCTTGCTCTTGGTCCCTAATTCGGTAGCACTGCGAAGTTCGAGTGGGAGGTCATCCGCCAGCGCTTGCCGGACCAGATGAAGGTGCTGAGGCGGGGTGCTTTGCTGGTGGTGATCGGCGCTTGATTCAACGACTCGGTCGCCTGCGAGGAATAACGCACCATCAGAGCCCTTCCTGATCGCGAGGCGCGGAACCCACTGAGTCGGAATCGCTTCACGTTGGGGAGATCGGCGATGTAGTTCTCGGCTCCGGTAATGCCAGTGCCGTCAGCGCGCTCGATCTGGAATCCCTTCGCGAGGAACTTGCGCAACCCCCGCCGATCCTTTGCCACCAAGAGGCGGAAGAACTTATTGGTCAGGTAGCGCCCTACGCGCTTCGGTGACTTGTACGCAGCCTCGGCGAGAGGTGCGCGGGTCGGCGCGATGTCTTCGAGGGTCCCGGGATCGACTGGAATCGACGGAGGAGCACCATTCGAGAACAGCGTGGAGAGCAGGATCACGATCGGCGTCCTGCCCTTGTTTGCAGCTCGGTGGATATCGGTGGGTGGCTCGATCAGCCACTGTCCGGCTGTCACCTTGACCGTCTCGCCGGCATCGATCTCGTTTCTTAGGGCGGCGTCATTTCCCGGTTCGCCGTCGTAGAGCGAGGCTGACCCCGAGACAACTGTGTAGGTCAGGGTGCCCTTGACTATCCGCGCGATCTGCGTTCCCTCGTGGCGGTGGAGCGCGAGTTTCGTACCTGGAGGCACCACTACCCGCGAGAGTCCGAGCGTCTTGCCTGAGGCGCCAACCACCGAGTCGGTCTCGGCCAGAGCCTGGCGCTTTGCACTCGTCGCCTTGACCGCAGCAAAGGCTCCACCTGTTGCGATCAGCGCGATGCCAGCTGCGATGAGCAGGCTCGTGATCGTCGGTCGTTTGAAGGGCTTCGGATTCATCGTCTGACCGTGGGGTGACTCTCCTCTACAGCTCGGGCTCGAGGAAGTTCGACGCCTCGGCGTAGTCGCTCTGAGGTACGCGCAGCGCAATGTCCCCGTGGCCGAAGCCGTCGGGCTCGGCGTCAGCGGTGAGCACTGCCTTCAGGCCGGCTTCCTCGAGCTGCTGGCGGAATGCCCTGGCGGTCTCCAGATCCGAGAAGTCACGCAACACCGACCAGTCGTCGTAGGAGGGGTCGCCTACCTTCAGCTCGGAGATCCCGTCGGCGTGGGGTTCGACGAACTCCTCCTTCGCCTTGTGGATCTTGTCTCCCAGACCCACTGCCGGCTACTCCTCTACGAGTTCGACGCTCTCGATTACCTGATCGACGACCGGCTTGTCTCCGGGCCCGGTCTCGGTCTTCTCTATCGCGAAGACGGTGTCCATACCGTCGGTGACTTCCCCGAACACGGTGTGTTTGCCGTCGAGCCAAGGGGCTGCGTCGGTGGTGACGATGAAGAACTGTGAGCCGTTGGTATCGGGTCCGGCATTCGCCATCGCCAGTGCGCCCTTGACGATCTTGTGATCGTTGAACTCGTCTTCGAAGGTGTAGCCGGGGCCGCCGGTGCCGGTGCCGTCGGGGCAGCCGCCCTGGATCATGAAGTCCGGGATGACCCGGTGGAAGATCAGGCCGTCGTAGAAGCCGTCCCCGGCCAGCTTGAGGAAGTTCTCGACCGTCTTCGGCGCGTCGGCGTCGAACAGTTCGATCGACACGTCGCCGGTGTTGGTATGGAAGATGACCTTCGACATCGAGCGTGACGATAGCCCATGCTGCCGTTCGCCCGCTCTTCTAGGCTCCCCTCATGGATCAGGATCCGCTCGTAACGATCGCCCGTGACACGGTGGACGCCACCGTCGAGGTGCCGGCCTCCGAGTTGACCGGCTACCACTACGCGTCGTTTTCGGGGGGTCGGGGCACGAGGTTAGCGGGCCGACAGTTGGCGGCCTATGTGATGTGCACCTCCCTTCCGTACGGCCAGTACTTCGGTCACTCCTGCGAGCACGGTCCCCCGCCACACCGGATCAAGGTGATATTGCCTCGGAAGTTGAACGACCCTGAGACCTTCGTGGCACTCCAGGCGAAGTGCCGCTGAGTACTCGAGGCCAGACGAGCAGGCCGGCAGGCCCGTTTGTTAGGGTCGTCGGCAGTGGGCACGGATCTCCTCCACACACTGCCTCTGGCCGACGCCGCCTCCAACCTCTTGGCAGCGCGGAATCAGATGGCTTTCACCCTCGGGTTCCACATCATCCTCTCCTGTCTCGGCGTGGCCTTCCCGCTGGTGATGCTGATCGCCGAGTACATCGGGATCAAGAAGAAGGACAAGACGGCGCTGCTGCTCGCCAAGCGCTGGTCGAAGGCGACGGCCGTGCTGTTCGCGGTAGGGGCGGTCACCGGCACGGTGCTCTCGTTCGAGTTCGGTCTGCTCTGGCCGGGCATGATGGAGCGATTCGGAGATGCGTTCGGGGTCCTGTTCGCGATGGAGGGGATCTTCTTCTTCCTCGAGGCGATCTTCATCGCGATCTACATCTACGGCTGGAAGCGGATCTCAGGTTGGGCTCACTGGTGGACCGGCGTTCCGATCGTGCTCGCGGGAATCGGCGGCGCCTACTCGGTGCTCGCGGTGAACGGCTGGATGCAGACCCCTCAGGGGTTCACGCTCGACGCGAAGGGCTTCGTCGAGACCGTGCAGCCGCTCGAGGTGATCTTCAACCCCTACGCGTGGCACACCTTCCTCCACATGTATCTGGCCGCCTTCATGGTCACCGGTTTCCTCGTCGCATCCATATACGCGGTCGGGATGCTCAAGGGGCGTCGCGACCGGTATCACCGGTTGGGGCTCCTGATTCCGCTCACCGTGGCGGCGATCGCCGCTCCTATCCAGATCGTGGTCGGGGACATGGTGGCGCGGGAGGTCGCAGATAAACAGCCGGTCAAGTTCGCTGCGATCGAGTGCATAGCCAAGACCGGCCCGAATCAGCCCGAGACGATTGGAGGGGTCTGCGATCGCGAGGAGGGCGCCAAGGGTGCGATCTCGATACCCGGCCTCAACTCCCTGCTAGTCGGCTTCAGCACCTCGACCGTCGTGCAGGGACTCGACAGCTCACCGCGGCAGGACGAGCCCAAAGCCTTGAACCTCCTCCACTACTCGTTCGACGGAATGGTCGGGATCGGATTCGCCCTCGCAACCCTCGCAGCCTGGTTCGCGCTCTTCTGGTGGAGGAAGCGTGATATCCCGCAGACCCCGTGGTTCCTCCGGGCCGTTTCCGTCTCGGGCGTCCTCGCGATCGCCGCGATGGAGATGGGCTGGATCGTGACCGAGGTCGGCCGGCAGCCGTGGATCGTGTACGGCTTCCAGCGCACCGCCGACGCCGTAACTCGGGCGGATGGCATCTGGGTGGTGTTCGGCATCACCATGGCCATCTATCTGATCCTCGCGATCGGTCTGATCACCGTACTTCGTGCGATGTCGCGCCGTTGGCGGGCTCAAGACGAGGGCAGGATTCCCGCATCTGACGACGACCGCGTCCCCTACGGACCGGTGCCCACCAAGCCGGCGGCGAAGCCAACAGCGGGATGAGTCGGTGAGTCGGGCCGAGATCTGCGCGCTGATCCTCTGGCTCGGCGCGACCCTCTACGCGGTTTTCGGCGGCGCCGACTTCGGTGCAGGTATCTGGGACCTGCTGCTCGGCAGGGGCAAGACCAAGGCGAAGGCAAACGCTGCCAAGGCCGTCCGGCAGCGGATCGACCACTCTCTCGCGCCCGTCTGGGAGGCCAACCACGTCTGGCTGATCTTCATCCTGGTCGTCCTCTGGACGGCTTTCCCCGAGGCCTTCTACGCGATCATGACCACTCTCTACATCCCGATCGCGCTCGCCGCGCTGGGCATCGTCCTGCGCGGCGCCGGGTTTGCCTTCCGTCACGCGATCGAAGGTCCATGGACCGAGACGGCCAGTCGCGTGTTTGCCGCAGCGTCGCTGATCACACCCTTCTTCATGGGATGCGTGGTCGGAGCAATCGCGTCCGGCGAGGTACCGAGGGAGGGTTACGGGGATCCGACCGGCTCTTGGATAGGTGTGCTGCCGTTCGTCATCGGTGTGCTCTTCGTAGCGGGGGGCGCGTATCTGGCAGCGGTCTTCCTCACCCACGACGCCAAGGCAGCGGGTGAGAAGAAGGTCGCCGCCTACTTCGACCGGCGGGCCCTGGTCTCGGCCGTGGTCGCTGGCCTGCTCTCCCTCGGCGGGATCTTCGCCCTGCGGGAGGAGGCGCGATACGTGTTCGACGGTCTGGTGGGCCCTGGGCTGCCATTGGTGATCTTCTCGGTGCTGGCCGGAGGAGCTGCATTCGCTCTGTTGGCCCTGAAGCGTTACGAGATCCTGGTCAGACCGCTTGCGGTCGGTGCGCTCGTCGCGGTGGTCTGGGGCTGGTACGTCGCACAGCATCCGTATCTGCTGCCGACCTCACTGACCATCGATCAGGCTGCGGGTGCCTACGCCAGTCTGCTCGTGGTGATCATCGTCTTCCTGGTCGCCGCGGTCCTCGTCCTCCCGTCGCTTGCTCTCCTCTACGTGCTCTCCCAGAAGCGCCTGCTCGAAGACTGACTACACGCCTGATCTCCTAAGCCACCGGCACGACTCTGTAGCCTCCGGACGATGGATTTCCACCGCAAGGCAGGGCTTGCAGTGTGTCTGACACTCGTGCTGACAGCGGGTATGTCGACGGCTGCTCACGCCTCGGTAGGAGAGCTCTTCCAGCCATCGGGCACGGCAGGATGCATCGCCGACACCTCGACCACCCCGGGCTGTCGCGAGGCTCGCGGCATGGTGGGGTTGAGTGAGATCCTCGTCTCCCCGGATGGAAGGTCCGCATGGGGACTCGGTGAGACCGCTGGCTCCGTGGTCGTCTTCGACCGCACCCTGAAGAGCGGGGAACTGAAGCAGAAGGCTGGTACCTCCGGGTGTGTCAGCGAGGACGGCACCGACGGAGAGTGCGTGGTCGGACGGGCGCTCACCGCGCCGACACGCCTCGCGGTGAGCCCCGATGGCGAGAGCCTCTACGTCATCTCCGAGACCGAGGCCACGATCGCGATCCTCGATGTGCTCGAGGGTGGCTCCCTCGTCCAGAAACCCGGCGCTGCAGGTTGCATCTCGTCAGGGGGCGGGAGTTGCACGGACCTCCCCATCATGGCCGAGCCGACAGGGGTCGCGGTCTCCCCCGATGGCAGGAGCGTCTACGTGACCGACTCGACCCTGAACGGGGTGTTCAACTTCGATCGCCTCGCAAACGGCTCATTGGTTGCCAAGGGCGGGGCGCTGGCATGTGTCAGCGAGGATGGGAGCGGGGGATTGTGCACCGACGGTCGTGCGCTCTCGGGCGCTTCGGATGTGAGCGTCAGCCCGGGCTCGGACAACGTCTATGTCGCGGCGACAGAGGGCGATGCGGTGGCGGTCCTCGATCGGGCGACCAGTGGCAAGATCACCCAGCAGGCAGGAACCGAGGGCTGCGTGATGGTCGACGGAGCATCCAGCAGCTGCACCGATGCCAGAGCGTTGGACGGTGCGTTGCGTCTGGCGGTCTCGCCCGACGGCGAGAATCTCTATGTAAGCGCTCTGATCAGCGATGCGATCTCGGTCTTCGACCGCGATCAGGGCGACGGCGCTCTGACACAGAAATCCGGGACCGCCGGCTGCATCAGCGCGGATGGCGTCGGCGGCGAATGCACCATCGGCCGGGCGATCGGACTGACCTTCGATCTCGAACTGACCGCAGACGGCAGGAGTCTCTACGCCGCCAGCGGTACGACCCCGACCAACGGCTCGATAGCCGTCCTCTCGCGTTCGGTCGACACTGGTCTGCTGAGCCAGTCGGCGGACGAGGAGGGCTGCGTCAGCGTGGACGGCTCCGATGACTGCAGCACCGCCCGGGCTATCGAGACGACCGCGGGGCTGTCTTCCAGTCCCGACGGAACCAGTGTCTACGCGGCGAGTTTCACCGATTCGGCAGCAGCGATCTTCGATCGTTCTCCGGTCGGGCCGCGGGCCAGCTTCCGCCAGGTTCCCGGGGCCAGCACTTCGAGCCGCGAGGCCGTCTTCAAGTTCTCATCGTCTCTTCCTGGCTCCACCTTCGAATGTCGGATCGACAGCAAGGCATTCGCGGTCTGCGGCGCGACCACGATCTTCAAGAAGCTCTCTCGGGGCAGGCACACGGTCGCCGTCCGGGCGGTCAAGAACCTCTCGCCCGGCAAGGCGAGCAAGTATTCCTGGCGTGTCAGGTAGTTCCTGCCGACGGTCGTGACGACTAGCCTTCCCGTTTGATGCTCGGAGCCATTCTCTCGGGAGCGGTGACAGTCGCGGCCTCCTTGCTGGTCGGCAACGCGGTCCTCCTCCTGGTGGGCCGTGGACGCTCCACGGCCGTTGCCCCCGCCCTCGGGATCTCGATCCTGCTGATCATCTGCGGCATCACGGTCAAGTTCCCCGGCAGGGGCGTGACGGCCGCGGCATTCGTAGTCGCGATCTCGCTCGTGGCCGCCGTGATCTGCTGGCGTGGTCGCAGGGATCTCCCGCGACCGACCTGGACGGCCGCTGCCGTCGTGATCGGGGCGGCTCTGGTGACCGCTATCCCATTCGCGGCGAGCGGTCGGATGGGGATCCTGGGTCAGGGGCTGGTCAACGATGACATGGCCTCTCACCTGCTCTTCGCGGAGTGGCTGGCTACGGGCTCCGGCGTGACACCTGAACTGATCCGGGATGGCTACCCGCTCGGCCCCCACGCGGTGGTCGCCGCCATGACCGAGTTGGTCGGTACCGGCTTCGTCGATGCCTTCGCCGGCCTGACCGGAGCGATCGCCGTCCTGCTCGGGCTCACGGCCTCATCGGCTCTGCCCGGAGTACGAGGCTGGTTGCGCGCTCCCGCCGCGGTGCTGGTTGCCTTCGCCTACCTGTCTGCTGCCTATCTGGCGCAGGGAGCCTTCAAGGAGCCACTGCTCGCGCTGTCGCTGATCGGCTTTGCACTGTCGCTCCCGATGATTCGCGCTGCCATGTCCCAGGGCTCTCGCGCCGCGACTCTGGCCGCCGTGCCGGCCGGGCTGATCTCGGCGGGCACGATCTACAACTACAGCTTCCCCGGTCCCTCCTGGTTGGTGGCCGCCGCAGTCGCGTGGCTGCTGCTGGTCGCGATCGCCGAGCGCCGCGACCGGGACGGCCTCGATCTGGTCGGGCGGTTGCGCCGGACCCTCCCGGTGGCAGGGGCGGTGGTCGGGATCACCATCGTCGCCTGCGTGCCGGTGGTGGTCAGCCTGCTCGATTTCACCGGTTTCCGGGCTCTCAACCCCACCGGTCCCGGTGACCGGGTGGGGTACGGGAACCTGAGGCAACCTCTCTCGCCGCTGCAGGCTCTCGACATCTGGCCTTCGAGCGAGTTCCGGATCGCCCCCGAGAACGCGTCGGTCCCGGCAATCGCCTTCTATCTGGGAGCGCTGCTCGGCGCGATCGCACTTGGACTCGGCATCCGCAGGGCGAGGGGGATCGGTGAACGGATACTTCCTGCCACCCTGATCGCCGGCGTGGTCGGTTATCTGGCGGCGCTGGCAGTCGGTACTCCCTACACCCAGGCGAAGGCGCTCTGCGTGATCGCTCCGATCGTGATGCTGATCGCCCTCAGGGGGTTCCTCCGCGCCGGAGCGCTCGAAGGTGAGCAGAAGCCGGTCGCCGAGGAGGTGTCGGCGGAGGGTGGTGGTAACCGTCTGCTGGTTGCTTCGATCGGGATCCTCTTCGTCATAGCGGCAGCGTTCTCGAGCTTCCTCGTCCTGCGGCAGGCGGCGATCGGTCCGGTTGGCCAAGTCCAGCAGCTGATCGGGCTGCGGAAGGTGGTCGAGGGGGAGAAGGTCCTGTTCCTCGGCCGGGAGTCGTTCGTGGGTTGGGAGTTGATCGGAGCGGACCTCTACACCCCGATCATCCACAACTACAACGTGATCGAGGTCTCATCGCTCTACCGGCCAACCTCCACCAGAGCCAAGTTCGACTTCGATGTGGTGCCCCGCAAGGTGCTCGAGCGGTTCGACTACGTGATCACAACGGGAGCCGCGCAACTGAGCGAAGCGCCTGCCAACTTCGAGCCGATCCGGCGTACTCGTGACTACGTCCTGTGGAAGCGCAACGGTCCGCTGCCCGAGCGCTACACGCTGATCGAACCGATCGGCCCTGGCGCGACAGTCGACTGTTCCGACCCAGCGGTGGCGAGGCTGAGCCGCCTCGACGGTGAGGCGCGGGTCTTCACCAAGCCACCGGTGGTCGGCAGGGCCTGGGATCCGACCTCCGAGCCCACGAGCGCGGTCTCTGCGACCGAGGAACTCCCCCTCAGTGCCGGCCGCTGGGCCATCTCCCTCCAGTACGCGTCCACTCAGCCAGCGCGCATCACCGCGCCGGGGCTGGATGTGGCCCTGCCGGCGAACCTCTTGTTCCGCGGTCCGGCGCCGTTCTATCCGGTGGGAGAGATCACCGTCACCCGTGACGGCCTGGTCGACTTCCGGGTCGCCGTGGGCAGGCTGCCAGCAGTTGGACGCCTGCTCGGAGCCGAGTCCCGGGCCTACCTCGGGCCGATCGCGGCCACACCTGTACCGGCGCGGGAGACGGTTCCCCTCTCTGGGGTCTGCGGCCGGTACCTCGACTGGTTCAGGCTGGACCCTGGCGTACCTGACTCCGCGTGGAGGGGCATCCCCGCGCCGACGCCCCGCAGGGTGATCGAGCCCTAAGTGGCTGTCGAGATGCCCTTGCCGTCGACCGCGTCGGCGGCCTTCAGCAACTGCTGCACGAGATCCGGAGCCTCGAACGGCTCAGCGTGTCCGGCCGCGACCTTCTTGGGGTTCAGCGCCGCGAGCTTCCGCACCGACTCGGCGGCCTTCTGGGTATCCCAGTTGAAGCATTCGTGGGGGACGGAGGGGTGGTCGATCGGTTTGAACCTCGAACTGTCGACGAAGTAGACGGTATCCGAGACGATCGCGAGCCCGTCGGACTCTCGGAACAGGCCGATCTGCCCGGGAGCGTGACCGGGGAAGGCGTAGACCCGAAAGCCACAGAGCTCGTCCCCCTCGGTGATCGTCTCGGATATCTGAACCGGTCCGCCGTCCCAGCGGGAGAGCAGGAACGGGTAGACCCGGCGGGCATAGCCGACCTCGATCTTGGAGAGATCCCAGTAGTTTCGGAACTCCTCGGACTCGGCGGCGGTCACCTCGTCCGGATGGCAGATCACCGGTACTCCCATGTAGGGAGCGATCCCGCGGTGGTCGGCATCGGCGTGGCCGAGCACCACCCGGCGCAGGCCACCCAACTGCTCAGCAGCCTTCCGGACCGGTTTGACCATCGCTTTGGTACCCGCGTCGAACGCGGTCACTCCGCTTCCGTCTCGGAGCAGGTAGACGTTCATCCCGTTCTTCACGTCGCCTCTGACCACCCAGACGTCATCCGCGACCTGTTCGAGCACAGGACTCCACGGCGGCTTGAACATGATCCTCTCTCCCATCCCGTCCAAGCCTATTGGACCGCGAGGCATCGCTCCATGCCATCAACGGCCTGCCCTAGCATCGTCTCGTGCCCACTATCTGGATTCTCTCCCTCGGCGTGATGATCGCCTGCCTGATCGCATCGATCGTGATCGCGATCATCAAGCTCTAATGACCGATTGCCGCAAATCCCGGCTTGGTGGCAGGTAGTATCGCCTCAGCAAGCTCAGTGCAGCGAAGGGAGTAACTGGTGGTCAAGAAGATCGTGGTGGGTACCGACGGATCGGATACCGCAAATGACGCGGTGGCATCCGCGATCGAACTCGCCAAGCTCTCCGGGGCCGATCTGGAGGTAGTGAGCGCCTATTCGCCGGTTCCCGAGTCCCGACTCAAGGCCGAGGCTGGTTCGAGTCCTGACGACGTGGCCCATACGGTTGGGCCGCGCGAGGATGTCGAACTGATCCTGGGCAACGCAGTGGCAGCCGCGAAGAAGGCGAAGGTCTCCGTGACCTCGCACCCTGTGGAGGGTGACCCGGCCGAAGCTCTCCTCGACGTGGCCGAGCAGAACGGTGCCGACCTGATCGTGGTGGGCAACAGGGGAATGACCGGTGCGACGCGATTCTTCCTCGGCAGCGTGCCGAACCGGATCTCGCATCACGCGCCCTGTGATGTCTGGATCGTCCACACCAGCGGCTGAGGCTGGTCGCAGCCGCCCCGCTTCCCATCCAAGTGTCTCTCAGCAGCCCGGCGCAGCCGTCCTCACCGCTGAAGCCGCATCCAGCAGGCCTTCTCCGAACAGGAAGCGTGAGTACTTCTGACCGAGTCCCTTGCGGCGCACCGTCTGCTTGATCTGGCAGGCGAGCTCGGACGGAGTGGGGTCGTCACCGAGGACGCCACTGGAGATCACCAGTGCTGCCACCCCTGCCACATGCGGGGCTGCCATCGAG
This sequence comes from uncultured bacterium, assembly GCA_903901855.1. Classification (GTDB taxonomy): domain Bacteria; phylum Actinomycetota; class Thermoleophilia; order Solirubrobacterales; family 70-9; genus CAIUSP01. The sequence goes on along the minus strand of CAIUSP010000042.1, from coordinate 69,543 downwards.
GTCCCCTCGTAGCCTTCGTAGCCGAACTGGATGAAGTCGAATCCGGTGAAGGTCAACTGACTGACCGGGGCGGCCGAGTCCTTCGCTCGATCCTTCCGGCAGTCGGTGACCTTCCTCTTGGGAGGCCCGCCGCCCGGCGCCACGAGGTCCAGACCCTTGCCTGAACGCGAGCCGGCTCCCGCGCACCCGTCTTTGGTTGTTCTCCCTACCCCAAGCACCTTGGGCGCCAGGGCGGGGAAGGCAACCGCCTTGCCCTCGGAGTTACCGGCGGCGGCAACGGGCAGGACGCCTTTGCTGCGTGCGTGCTGGAGTGCCGAACAAACGGTCGGAAGGTCCTCGCAGGAACGCACCTTGGAGGCGAATTCGAAGCTCATGTTGATCACATCCGCTCCCTGGTTCGCCGCGTAACGGATGCCCTTGGCTATGTCCCTCGCGTTGCCGACTCCGATCGCGTTCAGAACCCTGACCGGGATGACGGTCGCGGCGGGGGCGAGGCCGGTCAGCGCTACCCCGTTGTCGTTCAGCTCGGCGATCGTCCCGGTCACGTGGGTGCCGTGTCCGTCCTGGTCCAGCGGCTCGGTGTCGCCGTCGACGAAGTCGTAACCCGCTTCGAACTGAGCGCCGTTGAAGTCGGGGCTGCGGCGGAAGTCTGGCTCCTTGTCGGCGTATGCGACCCCGGTATCGAGAACCGCCACCTTGGCGCCGCTGCCGGGTTGAATCGACCGGTCAGCGAGGATCTGCCAGGCGCCAACCGCGTTTATGCCGCCCGCCGACTGATAGGTCTGGGCCGGCTTGCCGCAGAGCGAGCCGCAGGTGAGGAAGTTCCACTGGATCTGCTGCCAGCCACCGGGCACACCGGACCGGCCCGGGTCGTTCGGAACGGTCGCCGTTCGTGCCTTGTAGTTGGGCACCGCGTATTCCACCCCGGGAGAGCGGTCGAGTTGCCTGATCGCCTGCCGCACAGAGGTGCCGGGGGCAAGCGAGGTCAGCCTCTGGCTTCCGTCCGAGTAGCCGACGATCACTTCACCGCTCACGTAACCGGGGCCGGCGAGTGCTGGCGCTGCAGATGCGAGCAAGCCCACGGCGAAGAGGGCCGCAGCCAACGACATCGCGGCCTTCCCGATTCTCTTGGTGTTCGAGCCTGTGTTCTCCATGAGGGTGTCCGAACATCCGCGGCTTCTCGTCGATCGCAATCTGCGCAGTTTTCTCATCTTCTCAAGAACACATCTCAGGCGTGAAAGTAGCCCGCCCGTGTGGCTTCGGTGCGCAATGCAGTACGGCATCGCATACTTCTCGGTGTGACCGTCTTCAGCGCCACCGACGAAACCCTGATGCGCCAAGCCCTCGATCTGGCCTCGGCCGCCGCCGAGGCAGGCGATGTGCCGATCGGCTCCGTGCTCGCACGCGGCGAGGAGGTGCTGGGCGCTGCCGGCAACGAGCGTGAGCAGTCGGGCGATCCCACGGCTCATGCGGAGATCCTCGCTCTGCGTCAGGCTTCGGTCACGCTCGGAGGCTGGAGACTGCCGGATACGACCCTCTATGTCACCCTCGAACCCTGCGCGATGTGCGCCGGCGCGATCGCTCTGGCACGGGTGCCGCGACTCGTCTTTGCTACCGCCGACCCGAAGGCTGGTGCGGTGGGTGGAGTGATGAACCTGTACGCGGAGGGCATGACCAACCACACACCCGCGGTCGAGTCGGGGCTCCTGCAGGTCGAGGCGGCGGCGATGCTCAGCGGATTCTTCGCCGAGCGCCGCGGCGAGTAGGCTACCTCGCGTGAGCAGACTCATCCACACCTGCTACCGGATCACCGACCCGGAGAAGTCGGTCGCGTTCTACTCCGCGCTCGGGTTCGAGGAAATCGCACGGATGCCGATCAGGGACGAGGCGGAGAACATCTTCATGAACCTGCCCGGCGACGGCGACTCGCCGAGGCTCGAGCTGACACACAACTTCGGGGTGACCGAGTACGAGATCGGAACCGGCTACGGGCACATCGCGATCACGGTGGAAGATCTCGACTCGACCCTCGAGCGGCTATCGAGCGAGGGTATAGAACCTGAAAAGCCGCCCTACTCGGTTCGAGAGGGCGGCTCCAGGTTGTGCTTCGTTCGCGATCCCGACGGTTATCGGGTCGAGTTGATCGAACTCAGCGCCTGAGCGCTTTCGCTACTCGCAGACGATCCCGTCCCCGTCGGCATCTCGGTACCAGGCGTACTCGGGGTCTCGCCCCCGCACGTAGGGTCCGTAGCCGGCGGCCCTGGCGGCTGAGCAGGTCGAAAAGCGCGGGTCGAGATCACCGGTGTTTCCCCCGCCGCCTCCATTGCCCTCGAAGCCGATCTTCGCGCGGCGCGTGGATCTGACCTTCAGCGATCGCGCCCCGCAGTCCCGCATGATCCGCCGAAGCGCCGACTTCTCACTTCGGTCAACTGAGAGCTTCCAGCGGTACTTGGCCGCTATCCATCGAGCGGCGTAAACGCAGTGAAACGAGGAGCGAGGCAGCCACTCGGATGGGTCGGAGTCGCCTTTGGATCGGTTGGAGGAGGCAGATACGGCCAACAGCGAGTAGCCGTAGAGATCGTTTGCGTATCTGGTCCTCGTTCCCGCGCTCCACTTCTTCGCGCCTGATCCCCAGGCTTCTGACAGAGGCACGAAGTGATCGACATCGAGCAGCGAAGAATCCGTGAAGCGCAGACCGTCGTAGGCCGATTTCCAGATCCCGCGTGAGGAGCCGCAGTAGCGCCCTCGATCACGGTTTTGCCGGTAGAGGACCTCGTCACGGGTATCGCAGCCGTTGGAATCGGCATCGATCCAGAGGTCGAACAGGTCTCGGTCGTAGCCGGCGTTGCGCTCGCCCTTGACGTTGAGCTTTGCGATCAACCCGGGACCCGTTGCGGCTCCCGCTGTCGGGACACATAGAAGCGCTCCCACAGCAGTTGATGCAATTACCAGTGAAATTCTTTTCATTCACAGCACGCTAGTGCTGAGGTTGGACACAACCCTCAGGCAGTGATTCCTACCCTGCCGCGCAGGAGTTGCCGCCTGTCTCGAGGCGGCCGATGTCGTCCTCGGGGACTTGTTCGGTGCCGAGGTTCAGCCCGATGATCGTGTCGAAGTTCGCGGGCTTGTCGGGCAGGTCCGCCAGCAGCCAGTCCGCGAAGGGTTCTGCACCCAAAGCGAGTTCACCCACGCTCGCCTTCACCTCTCCGAGCGTCGGTGCCACCGGGCCGTCGAGTCTCCCGCCGGGGTAGTGGCCCGGCAGGATCAGGGTCTGGTCCGGTCGATCGAGGATCTTCGAGGTCAGGGTCGTGTGGAGGTCGGCCGCCGCCTCGCGCGACGCGGCGGGATCCGGATCCTGTAGGTCGGGTCGTGCGATCGAATCGGCGAAGAGGGAATCCCCGGTAATCAATGCCCCGCCTGCCTCGAGTCCGGTCATCTCGGTGGTGTGCCCGGGAAGGGCAACGATCTCCACCGTCGCTTCTCCGAGTTCGATCGTGTCACCGTCTTCGACCAACTTCACCTCCGGGCGGGCGAGCCCGCGCTCCACGGCCAACTTCGGCATCAGAATGCGGGCTCCGGTGGCCCCGGCGAGATCAGCGGCCCCGCTCACGTGATCAGCGTGTACATGGGTGTCGAAGCAAGTGACGATCCTCCATCCGCGGCGATCGGCTTCCTCCACATATGGGGAAGGGTCGGGTGACGGATCGACCACCAGAGCCTCGCCACCGCACTCGACCATGTAGGACAGGCACCCTCGCGCTTCGCGTCTGAACTGCAGGACCGTGAACGGTCCGTCGACCGGTATCTCCTCGCAGATCAGCAGCCGAGACCACGCGATCATCCCTCCCTCTACGTTCACCGCGTCGCGCCCCCCCGCGAGCAGTCGTTCGGTAACCCGCCGCGATGCGTTGCCGGCCCCGCAGAGGACATTGATGGTCGCGTCTCGATCGATTCCGTCGAGTGACCCGTTCGCCGGGTCGATCTCCAGCTCTGGCAGGTTGACGAGGACTGCCTCGGGCGCATCGACGCTCCAGTCGTCGAATTCCTCACGGGTTCGCACGTCGAGCACGACGGTTCCGGACTCGTTCCTGATCCGGCGTTCGAACTCTGCTGCGTCTATCTCGGCTTGCTGACTCATCGGTTGGAGAGCGGAGAGGGTGGGATTCGAACCCACGAAACGCCGTTAGACGCTTACACGCTTTCCAAGCGTGCTCCTTAAACCACTCGGACACCTCTCCGTATCCATTTGAGGATAGTCAGCCGGTCCGTCTGCAGACGCAGCCCCTCTCCCGATACCCTCAAGGTCGTCCTGGAGGGGTGCCGGAGTGGTTGAACGGGGCGGTCTCGAAAACCGTTGGCGGCCTTCGGTCGCTCGTGGGTTCGAATCCCACCCCCTCCGTTCGTGATTTCGATTAGATTGCTACCCACTGTCACCACCCAGCCAGAGAGGCCAATCCGAATGAGAATGAAGAGAAGTAGAAGCGTCCTGATCGCCCTGTCCGCCACCCTCGTCGTCGGCGTCAGCGCTGCCTTTGCCGCCTCGATCCCGAACGGCGATTTCGAAAAGGGAACCCTCAGCAACTGGAAGGCCAAGAACGACGGTGACGGCGATTGGTTCGTCTACAAGGCCAGCAATCGCGAGCTTCCACCCACCGTAGGTGGCGCCACCCTGCCCAAGCCTTTCGGCAAGTTCGCGGGAGCCCTCAAGCAGAACGGGCCAGGCACCAACTACCTGACTCACACCATCGCCGTCCCTACGGATGCCACCACCTTGAGCGTCAAGCTCTTCTGGATCAACGATGGAGGCCCCTCGCCCGGGTTCAACAGTGCGCAGGCAGCAGCGGCGGGTTATTGGGTCTTCCCCGGAGACTGGAACGCGACCGGACCACGGATCCAGTTCTTCAGACTGGATTTGGTCGAGCCGTCCGCAAACGGCTTCACCACCCGCAAGTCGGACATCCTCGGCACCATCTTCAAGCCGAAGATCGGTACCACCAAGGCGCGAAGCGGTGGATGGATCAATGCGTCGATCGACGTCTCTCGATTCGCCGGTAAGCGGGTAAAGCTCCGTCTGGTCGAGGGTGATAACTCCGGTTTCCTGAACGTCGGGTTGGATGAGGTCCGGTTCCGCTCGGCTGACTCCCCAACCGGCTGACTCCCGGGACATAGGCCACTCGGGAAGGGCTACCGTTTCGAGTCGAGTCCTCCCCGATGCCCGCTGACCCGACGCCCACGACCCTTGCCGATTTCGAGGCGGCCTATCGCGAGGCGCTTCCTGAGGGAACCCTCGCCTACTACTCAGGCGCTGCGGCAGACGAGCTGACCCTTGGCAGGAACGAGCGGGCGTGGCAGGAGATCACCTTGCGCCCCCGGGTGATGATCGATGTCTCCGACCGCAACCCGTCGGTCACGGTGCTCGGTCGCGAGTTGTCCAGTCCGATCGCGGTCGCACCCACCGCGTACCACCGTCTCGCTCATCCGGGCGGGGAGGAGGAGATGGCCCGGGGAGCCGAGGAGGCTGATTGCGTCTACACCCTCTCGAGCCTCGCCACCTCCAGGCCAGCCAACGTGGCCGCTTCGGGGGTGGAGGGTCCGCGCTGGTTCCAGGTCTATGTATTCCGTGACCGTGCGGTCACCCGCGAATTGATCGCCGAGGCGGTCGAAGGAGGGTTCGAGGCGCTCCTGCTGACCGTGGACCTGCCGGTGCTCGGCCGACGCGACCGGGAGATCTCCACCGGGTTCGTGGTCGGCGATGCCGAATCTGTGCCTGGGGTCAATGCTGCCGGAGGCGAAGGCCTGATCTCGATGCAGGACACGGCCGACTTGATCGACCCGTCACTGACCTGGGACGACGTCGCCGAGTTCGCTGAGGCCTCGGACCTCCCTGTGCTCGTCAAGGGCGTCCTGAGAGGTGACGACGCTGCGCTCGCGATCGAGGCTGGTGCGGCCGGGGTGGTGGTCTCCAACCACGGGGGTCGTCAGCTCGACACCGTTCCGGCTACGGCCGAGGTGCTGGCGGAAGTAGTAGAAGCAGTCTCGGGAGACGGCGAGGTGTTGGTCGACGGAGGCATCCGTCGCGGCACCGACGTGGCGAAGGCTCTGATCTTGGGTGCGAGCACGGTGCTGGTGGGAAGGCCAGCATTGTGGGGCCTTGCGGCCGGAGGTGCCGATGGAGTGGCTGCGGTGCTCGAGATTCTCAAAGACGAGTTCGATCGGTCGCTCGCCTTGCTCGGTGTGCCGAACGCGCGCGACCTGGCTGGCCGCAGCGACCTCTTGGCCTAGGCGTGGATCAAGTGGCTGGCCGCCACTTGATCGAGCACCCTGCGCTCGGTTGCTGGGGCTCGGGAACCGCCTCGCCCAGCATCACCGCTTCGACCGCCGCCTTCAAGTCGCCACCGTTGGCGGGTTCGTCGCCGCTCGGTCGCGTCGCGTCGAACTGGCCCCGGTAGACCAGCCTCCTGCTTCCGTCGAACACGTAGAGGTCGGGGGTGCAAGCCGCAGAATAGGCCCGGGCGACCGACTGATCCTCATCGATGAGGTAGGGAAACCGATAGCCGCGTTGCTCTGATTCCTCGGCCATTCGTTCCGGCGAGTCATCGGGGTGGGTGGTCCAGTCATTCGAGTTGATCGCGAACACCGCCACCCCCTGATCGATCAGTTCGCCGGTGACCTTGGCGAACGCGTCCGCAATGTGGATCACGTACGGGCAGTGGTTGCAGATGAAGGCGACTACCACCGCCTTCGCTTCAGCGGCATCCTGGAGCGAGTGGACTTCGCCCGAAGGATCCGGCAGAGAGAAGTCCGGCGCCGGGCTCCCCAGCGGGATCATCTCCGATTCGACCAGTGCCACCGGCAGGCTCCCCGTCCGGATGCTCAGGCGACCGCGGGGGCGTCAGGCAGGCTCTCGAGAGCCTTCTTCATGTCCTCCTCCGAGAACTCGAGATCTTCGAGCTCACCCGAGAGGAACGCCTGATATGCCGCGAGGTCGAGGTGCCCGTGACCACAGAGGTTGAACAGGATCACTCTCTCGTCTCCCTCTGCCTTGGCTGCTTCGGCCTCTTCGATCACGGCGCGGATCGCGTGGGTCGGTTCCGGCGCGGGGATGATTCCCTCGGCCTTGGCGAACTGCACCGCCGACTCGAAGGCCTCGGTCTGGGGGATAGCCTTCGCGTCGATCAGGCCCTCCTTGACCAGCGCGCAGAGGATCGGTGCGTCGCCGTGGTATCGCAGGCCTCCAGCATGGACCGGGGGCGGCACGAAGTCGTGACCCAGCGTGTACATCGGCATCATCGGGGTCATGCCCACGGTGTCTCCGAAGTCGTAGGCGTAGGTGCCCTGGGTGAGCGTGGGGCAGGCGGCGGGTTCGACCGCGACGAACCGCGTGTCGAGACCCTCCTTCAGCTTCTTGCGCAGCAAGGGGAAGGCGATACCGGCGAAGTTCGATCCACCGCCGACGCACCCGATCACCACATCCGGATACTCACCCGCCATCTCCAGCTGCGCGATCGCTTCCTCGCCGATCACGGTCTGGTGGAGACACACGTGGCTCAGCACCGAACCGAGGGCGTAGTTGGTGTCGTCGCTCTGGGCTGCAACCTCGACCGCCTCGGAGATCGCGATGCCGAGGCTGCCGGTGCTGTGCTCGGCCTGTGAGCGGCCTGCCTCGGTTAGGTCGGACGGGCTTCGGTGCACCGTGGCGCCCCAGGTCTCCATCATCGCCCGGCGGTACGGCTTCTGGTCGTAGCTGACCCCGACCATGAATACCTCGCACTCGAGGCCGAACATCTGACACGCGAAGGAAAGCGACGAACCCCACTGTCCTGCACCGGTCTCGGTGGCCAGCTTCTTGATGCCCTGCTGGGCGTTGTAGAAGGCCTGAGGCACGGCGGTGTTGGGCTTGTGCGATCCGGCGGGGGAGACCCCCTCGTACTTGAAGTAGATGTGTGCCGGCGTGTCGAGTGCCTGCTCCAGCCGCCTTGCACGGATCAGCGGGGTGGGCCGCCAGAGCCGGTAGGCGTCGCGTACCTCTTCGGGAATCTCTATCTCGGGTTCGGCCGATACCTCTTGCTCGATCAGCGCCATCGCAAAGAGCGGCGCGAGATCCTCGGGCCCAAGCGGCTCGCCCGTCTGGGGGCTCAGAGGAGGGAGGGGCTCACCGGGAAGATCGGCGGCGATGTTCACCCACTTGGTCGGGATCTCCGACTCCGGCAGCAGGTACTTGGTCTGTTTGGGGTCGCTCTTCTTTGCCATTTCGAGTCTCTCCTCTCCCTCGCGGTCGGCCCGTTTGGGACCGCATTGGCAGCGAGTTTAGCCGCGTCCGGCCTCGATCAGGCATCCGAGGTCGAGCGGCCGCGGAACGCTCAGGCTTGTCTGCCGGGTTTCGGGATCTGCGCCCCGATGAAGCGGTCCCACATCCGGTCGCTGAGCAGGCGGCGCGTACCGGCGAACATATGGGCCGAAGCGGTCACCTTGTAGCGCGGCTTCGGCTTGCGGGCCTTCAGCGCCTTCTCGATCACCTTCGCGACATCGTCAGGTTCGCCTCCGAGCAGTTTCAGTGGCCCCTTCTCGTAGGCGTCCAGGGTGGCTTGCGCCATGCCGTTGTTGAACGAGGTGTAGGGACCGCTGTCGTCGTTGGCGTCCATCGCCTTCACGGCCGTCTCGCCGAACTCGGTCTTGATCGCACCGGGCTCGATGATCACCACATCCACTCCGAACGGCGCGACCTCGAACCGCATCGCGTCCGAAAGCGCCTCGACCGCGTATTTGGTGGCGTGGTACCAGCCTCCTCCAGGGATGACCAACTTCCCGCCCATCGAGCTGATGTTCAGGATCCGGCCCGATCCGGCCTTGCGCATCCCGGGGAGCACCAACTGGCTCAGGCGCGAGAGGCCGAAGACGTTGGTCTCGAACTGCGCTCGCGCCTCGTCGAGCGGGACGCTCTCGACCGCGCCGCTCTGGCTGTAGCCGGCGTTGTTGATCAGCGCACCGACAGATCCATGTTCGCTCTCGACCTGGTCGACCGCTGTCTTCATCGAGGCCTCGTCGGTCACATCGAGGGCGAGGGTCTGACAGCCAGCCGAGGCAAGATCCGCGATCGACTCGGGCTTGCGCGCCGTGGCGACGACCTTCCAGCCGGAGCCTGCGAGACGCAGCGCGGTGGATCTGCCGATCCCGGTCGAGCAACCCGTGATCAGGACTGGCTTGGTCCGGTCGATGGCCATTCGCGGATATTAGGCGCTGAAGGTCGTGCGCAACCGGCCGGCTTGGTCGCGTATCGCGGCCATCTCGGCCGAGTCGATGCGATCGAGGTTCCTCACCTGGAGGGTCATCCTCGGGTTGGCGGCGAGGGTCTCCCGGTTGCGTTCGAGGAAGTCCCAGTAGAGAGTGGTGAACGGACATGCCTCATCGCCGCTGCGCTTCTTCGGGTCGTATCGACAGGAGGAGCAGTAGGTCGACATACGGTTCACATAGGCACCGGTAGCCGCGTAGGGCTTGGACATCATCAGCCCGCCATCGGCCCAGAGGGCCATACCGATCACGTTCGGTCCCATCACCCACTCGTAGCCGTCGATGAACGAGCCGTGGAACCAATCCGTGGCCGGTCCCGGCTCCACTCCCACCGTGAGCATCAGGTTGCCGAGCAGCATCAGGCGCTCGATGTGGTGCGCGTAAGCGGTGTCGCGAACACCTGCGAGCACATCCGAGAGGCAGGCCATCTCGGTTGCGTCCGGATCCAGGTCCGCGATCGCTTCAGGGAGTTCGGAGTGAGCATCGAGGGCGTTGGACTTGCGCATCTCGCGGCCACGCCACCGGTAGACGCCCCAGACGTATTCCCGCCAGCCGATGATCTGCCGGATGAAGCCCTCCACCGAGGAGATCGGAGCGTTGCCCTCTCGGTACTCGCGCTCGGCTGCCTCGGCGCATTCGAGCGGGTCGAGCAGCCCCAGGTTGAGCGAACTCGAGATCAGCGCGTGCCACATGAATCGCTCCCCCTCGACCATCGCGTCCTGATACGGCCCGAACTCCGGCAGTCGTTTGGAACAGAACGAGGCGAGGGCGCGCTTGGCCTCGGCGCGGGTGGCGGGGAAGATGCGCTTGCCGTCAGCCCCGACCATCTCGATTTCTGTCGAGAGGCGGTCCAGATCCTCCCGAACGGCGATGTCGATCCCGTCTTCGCGCGGCCTGTAGGGCTTGGGCGGACTCTGGTCGGCCGGTGGCGGCTGTCGGTTGTCGGCGTCGAAGTTCCACTCGCCCCCGGCCGGCGCTTCGCCGTCCATCAACAGGCCGTAACGGCGGCGCTGCTCCCGATAGAAGTTCTCCATCCTCAACTGCTTCCTGCCCTCGGCCCAGATGGCGAAGTCCGCCGGGTCCGTGAGGAAGAGGGATCCCTTCACGATCTCGACCCGGGAGTCGAGGGATGCCAGCCGCTCACCGGCTCCCAGGGTGTTGGGCTCGAGCAGCGCTACCCCTGCTGGATCGAACTCCTCGATGTGATGCCGGAGGCCCTCTGTAAGGGTCGCGGCGGTTCGGTAGTCGACCTCGAGGCCTCGCTCTCTCTTCTCCTCGGCGAAGTGCCGCATCGCCGACCAGACCAGGTGGAGTTTCTGCCGGTGGAATCGCACCTTGCCGGGTCGCAGTCGGGCCTCGACCATCAGCAGCCGGTCGGCTCCCTCGAGAGCAGGGTTATCGGCTGAAAGCTGGTCGGCCAGGATCCAGGCAGTGCGGCCCGACATCGCTCTGCTCAGGCACGCTGGGCGGCAGCATCGCGGAGGGGCGCCGTCCAATCCGCGGGGAGCCTGGCCGGAAGATCTGCCGGATAGTCCGGAACCAGATGCCGTGCCCATTCCTCCACCGGGCTGCCCAGCACGATCGGCGCGGTGTCCTCGAGATTCATCAGCACCCTGATGGTCGGAGCGATCTGGAAGTCGGCCGCGTTGGGCTCTTCGCCGCCGATCGTTCCGTCCTTCAGCATCTGCTCGACCCGGCGGATCAGGCCGGGCAGGGCGTTCATGTCGGCTCGCACTTGCTCGGCGTCGGCGCCGACCTTCGCAGCCATCCGCTTGGTCAGCGGTGCGGTTGCCCGCGCCGCCAATTTCGGTGCGGGGAGCCCCTCACGCTCGGCCACCGCCTCGCGCACCGAGGCGTCGGTGCTCGCGACGTATCTGAAGAGCCTCCGGGGAATCGGCTGGAGTGTCTCCTCTCCCCAGCGTTCGGCATCTTCCACCGCGATCCGCAGAGAAGGGTCGGCCGGGAAGAGACGCGGCTCGGGCTGGAGTTCCTCCAGTGCCCTGATGATCTGGCGCGAACCCTGGATCTTCTGGCCATCGATCTTCATCGCCGGAACCGTGCCGGTTGCGAAGCCGAGTGCTCGCAACTGCGTGGCGTGCAGACCCACCCTCAGGTTCACCTGTTCGTAGGCGATGCCCTTTCGAGCCAGCGCCAGCCGGACAGTGGTCACCGGGTGGGAGAGGACGAACCCGTACAACTTCACGCGCGGTGTGGAGGAGACTTTCGCCACTCGTTCAGACTACCTGTGCGAGCCTTAGCGGCGATGGCCGAATCGGTTGCCGGAAAACTCCTGGTCGCTTCGCCCGAGATCGGCGACTTCTTCCACCGGTCGGTAGTGCTGGTGGTCGAACACAACGACGAGGGCGCCTTCGGGCTCACGCTGAATCATCCGTCGGGCACTCGTCTCGGCGAGACGATTCCCGAGTTGGCTGAGCGGCTCGGGTCCGATCCATTGGTCCGTCTCGGTGGGCCGGTGGCCCCGAACGCCCTCACCTGCATCGGCGAGTTCGAGGACCCGAGCGAATCGGAGAGGCTGCTCGTCGGAGCGGTCGGCATGGTCGACCTCGAGCGCCCCGCAGAATTGGAGAGGTTCCAGGTCTTCGCTGGTTACGCGGGTTGGTCGGCTGGGCAGTTGGACGCCGAGATGGAGCAGGAGGGATGGATCCTCGCCGAGCCGGTCGCCGACGATGCGTTCAGCGACGGCGATCTCTGGTCCGGGGTGCTGAAGAGACTCGGGGGTGAGTACGAGGTGCTCGCCAGGTTGCCTGAGGATCCCTCGGTCAACTAAGCCAGAAGCGACTCGATCTCCGAGATCTGGGTCTCGATGCCGGAGCAGACCCGCTCACAGAGGTCGAGGACCGACTTGTCGCTGATCGGTGGACCGGCTGCGGAGAATCACGATCTCGAGACTGCGCTTGCGGACACTACCCCGCTCGCGATCGGGGTGGTGTTGGTACTCGGGTTCCTGCTCCTACTGGTGGCATTCCAGGCTCCACTGGTGGCCCTGCTGGGTGTGGTCACCAATTTGCTGGCGGTGGGCGCCGCATTCGGGGTGGCCAAGTGGATATTCCAAGACGGAAACCTGAGTGGGCTGCTGGGGTTCGAGTCGCAGGGGTTCCTGAACGCCTGGGGTCCGATCTTCTTCTTCGCGATGATCTTCGCCATCGCGATGGATTACACGGTCTTCCTGCTTTCGTCCGCCCGGGAGCACTGGGAGGAGCAGGGCGATCCCAAGGCAGCAATGGTCGGCAGCCTCGCTCATTCCGGCCGGGTGATCCTCGCGGCAGCGGGAGTGATGGTTGCGGTCTTCTTCACCTTCGCTCTCTCGGGACCGCTGCCACCCAAGGAGATGGGAGTCATCCTCGGGGTAGCCGTGTTCCTCGACGCTTTCCTCGTCAGGTTGCTCTTGTTGCCGGTTCTGCTCAGATTGACCGGCAAGTGGGCTTGGTACCTCCCTCACTGGCTGGACCGGGTCCTGCCCGATATCCACTTCGGACACGGAGAGGTGTCCAAGGGCGCGCGAGCGGCGGGTACGCCACCGCGCAGGCAGCGGGCCGAGAAGTCTTAGGCCGGGGTGCCGGCGAGTGAGCCGGCGTAAACCTGCCAGGCGAGCACGGTCTTGGCGGTGAAGCTGAGGACCACGTAGGCGAGTTCGACGAAGAGCGGGTCCTTCCAGCGGCCCTTACCGCGATAACCGAGCCACATGTTCACCGCGAAGGTGTTGAAGAGGATGAACAGCGAGACGAAGATCCCGAATACGAACCCCGGGACTCCATCGCCGTTGTCCTGCGAGAGGGCGAGCTGGACCGCGATACCGATCCACGGAACGGCTCCGATCACGCAGCCCCAGACGAACGGCGACCAGTCGACCTTGCGCTTGCCGAGGTTCGACCGTTCCATCACCAGTCCGAAGAGGATCATCGCCGCATTGGCGCCGAACATCATCAGCAAGGCCACGATGTCGCTCGCCCCAGCCAGCATGGCGATCAGCACCACCATTATCGAGGCGCTGATCGAGTACTCCCACCAGCGCGCCGGGTTGACGCCCCTCGAGACGTTCTTCTCGTACCACTTGCGAGCGAAGGTGCCCACAGCAAAGTGATCGACCGCAGCAAGCAGCAGGAACAGACCGACCATCCAGTCGATCCGCAGATCGAAGAGGTCGGTGGAGCCGTACTTACCGCTTCCCGGAGCATCGAGCAGGAATGAGCCGAGAACCGGCAGCTTGGCGGGCTGCGCCAGAGCGAGGATCACAACCACCTGCACGGCGAAGAAGACCGTCGCGATCAGGTTGAGGCGGTGGAGACGCCGGAGCTTCTGGGCCTTGGTGGGAGCCTTCTTCTTGGTCTTCGCCATCGAGATCAGAGACTAGCGAGGCCAGGGGACCGAGCAGGACCTCGCAGGGCGCTTCCGGTTGAGGGCCCAGCGCTGGTTGCAGCGACGCAGCAGGGACTGCTTCACCGCCTGGTATGCAGGCTTGGGATTACCCTCGCCGTCGAGCAGCAAGGGGAGGTTCGGCGCACTCCCGGAGGTGAAGGGGAAGGTGTCGAGCCAGGTGTCCGTATCCCGGATGTTCCAGGTCGTCACCCCGACGCACTGCCTCGCGAATGCGCAGGCATCCACTACCCGTCGGTAGACCCTTGCCTGCTCGGCCAGTGGGTCTGCGACGTCACCGATCAGTGGAAGCGCCACGTCGAGTTCGGTGATCTCGACCTTCACCCCGAGTTTGCCGAGCGCATCGATGTACCTGCGGAAACTGCGAGTCGATTCAGGGAAGTTCGGTGGAGCCAAGCCGAACATCCCGTGCGTCTGCAGGCCGACCCCGTCTACTGGCACACCGCGCCGCTTCAGCCGCTTGACCAGGGCGAGGAAGGCGTCCGCCTTCGGATCGCCGATGGTCGGATTCCAGACGGTCTCGTTGAGGAACAACTTCGCCTTGGGGTCAGCGGCCCGTGTCGCCCGGAAGGCATGATCGATATACCCCTCACCCAGCGCCAGATAGAAGAAGTTCGATCTCGACACGAACGAGTCGGTCGTATCCCAGCCCGGACCGAAGGTCTGCAGCGGTTCGTTGACCACGTCGTAGATCTTCACCCTGCCTCGATACCGGCCGACCACCTGTTCGACCCTCCGATCCATCAACTCGCGCAAGGTCTCGGCGGGATCGTCGGCAGTGTTGATCTGACTGGTCACCCAGGAGGGGGTCTGGTACCGGTGCCAGAACAGCGTGTGCGCTCTGAGCCTGAGGCCGTTTGCGTTCGCCCAGTCCACCAGCGCATCGGTGTCGGAGAAGTCGATGTTCCCTTCGCTCGACTCCATGGAAGACCACTTGAAGGCGTTCTCGTCACTGACCGCGTTGAAGTGGGCGAGGATGTCGGCCTGTTGCTGCTCGGGGATGCCTTCCGAGATCGATGCACCAATGGCGATACCCGATCGGCTGCCTGCCCACTTGAGCGCACAGTTGGTGGCGGCTGGCTTCAACCTGCACGAGGCTGCCTCTGCCTCGGTGCCGGAGATAGCTCCTCCGCCCGGCAGGAGCGACCACCCGGCCAGCGCTGCGAGGAATCCACAAACCGCGAGGGCCAGGCGGCGGGTGACCGTGGGGGAGTCGAGCGGCTTCATCGTCTCTCGATTAAACACCCGATCTGCGCATAGGTTGCGAGTTCACGCACGCGCCGCGCGTGGCTTGCGCTTGGGCGGGGCGCGCTTGGCCTGCTTGCTCGCAACCAGTGGCTTGTCCGGCAGGAAGCGCACGAACCAGAGGGCGATGAGCGCGATCAGGGCCGCAGCGGCGAATGATCGCTGGAGTGCATTGATCATCGACTCCTCGTAGTCGTCGAGTACGGCCTTCTGTTCACTTGCGGTGAGCGATGTCTTTTGCAGCTCTGCCTTGGCATCTTCGGTGGTAATTACCGGCGCCTGCTTGGTCGAGTTCGTGACCTGTTGTTTCACCTCGGCAGAGATCCTCTGGTCGCTTTGGATCGTGTCCTCGAGCGAAGTCGTCAACCCGGTCAGAAGGACCGCGCCGATCAGGGCCGTGCCAAGCGACATGCCGAGGTTGTTGGCCGTCCCCTGCAGGCCTCCTGCCTCACTCGCGTTCTTTTGCGGTGCAGCCGACATGATCGTGTTACCCAGCTGAGAGATACCAAGCCCGATCCCGGCTCCAAAAAGTCCCATCCCTATGAGGAACCAGGTCGAATCAGGATTGGACCCGACCGATCCGAGAATGGTGAGGATGCCTACGAAGAGCACCATCAGGCCAGAGCGCACCAGGATGCGAGGGGAATAGAGACCCGATGCCCTTGCGCCGAGCAGCGAGAAGACGATCACTCCGATTGCGAGGGGAAGGATGTTGACTCCGGTCTCAAGTGCACCTTTGCCGAGCACGATCTGCAGATAGACGGGAATGACGAAGAAGGTCCCCGCCAGCACCAACTGCTGGACCGAGAGCATCACCAAGCCTCCTCGCAGCTGAGCAATCTTCAGCAGCTTGCTGGGTAGAAGCGGCTGCTTTCCCTCGCGCTCGAGCTTCTCTTGGCGCCTCAGGAAGAAGGAGAGGATCAGGAGTCCGAGCGCTGCCAGGAACGGGACGAGCGACAGTCCGAGCAGAGTGGGGCCGTTGCCAGTCGGAGTGACCCACCCCCACTCGCTCGAGCGCAGGATCGCGAAGACGAATACGCCGAGTCCGGTTGCAGAGAGAAGGGCGCTGGGTATGTCGAGGCTCTCCTTGCCGGTGACCTTCGAGTCCTTGATCGAACCGGCCGTGGCGAGCAGGCCGAGCATGATCAAGGTCTCGGCTGCAAACACGTACCGCCAGGATGCGTACTCGGTAACGAACCCGCCGATCAAAGGGCCAGCGGCGGCGCCAGCGGCGGCGATGCCCCCGAGGATTCCGTAGGCGATCGCTCGATCACGGCCGCGATAGTTGCTCGCCGTCAGCGCCATCGTTGCTGGAATGATCATCGCTGCACCGATTGCCTCCACGAACGACCAACCGATCAGTAGCACTGCGAGGTTCGGTGCGAGCGCTGTCAAGAGCGACCCGACTCCGTAGACCACTGCACCGATCTTGTAGATACGCAGCCGTCCCCACATGCCTCCAAGCCGACCGCCGGTGAGCATCAGCGCTGCCATGGTCAGCGTGTAGAAGGTGATCGCGAGCTGGATGTTTGCGACGGTGGTGTCGAGATCGTTCACCACCTGCTCCAGCGACACGTTCATCACCGTGGTGTCGAGCACCATCACGAACTGCGCCAGCGAGATCGCGACTATCGCCTTCCACTTGCCCATCAGTCGAGGGTACTCGCTGCTCAGGCCCCGAGAGCCTGGGCCAGCCAGTAGGCGATGAGGACGAGCAGCACCGCACCGCCGATGCGGCGGAAGCGATTGACGCCGTCGATCAGCTCCCAGAAGGCGAAGCAGGCGAGCGCCACGTAGGAGACCGCACTCGCCCAGTCGTTCGCGGTGCCGTCGGTGAACTGCCTCACGATCCAGGCGGCGATCGCAACCAGCAGAGGTGCATTTGGGAACTGCGCCACCGGATTGTCTGCCGGCCAGCCCCGCTGTCCGCGACGCCACATCTCCTTCAGTCGGTCACTCATCGGTTCATCCTATTGCGCACGTATGCGAGCAGCGGTCAGCAGCGGAACGAAAAACGCCCCTCATGAGAGAGGGGCGTCTTCCAAACTGCGTGACTTCAGATCGTCAGCCGGTCACAGGGTCAGTCTGCTTCTTGACCTTGGCCGCGAACCAGGTTCGGTAGGACGGGCTGCCGCTTGCCGCATCGCCTCGGAACACGAAGGTGATCCGTTTGATCTTCACGGTCGGCCTGAACCACGCGGAAGCGCCTTCCGTGTCGTTGTCGTTGCGCCCGGTAAGGATCACTCCGTTCGAGGTGTTCTTCAGGCGTGGCGTGATCTTGTACCGGGTGCCACTGCACTCTCCAGGTCGACCAGCTGCGGGGACGTCGCAGAAGTTGAATACGTCTCCGGCAAGCTCGCTTCCCGCAACGGCTCTGCCGCTCGCATCCTTGGCGGTGATCTGCAGACGATCGAGATCGATGTCGCTTACCGCAAAACCGAGCTTGTTCGCAGGGGTCGGGCTCTTGAAGGTATAGGTGGCGGTTGCCACTGACTGATCATCCGACCTATCGACCCTGATCTTGATGTAGCGGACCTTGTTCACCTCGGGAGCCTTTGGTCCGGTCGGACCGAATTCCGCGCCGAAAGGTGTGTCCTTGGTGAACCAGTCCTCACCGTCGGCACCGTTCAGCAGCTCGGTGTCTTCACCGTCGAAGACCGACTTCTTGACCGTGTATCCGGCGTCGGGGAACTTGGCACCCAGACTGAAGGTCAGTTTGCCCTTGTGGTTTTTCGCCGCGGCGTTCGATGGCGAGATCGTCCAGGAGGGGTACCTCTCGACGTTCTGGGTCGCTGCGAACGCAACCCCTGCGGTCAGGGTGAGAGCAGCGGATGCTGCGATGGCGATGATCTTGGTCCGGCTCTTCATTTCCCGGTTATTCCTTTCGTCTGGCTCACGGAGCCGCTCGATGTGCCGTCAGGTTTCGACAGAGACGGCAATATACCTGTATTCACGGCGCTTCAACCAAGCAGGCTTCCGGACGCGGGAGAGGAGGGTCAGGGCCTCGTCAGCTCGAAAGCCATCTCCTCGAACACCTCGACGTACCGGTCGACCGCCTCGTCGGTGTGCGTGATCGAGAGCGTCCACTCCTCCTCACGGCCAGGCGTCATGAAGATGCCGCGGTTCATGTTGAACAGCCATGCGAGTTCGCAGAGCTCGGCATCCTGATTGGCCTTGAAGGTCTCGTAATCCACCACAGGAGTGGGCGAGAAGGTCACGCAACCTTTGGAGCCGATCCCGACCGCGTAGCCCGGCAGGTTGTGCTTTTCGATCACCTCGGTGCAGCCGGCGAGGATCCGGTCGTTCAGCCGGTCGAGTGTCTTGTAGGCATCGGGGGTCATCACCTCTTCCAGGTTCGCCCGGGCGGCCGCCATGCAGAGCGGGTTCCCGTTGTAGGTGCCCACCTGGTAGACGGTGCCGTCCTCGACCACCTTCATCACCTCGTCGCTTCCGCCAATCGCGCCGACGGGGAAGCCTCCGCCCAGCGCCTTGGCAAGAGTGACCAGGTCGGGCATCACTCCGTACTTCTCGACCGCACCGCCCGGGGCGATGGTGAGTCCGGTCTTGACCTCGTCGAAGATCAGGACCACGCCGTGCTCCGCGGTGATCCGACGGACCTCCTCGAGGTAGCCGTCCTCGGGCAGGACGACGCCGAGGTTCATCATCGCCGCCTCCATGATCCCGCAGGCGGGAAGGCGACCCTCTTCCTTCATCTTCAGCATGCGACGCTCCATCGCGCCGGCGTCGTTGAACGGAACCGCCACCACCTGGTCCACGATCGCCTGCGGGATGCCGGCGCCGTAGGGGAGGGAGGCGAGGTTCTCGTGGTCGCCGATCTCGTCGTACTCGACGCCGATCGAGACCATCACCGTGTCGTGGTGTCCGTGGTACGAACCGAAGATCTTCATCACGTCGTCACGGCCGGTGAAGCCGCGTGCGATCCGGATCGCGTCCATGGTGGCCTCGGAGCCTGAGTTGGTGTAGCGCCACTTGGGCAGACCCCAGCGGCGGGCCAGTTCGTCGCCAACTGCGATCGCGTCCTCGGTCGGCGCGGCGAAGTGGGTTCCCTCGCCGTAGCGGTCCTGCACCGCCTTGCCGATCGCGGGATTGGCATGACCCTGGACCATCGAGCCGAAGCCGTTATGGAAGTCGTACATCTCGTTGCCGTCGACGTCCCAGACCTTCGGACCCTCGCCGCGCTCCATGTAGATCGGCCACGGCTCACGGGCCTGGTAGGAGGAGGCGACACCGCCGGAAAGGTGCACGTCGGCGCGTTCGAACATCGCCTTCGATCCCTGGGTGCGGGCGTTCAGAGACTCTGTCTCGCGAACAGTCAACTCCTTGACACGACTGTGGTCGATCTTCGATGTGGTCGTGACTTCCATGCTTATCCCTCTTTCCAGTTTCGTCGTTTACTCCGAAACTTCTGTTTCGGAGTAGGTTTCAACCATTAGTATGCCTGACCAAGTGGCTTCCAACTTGAATCGGAGAGCAAGCTGGGCCGCAGGGGCGCTCGTCGCGCTTGCCTGCCTCGTATTGCTGATGCCCGCCGGTGCTTCGGCCAAGCCCGCTTCCTACAAGCTGATCAAGGGCGTCTACAACGCACGCTACTGCGAGATCTTCATGATCGATCTCGACGACCCTGGCAACCCGATTGCTGGTGGCGTTGCGGATATCTACAACACGATCGGTGTCAACGACTGCCCCCAGGCAACCTGGGACGGCGTCGACTTCACGTCCCTGGCCTCCGAGTACTCGGGCGCAGGAATCGATCTCGCTGCCCCCAATGGACCTCGCCACTGGGTCCTGGACGCCATAGGGGGGCGGAACGTCGGAGTCACCGTGACCCTTTCCGGGCTGGACCTTCGGAAGGTGGCCACCGCCAGATTCGCTCCTCTGCCTCCGCCCAACTTCAAAGAGATCACGGTCAACCGCAGCACCCAGTGGATCTTCAACAAGGGTCGCCGGGTTCGTGAGCTGATTGCTCCCAACGGGAGGCGCTACGTGATGCAGGCCTATGACGGTGCGGCGACCAAGACCGAGCAGCAGCTCGATCCGACCAATACCGAGCTGGGCGCTGGCTACGGAGTTCCTGATGGCTGGCGCTATCGAGCCTTCAAGACGAAGAAGCGCTGGGTGCTTACCGCTCCCACCAAGGCCACGATCGTCCGCGACGGCCTGAAGAGCGTCTACCAGCGGTACCGCTGAGTAGATGAAGCGCTTCGCGGCAGTCGTTGCGGTCTGCATGACCGGATTAGCTGGAGGGACAACCGCCTCCGCCGACGTCCCTGATCCGGGTCGCCAAGGTCCTTACCCGACGCAACGCGTGAAGGGGTTCGGCGGCTGGGAATCGGTCCAAGTAGGGATGCCGTATCGGGTCGAGAGCCTCGCCGAGGTCACCTTTCCCTCCAGACAGGGAGGGGGCGTGGCGCGCGGGAGGTTCCCGGTCGTACTACTCCTGCACGGTCGACACCAGTGGTGCGCTGAGGTCGGAGACATCCCGGCCCCGGATCCCACGCCGCAGTGGTGTGACGGCTTCGGAGCGATCCCGGTTCCGAGCTACACCGGATACCGCTACGTGGCCGATCGGCTCGCAAGCCAGGGACGTGTGGTGATCAGCATCTCTGCCAACGGCATCAACGCACAGGATTGGGGAGAGGATTTCGGTGCCACACCGAGAGCGAAACTGATCGAGCATCATCTGTCGACGCTCGCGACTGCCCACCGGCGCCCCATCGCGATCTACGGATCGAGATTCACGGGGCACCTGGACCTCTCTCGGACGGTCTTGATGGGCCACAGCCGCGGCGGCGAGGGAGTGGTGCGTGCAGCGCAGATGATCGCGGACCGCTCGAGCGAGCCGTACCGGCTGGCCGGAGTGGTGCCGTTCGCTCCGGTCGCCTTCTCACGCTCTGCGCCGCCGACCGTTCCCACCGTCACCCTCCTGCCAGCCTGCGATGGCGATGTCGCGGACCTGCAAGGCCAAACTCTGGTGGATCGCGGCAGGGATCTCTATCAGGGCAAGGGTGCACTTCAGAGCAGCATCTGGATCGGCGGGGCGAACCACAACTACCTCAACACCGAATGGACTCCGGGGCTCTCAGTCTCTGAAAGCGGATCCGACGACGCGCAGTACTCCTATGGGCCAGATCCGTCTTCGGGGAGGTGTGAGGATTCGCAGCGGCTGACGCCGGTAGCGGAGCGGGTGGTCGGACGCGAGTATCTGGCCGCCGTAGTCCGGATGACCCAGGACGGCAACAGGTCGATGCTTCCGCTGCTCGACGGAACCGGACCGCGCCCGCGGGCAGTCGTCACCGATGGCACCGATGTCCGCTCAGCGAGCATCGCGGGACCTGATCGGCTGCTGCTGGTTCCCGCCAGCGGAACTCGTGTCGCCTCGAGCGCACTGAGCGCCTCGGTTTGCGCAGGCGTCTCGTTCTCGGACGAGTTCATCACACCGAATGCCTGCGCCAGAGGGGTGGTGGGTCCGTACTCCGCCCACGACACCGCCTGGCTTGGACCGCTCTTCAATTACGTTCCCGATCTCCCCGGCCGAACGGCGCTCCAAGTGGAGTGGTCGCAGGCGGGTCGGGCTCTCCTCGGGTTTCCGCGCCCGAGGGATCTCAGCCGGATCCGTCGGGTCAGTGCCCGGGTGATCCTCGATCCCTCCAGCACCGGAACCGTTCGTCTTGCCCTCCGCGATGCGCGCGGGAAGGTGGCTGTAGCCCGCTCCTTCGGCAATCCGGTGGAGCCGGTGACCAGTTCCGCCAGCGACATCCGGCTCTGGCCGCAGCAGATCTGGGCTCCGCGAACTGCATTCAAGGGCATCGATCTGAGCCGGGTCGAATCGGTGGGCTTGGCCACAGCGGGCTCGGGTCGAGCCTGGTTTGTCGATGCGAGCAGCCGAGGCGCCCGTCCGGCCCCGAAGGCAACCGCTCTTCCGACCGCGAGCATCTCGGATTTCACCCAGACGGTGACCCCAGGCCAGACGACGGTCGTTCCCTATGAAGTCAGGCTCGACAGGGCGGCGCCGAACGGTGCTCGCATCCGGGTATGGATGGACGGTTCGTCTGCCATTTCGGCTGTCGATGAGACGGCGATCGTTCCCCCCGGCGGTAAGTCAGCCACCGTGGAAGTCGAGGTGAACGCCCCAGGCGATTTCGCCGCCGACACGGTTGCGCCGTGGATCTACACCACCCGCGGCGCAACCGTGGGCCGGTGGACCGCCAGCTTCACCGTCAATAGCTACGGCCTGTCTCCAACCTCGATCCCCCGTTTGGTCGCTCGTGATCCCGTTGCGGTTGCTGAGCCAGGGGAGAGCCTCGTATGGAGTCTTTCGCCCCGCAACGCCACCGCTTCGATTTCGGCGGAGGTGCGCGCTGTCAGCTCCTCACTCGACTTCTCCGACCTCGACCCCGAGTTCAGGGCGCGTAGGGGCTTGCCGGACTCTGGACGGATCGGCGCAGACGATCCGCTGGTGCTCGAATCGCGCAGGGCAGGTTCGGGCGGGTACAGGATCACCCTCCCGTTGTCCGACGAGGCCAGGGTGGGCACCTCGATCGACCTCGCCCTCGTCAGCATCAGCGGCGCCCGAGGTGTGGGAACCAGTGCTTTCAGCGGCTTCGTGGTCGATCGCTAGGGCAGCTTCAGTCCCTGCCTGTTGCTCTCTTGGCGCCAGGATCGCGCCAGAGCGGGTGGGGGATTCCGACGATCCGGTTGATCACCACGGCGAGGGCCGTCACCGCGACGACTCCTACCACCATGAACAGCCAGTCCTCCGGCTGCGAGAGCAGGCCCATCCCCACCACCAAAGCGGTCGCCACTCCCGGGACATGCAGGAGCCTGAACCCCATGATGAGAGCGATTGCCAGGCCGAGGCTGAAGAGGATCGCTCCCAGCCTGTTCCAGGACAGGTCGGTGATGTCGGGCGGGACGTCGACCAGCCCGAAGATCAGCAGGGCCACTATCCCAGCGGCTAGGCCGGCCAGATAAGCGCCGATCACGTTGCGGGGGTTGGCCTCCTGGGCGAGGGGGAAAGCGAACAGGATGAAGATCGTGGGTCCGAGCGGCGGGAAGACGAACGGCTCGCTGCGCCAGATTGCCAGGATCCCGATGACCGCCATGGTCAGAACCGATGCGATCACCACGTAGACCGGACTCGAGCGGTAGGCGCTCGAGATGTCCGCGAGGTTCTTCCGCTTCGGCAGACGCATCGCGGTCAATCTAGCCGTATGCGTTCAATCCTGCGCAGCTCGCCAATTAGCGGTCATGACCGAGTAGCTTCCTTCGGGTAAGAGAAGCTCCATTCCAAGCGGAAAGGTTCACGTGAGCAAATTCACACGCGTGTTTCTGGCAATTGCCTGCGTCGCAGCGCTTGCTGTTGGGGTTGCCGCATGCGGCAGCAGCGGTAGCACCACTTCGACTGTGACCAAGACGGTCGAGGAGCAGAACGACAACCAGAACCAGAAACAGAATCAGAATCAGAATCAGAATCAGAATCAGAATCAGAATCAGAATCAGAACGAGAGCGTTTCGAAGCAGAAGAAGGAATGCCTGAAGAACAACAAGGGCTATCCCGAGAACTGCGCGAACATTCCCTGATTCTCCTCCGGTTGCCCGCCCGTGCGGATCGAGTTCGTGCGGGCGGGTGATCTGGATCTAACTCGCGGCAGTCTCCACCGACTCGACGAGCGCGTCTATCACCGGCGGGTCGAGCACCATCACTATCTCTTCTTCCACACCCTCTGACTTGATCAGCTGATCGATCTCGGCACCGGCGACCCAGTCCAATAGGACCTGGTGCCAGACGCTGCCGTCGCCGATGATCGCGCCCTCGGTCTCGAAGTGGGCTATCGGAGTCACTCCATCCGGATCGGCTGAGGGCTCGACGCCTTCGGTCAGACGCCTCACCCGCATCACGAGCGTTCCGTCGCTATTCGTATGCGCCGGGTCGATCGAGTCCGGTGTACAGGCCATGACGATTGTGAACTCCATTCCTGCGTCTTTGTGCACGTGCAGTTCCTGAAAGTCCTCTCGCCGCTGCATATCGAGAAACGATGCGCGAGTTGGATAGCGGACGATCGCTATGCGGTCGTAGTCAGGTGAGCCACGAAGTTGCTTCGACACATCGGCGCCGAAGGCGACCATTCCTCCCACTGCCTCGATCGGACCGAACGGCGCGTAGAGATCGTCGGCCTCACGACCGGTGAGTGTCGTCTCGCGTCCGTCGGCGTAGTCGGCGATTGCCCGGTACTTCATCAGGTTGACCGCCCAGAAGGGACCATCGTCTTCTTTCGGCAGATCGAACCATCCGCTCAACATCTCCCAGTTGGGCGTGCCGTATCGGGGCTCGGCTGGCGATGACATGAGCGGAACGGTAGTGGAGCGAACGGCACCGCCTCCTTCTGACAAACTGACGCAATGCGTGAGTACTGGGTGGAGGTAAACCAAGATGTTTCGACTCCCCGCGAGGCGGTATTCGAGTTCCTGGCAGAGCACGAGAACCTTGGTCCGCTGCTCGGGGCAGAAATCTCCAGAGTGCGAGATGGCAACACCGAGCGCAACGGGGTGGGCTCCGTGCGGCGGGTCAAAGTAGGCCCCGCCCGCCCGCTCGAGGAGACCATCACCAAGTTCGAGCCGCACTCGCTGATCGAGTATCGAATCACCAAGGGTGGTCCGCTGCGCAACCACATCGGGATCGTCGCGTTGAGCGACGTCTCCGGTGGCGGGACCAACATCGACTACCGGATCCGGGTTGCCTCCCACATTCCCGGTCTGGCCCCGTTGGTGCGCAGGAAGCTCTCTCGCGACATCACCCGCAGCATCGCCAAGCTCGATTCCCAGCTGGCTGCTGCCTAGTTACCCGGGTCGATTCCGGTAGAGTTGGCCACGGTGGTTCGCACAGGGAGGAACACCAGACTCGTCGCTGCAGGGGCGATCTCCGCGCTGCTGCTGTTCGCTGCTCTGGGTGCGACCGAGGCCGATGCCGCTGCGCCGAACTTCGACTCGGCTGCATCGATCGGCGAGATCCATGTGACCGACGCAGATCCCGGTCAGGCGCTGAAGCTCGTCACACCTGCAGGCAAGACGGTCCAGCAGGGGGTGGCCGACTCCTACGGTTCGAAGATCTTCTACTTCCTCAAGGAGGGCGCCCAGTACCGCGTAGCCAGCTCGACCGGTGGCGGCACCGTGCGGAGCCCCTTGCTGACGGTCAAGCGGAGGGGCGCCCACCCCAAGCAGACCTTCTACGAACGCCAGGACCTGCAGCAAGGCCTCAACTACGTCACCACCCGTGACGGCACCAAGCTGGCGGTGACGGTTCGCCTGCCCTTCGGCGCAAGCAGCCTCGCCGGCGCGAAATTCCCGACCCTGATCGAGTACTCCGGATATCAGACCGCGGCGCCCGGAGATCTGATCACAGCCCTCACCGGTGGAGATGCCGGTAACCCGGATCTCCTTCCTGCGTCTTCGACCATCGTCGGTGGCGCCCTCGGTCGGATGTTCGGATTCGCCACGGTCAGCGTGCAGATGCGCGGCTCGGGATGCTCCGGTGGCGCCTTCGACCTGTTCGGCCTGCCGACCATCTACGACGGCTACGACGTGGTCGAGACTGTGGCTGCTCAGGATTGGGTGAAGGGCGGAAAGGTCGGTATGGCCGGGATCTCGTTCTCGGGCATCACCCAGTTGCTCACCGCGGGCACGCGGCCGCCGCATCTGGCGGCGATCTCACCGTTGTCGGTCACCGACGACGTCTACTCGGCGACGGGCTATCCCGGCGGCATCTTCAACAAGGGCTTCGCCTTCTCGTGGATCACCCAGCGCGCCGACGATGCCGAGCCTGCGCCGGGCGGAGGCCAGCCCTGGGCACGGGAGCTCGCCGATCCGTCGAGTCCGGATTACGACCCGACCTGCGCCGCCAACCAGGAGATGCGATTGCAGACCCTCGACTTCGAGCAGTTGATCCAGGACAACCCGTATCGCACGCCGCGCCTGTTCGCCCAGAGGGCTCCCTCCTTCTGGATGAACAAGATCCGGGTACCGACCTTCCTCGTGGGCGCCTTCCAGGACGAACAGACCGGTGGGCACTTCGTCGACAGCCTGTCGAGGCTGAAGAGCAACCCGAACGTCTGGATCAGCCTGCAGAACGGAGTCCACGGCGATTCGCTCGGACCGAGCACGATGACCCGCTGGTTCGAGTTCATGAAGCTGTACGTGGCCAACGAGGTTCCCCGAGTGCCTGATCTCGTCCTCGGACTGGGCGACTTCTTCTATACGGAATTCGTCGGTGCCGATGCACTCCCGATCGTGCAGTCGAGGTTCGCCGGCTACACGAGTGCTGCCAAGGCGAAGACCGCGTTCCGGAGGGACAAGCGCGTGCGTCTCCTGATGGACAACGGCGACGCGATCGACGGTTCGCCGGGCGCTCTGGGTGGTGCATGGGAGTTGAACTTCGACAGTTGGCCGATCAGGTCGGTCAAGCCGACCTCGTGGTATCTCACCGGCGACAGCGGTCGCATGAAGCCGACCAGGCCGGCCAGCCTCGACACGACCAGCTATCTCGGAGATCCCGCTGCGAGGCCAGCCCAGACCATCACCGACGGTTCCGAGTGGCGGGCGCAGCCCAACTACAACTGGCAGCCGATGGTGAACGGGAGGGGACTCGGCTTCATCACTCCCGCCCTGGCGCGTGACACGGTGATCGCAGGTGACATCAGCGTGGACCTCTGGCTCAAGTCCTCCGCGTCGGATACGGATCTCCAGGCGACGCTCACCGAGGTCCGGCCCGACGGCAAGGAGGTGCTGGTGCAGAGCGGTTGGCTGAGGGCATCGCACCGCAAGCTCGATCGGAGCAAGTCCACGGTGTTGAACCCGGTGCCGACGCATCTCGAGAAGGACTCCGCTCCGCTGCCTTCCGGCAAGTGGACGCTGGTCAGGGTTCCGGTGTTCCCTGCAGCGCACGCGTTCCGTGCGGGCTCCAAGATCAGGCTCAACATCCAGGCGCCTGGTGGCGACCGTCAGATCTGGGACTTCGACACGATCGAGGACGGAACCATCCCCAACACGATCGGGCTCGGAGGCAAGTTCGCCTCGAGACTCGTGCTTCCGGTCCTGCCCGGAGTCAGCGCCAAGACCGACCTGCCGCCCTACAACGCCCTTCGCGGCCAGCCCTGGCGCGATTACGTGCCTGCCGGCAACGGCGGCTGATCGCGGCAACCTCGGGCGCTATCTTCGCCCGATGGCTAGTCAGAGAGTTCCGGGAGGAGTGGTTCACAAACTTCCGGTCGACTTGCGCACTGCGCTGGTCGGCAATGAGGTGGCGCTCGATGCTTGGAAGGACATCACCCCCTTGGCCCGCAATGAGTTCATCTGCTGGGTAGAAGACGCAAAGAAGGTCGAGACGCGCGAGCGCCGCATCCGTCGCACCCAGGAAGAGCTGGAAGAGGGAATGCGGCGCCCCTGCTGCTGGCCTGGATGCAGCCACCGAGAGAAGTAGCTTCTTCTGGGTCCCGCTAGCCGTTCGCCATCCACCGTTGGGACCCTTCGGTATGGTCGCTTGCTGGATCCAAGATGACCCAAGATTCCGTCAAATCAAGTCGCCAAAGTGCTCATCTCGAACGTCGGCGCGCCGCGCTGATTGTCTCGGCTCAGGACACGATCGCTGAGCGAGGACCGGAGGTAACGATCGAGGACTTGGCGGCGTCGGCCCGTGTTTCCATCGCCACTCTCTATAAGCATTTCGGCTCGAAGGAGGGGCTTCTCGCTGCAGCGATCGTTGACGTGCTGCAGCGCTGGGAAGCCTGGATGACGGAGGCTGTCTCCGATCTGCCCACCGAGATCGAACAATTCGTCGCTGGGGCCCGCTTGGGGGTGCGTGGTCACGAGTTCCAGCCCGAGTTCGCGCGTATTGGGTTGAGTGTCTTACGGACTACTCTGATCGATTTGGATGCCCTGACGGTAGACCTTGGGGCGAGAGTCGAACGCCTCGTCGCAGACGGGGTTATTCGAGTCGATCAGATCGAGAGGCGAACACGACTCTTTCTCGCCTGTCTCGTCGATGAGTTCATTCGGCAGGGGTCATTGCCGAAACCTAAGCCCGACGAGGCGGATGCTGTTGTCGAGGTTGCGCTTTCTCTAGTGGGCTTCACTCCGGCGCGTGCACGCAAGTTGGTGAAGGCGCCACTGTCACCGCTTGGCGGACCCTCTCAGTAGTCGGCTGCAACGCCAACGAGACCATCAAGCGCGGCCTCTCGGATCTCCAGCCTCGACTGAAGAGCAGATGGTTGTTATAGTCTTCGTGGCAGGGAAAACCACGATGATCCATGGAGGTGCCGAGTAATGAAGATGAGGAGCTTTGTGGCCACCGCCCTTGCGGCGTTCGCGGGGGGACTTCTTGTTGTGCCAGTAGTTGTCGCGTGCGTCTTAGTACCGACGACGCTCAAGACACCGCCAACCGGGACGAGCATTGGCTCCCCGGCAAAGAACACGCTGTACTTCTGCCCGCGGGTGATCCAGGGTATTACGTTCCCAACGACGTTGACCAACGCGAGCGAACCCTGGGTGTCTGGGACCACGATCAATATTGCTGACATCCCCACGGTGCCCGGCTCGGTCAAGAAGAAGCACCGCTTCTCGATCAAGCTCACCTCGAAAAAGCGCCACCTGAAGGGGAATGGAATTCCGAACCATTCGTTTGGCCGGTTTCCGGTCCCTTCGAGCAGTGATGCTTATTCGTATTACGCTGCGCTTCCGGCGCAGGGTTATGCGAACGCTGCCGAGATACCAGTGCGTCAGTACGACATGTCGCTGACTGTGCCGCGGAACCCGAAGGTTCAGCCAAGGCCCTCTTGTATCGAATCGCTAGCTGTAGGCATTGCATCGCAGACCGGCGCCGCGATTCACGCGGAGGTCGCCGTGAGTGCTGACTTCAAGGCGGTCAGCCCAAGCGCGGCGCTGCCGTACGACAAGTGCTGGGGCCATCCGTACGCCGAGCAGTACCACTACCACGGCTTTTCGTGGAAGTGCTTCCCCAACCAGGGCAAGAAGGGTGAGCCATCGCCGCTATACGGCTACGCCGCCGACGGCTTCGGCATTTACGGGCCTTACAGCGAGGGACCTCGGCGTGGTGCTGTGACGGGCTCCACCCGCAAGCCGATCACGAATGCTCAGCTCGACGAATGCCACGGCCACTACGGCTGGATTCGTTGGGACGGCAAGAAG
Organism: uncultured bacterium; assembly: GCA_903901855.1. Classification (GTDB taxonomy): domain Bacteria; phylum Actinomycetota; class Thermoleophilia; order Solirubrobacterales; family 70-9; genus CAIUSP01. The sequence continues at coordinate 40,398 of CAIUSP010000042.1, read as the reverse complement.
AAGTACATGTACCACTACCACACCAACAATGAGTACCCGTACACGATCGGCTGCCTGCGCGGCAAGGTCGGCCAGATGTCGACGGTGATGAGGCAGCTCGGTCACTAACGGGCTTCGGCTCCTTACGTGAGGAAGGATCTGGGCTTGGTAGTCTGCCTCCAAGTACCTTCAGGTCACCGATCGACGTGCGACGTCCGTCGCTCCGTGGCCTCTCGACAAATTGACGTTGCTGGGGATTGGGGATCAGGTAGTGGCGAGAGTTCTGGCGGTCGGTGGTGTGCGGTTTGTATTGGCTGGCGTGCTGGCTGCTGCGCTTGCGGCGTGTTTTGTGGTCCGTGCTGAGGCTGCTCCGGTTTTCTCGTCTTCGTTTGCCGCGCCAGCTGAGTTTGCCAATTCGGCTGGCTCTGGCGCGCAGGTTGCCGTTGGTGATCGTTCTCTGACCTTGAAATGGTCCGCTGTGAAGGGTGCTGCTGGTTACCGCGTTAGTTGGCGTGGCCGGGTTTTGAAGGGCGGTGAGCAAACTGCGACTTGGTCAGCTAAGTGGCTCGGGCTGAAGGTGCTCGAGGCTTCCGATCGGTCCTTCAAGGTTTCGGGACTCGTCAATGATCGTGAGTATCAGCTCAGGTTGGAGTCGAAGACGACGGCGAAGAATTCGCGGTGGGTGGTCAGCTCGAGGCTGGTGGCCAGCCCGAATGCCGTCACGCCTGAGCCTACGCCAGCCACGGTGCCGGACCCTCCGACGGGCGTTTCGGGCGTGGCCGGTGACTCTTCGGCGGCGGTGTCGTGGTCGGCTCCGTCTAGTGATGGTGGCTCTGAGATCACGAGTTACACGGTCACTGCTTGGGGAGACGGTTCACAATCCTGCACAACGGCAACCCTGTCTTGCACGGTCACTGGGCTCACCAACGGCATGTCTTACTGGTTCCTCGTGAAGGCAACCAATGCTCGTGGTGATTCGGTCGCTTCACTGGCGTCCGCTGCGGTTACGCCAGCCACGGTGCCGGACCCTCCGACGAGTGTTGCGGGCTTGGTTGGTCACGGGTATGTCGCGGTGTCGTGGTCGGCTCCGTCTAGTGATGGTGGCTCTGAGATCACGAGTTACACGGTCACTGCATCTGGAGGCGGTTCACAATCCTGCACAACGACAACCCTGTCTTGCACGGTCACCGGGCTCACCAACGGTACGGCTTACACGTTCACCGTGAAGGCAACTAATGCTCTCGGTGATTCGGTCGCTTCAGTGGCGTCCGCTGCGGCTACACCACGTACTTGGAACGTTGGTGACGATGGTCCTGGCGGCGGCAAGGTCTTCTACGCTCCGGGCGGCACCTTCACTGAGACGGGTGCGGCGTGTGGTTCGAGCTGTCGCTATCTGGAGGCTGCGCCGGCTGGTTGGGATCCGGATGGTAGTCCTGATCCCAGACTTCGGTGGGGTGCCGGTAATGGCGAACAGAAGAAGAGCCAGCCGCAGTGCAGTTATAGGTTCATAGTTACTCGTACTGCTCTTGGTTCTGGGTTTGCCAATACTGCTGCGATCCTTGATGAGTGCCCCCGCGCTGACTACCGCGATGATCGATCGGCTCCTGCTGCATATGCCGCCTCAACCTACGCTCCGACCGTCAATGGTCTGGTTGTCACGGGCTGGTTCCTGCCATCCATTGATGAACTCGTCCAGCTTGATGATTCCGCTGTTGGTGGGTTGCGTCGGGGTGGTTTTTACTGGTCGTCGTCGCAGGTCAATGCGGGCGTCGCCAGAGCGCTACGCAAGGGTGAGGATCCCTGCTGCGTCAAGTACTGGGACCTCGCAGTGAGGCCGATTCGGGCTTTTTAGTTCGGACGGTGCCAGGACGCCCGGGAGATCTCGGCGGCGCACGAGCACCGAGAGGATTACGACCAGTGCGAGGCCGATGAGAAGTGTCTGAGAGCTCATATAGGAGATCACGCCTTCGACTTCCCAGCGGGGGTGGTGTTTTCGAGGCTTTGGGCGATGTCTGATGATATGAGCCAACCCCAAGCCTTGGTTTTTTGTCCGGCGACTTGAAGCAGCTCTTGCCGGAATTGCCGAACCTGCGGCTCGCTACTCGCCGGGATCAGACGACCAGAGCCCATCGATGAAGCGCTGGTCCTCGTCGTAGAGCCAGCACTCCCGCAGCTTTTCCTCTTCCACTCGGTAGAGGAGGACTCGCCGCACTCGACGCGGAGGGTCTCCAAGGTCTTCGATGGCGAGGATCGCGCCGAGGTTCTCCCCAACGAGTACGTCTTCTACCTCGATCAGCTTCCGCGATGCCCGCCAAGAGGCTTGGCCGAGTACCGCGAGGACCTCATCTTTGCCGGTGTGGGTTCCTGCCAGGGGGCTCTCGCCCATGTAGTGGAGGACGATCTCGTCGTGATACATCTCGAGTACTCGCTCGAGATCACCTGCAAGCCAAGCGTCGGCGTAGGAGCGGAGCGTGTTTCGTGTCTCATTTGCATCTGCCATCGATCACGACCTTCCTCGCGAGGTGGTTAGTGTCGCCGGTGGAATTGTAAAGAGCACAGCGAATACGAAGTTGAGGATCGCGTTCTGCCACCAGTCCGAAGCGATCGAGAAAACGGTGTCGGGGACCAACCAGCAGGTCAGTTAGACGGCGTAGACCTGGATTATTTCGCTGAGGTTGGATCAAACGGATTCGTTACGAGGTCGGTGTTGTCGAGCGCGCTGAATGGGCGGTTGGTAATCAGGCCGTCTCTCCGCCCGGTAATGGGCAGAAAGCATGCTTTCTAGCCTGCGACGCGGAAGCGGGATTGGAAGCTACTTAGCTTTGAAGTTTGGGTTCTCGATGACTCCGAATGTGAACCCGTCGGGAGTCTCGACGCGGGCTACGCGGATACCTTCGCCGACATCCTGCACAGGGCTGATAACGGTCGCGCCCTTGTCGAGGAGATGGGCCAAGCCAAGATCCGCGTTAGCCACTCCCCAGTACGTCGTCGGTCCCTCACCGGCAGGGAGGCTCGGATCCAGTCCAAGTTCGTATCCCCCGACGTCAAAGCCGACGTAAAAGGGTTGGTCGAAATAAGGCTCTGTTTGGAGCAGCTCGGTGAACCAAGCCTTGGCTGCGGCCAAGTCAGGAGCGGGGTAGATCACTGTTCGAAGTCCAATAAACACGCTCTCAGACTACTCGCGGACCGACTTTTGATGGGCGCGGCTGGTTCGAACTGCCGTGTTGACCGGCGGTTCGGGGTGGTTGCCACTGGGTTGCTACCGAAACGCGACAGCCTGCCGTCCGGTTGCTGCCTGTAGCTAAGGCGCTGTTGCGCGCCGCGCGCGCGGGACTGTGGTGCCGGTGGCCCTTGGGTCGCGCTGCATTCGCGGACAAGCCGAGATACCGGACGCCCGACTATTCTTCGCTCGACATGACGGTCGTGCGTGTCTATCCGATCCGAGGCGGGGAGATCCGACTCTCGCCAGCCTTCAGTGTCAAGCCTTCTGGTGCGGGGGTAGTGGGGCAACTGCATGGTTGGGCGCGGCAGCTGCTTCGTGTCGGCGCGGCGTGGCAGCCGGTGCCGACCTTCGCAATCGAACACCCCGATGAGGGACTGCTGCTGGTCGACACGGGCTATGACCCCTCGGTCGCCAACGATCCAGCGAACACGATGGGCCCATCGAGCCCTTTCATCTTCGACCATCGCGCGGAGCCTGTCGCCCCGCAACTTGAGGCGCTCGGACTCGGCCAGCCGCGGATCGTCGTGATGACTCACTGCCACATGGATCACCTCAGCGGGCTGCGCCAGTTTGCCGATGCCGAACTGCTGCTGGATGAGGCCGAGTTTGCGATCGCGACTCGCCCCGGTTCCTCAGTGAAGCCCGGCGGCTACCACCCGGTGCTGCTCAGAGAGCATCGACGCATCCGGACCGTTGCGCCGAAAGAGAGGTGGGGTGTCTTCGATGAGACGCTCGATCTGTTCGGAGACGGGAGCATCAGGCTCTTGCGCACCCCCGGCCATACGTTTGGGCATCTCTCGCTCCTGCTTGAAACAGAGCACGGCCCCGTGCTCTTGTGCGGCGACGCCGCCCATGTTGAGCGCCAGCTGCACGAAGTTCTCGAAATGACGGTTATGCAGGACCGACGGGGCTTCCGTGACTCGCTCGGGCGAATCCAGCGATACCTCACGAATAACCCCAACACGATCGCGATCCCGGGACACGACGCCGTGGCCTGGGCGGCGCTACCTAACGCCTTCTAGCCGGCCTCTCTGACCATGGGCTCGGCAGGTTCGCACCGCCCTGGCGGTTGACGTTTCCGGGGCGTTGCTACCCGGCTGCTACTCGGGTGAGAGGGTCTGCGACCGGAGTGCTACTCGCGTCTAACGAGCGCGACCAGGGGGATCGCGAACAGCACCGCGAAGCCGGCGTTGAGTAGCGCGTTCTGCCAGAACCCGGATGCCACGGAGAAGATCGTGTCGGGGATGAACCAGCACGTGAGCGAGATGGCGAAGATGAGGGCGCCCTCCCGGACGTTGCGCTTCATTGGTCCGCGCAGGACGAGGAGGAGCGCCGTTCCCCAGCCGACCATCACAGCGCCCAGGACGGCGTGGGCCAGCGCGATGTAGTCGGCGGCCTCGTCACCGAATTCGGAGATCCGCCCGCTCGACGAGTAGACGAGGAGGCTGAAGCCCTTCAGCGTCAGGCCATGGGCGACGACCAGAAAGAGCCCGAAGGCGATCAGGAGGATCGTCGCGACGCGAAGCCACGCCAGCCAGAAACGCATCGGATCTCGTATGTCGCTTGATTGCTCCCGGGCCACGGTCAGGTGGAGCGGCCGCGCCGGGCGGCTCTCGCCATCGCGGCCAGGTCGTGCTGGACGGCGTCGAAGGGCTCCATGCTTTGCTGAGCGCGGGCAAGTATCAGCGCGCCTTCCAGCGCGGCGACCGTCGTGGTGGCCAGCCTCTTGCTGTCTGCCTTGGTGACGCCGGTTCTCGCGTAGGCCTCGGCGAGGGCGTCCTGCCAGGAGGCGAACGTCGAGGCGACTGCGGGCAGGAGCCCCTGGGCGGCGGCACCGGCCCCGACCGTCACGGCCGAGACCGCGCACACGGCTTTGAGGTCGGTCGCCCTGGCGAATTCGCGCCAGCCTTCGATGAACTCGTCGGAAACCTGTTCGGGCCGTGTCGCCTCGATGGCGCGGATCCGTTCGGCGACCGAACCCCCGAGCAGGAAGATCGCCTCGCCGATCATCTCGTCCTTGCCGCCGGGGAAGTGGTGGTAGATCGATCCGCGTGGCGCACCGGTTGCCTCGATGACCTCGCTGAATGATGTGCCCTGAAGGCCTCGCTGCGCGAGCACGCCGGCGGCGCCGATGATCATCCTGTCTCGCGTGTCGTCAGCCATCGGTTAGGACGCTCATCATAGAACCGTGTTACTATGCCACGCGTCATAGTCACCGAAGGTTCGCTTGGGAGGCCGATGCAGCACCTGCTCTTCAACGGTGTCGGAAAGCTCAGCTGGGAGGAGACAGCCGACCCGGCGATCCAGGACGATCGGGATGCCATCGTGCGGCCAATCGCCGTGGCCCGGTGCGACCTGGACACGGCCATCGCAACCGGCCTTTACCCAATGGAGCCGCCGTTCACGATGGGCCACGAGATCGTTGGGGAGATCGTCGAGGCCGGCGAGCGCGCCGGCGACTGGAGCGCCGGTGACCGGGTGATCGTCCCGTTCCAGATCAGCTGCGGCGAGTGCCCGAAGTGCATGGCCGGGCTGACCAACGCCTGTGAGTCGGTTCCGCTCGGCGCGGCCTACGGCCTGGTGGTACGGGACGGGATGGACTTCGGTGGCGGGCTGGCCGACCTGGTTCGCGTTCCCTGGGCCGATCACATGCTCCTGCCCCTCCCGGGCTCGATCGACCCTGAGGTCGCGGCGGGGATCCCCGACAACGTCTCCGACGGGTACCGCACCGTGGCCGGACCACTGGCGGCCAGCCCGGGGGCGCCGGTGCTCGTGGTCGGGGGCCCGGCCCAGTCGGTCGGCCTCTACGCCGTCGCCGCGGCGCTGGCGCTCGGCTCCGAGCGAGTGGTCTACGTCGACTTCGACGAGCGCCGCACCGAGATCGCGGCGGGCTTCGGCGCCGAGACGGTCTCCCTGACCTTTGACGAGCTCGTGGAGTTCAAGTGGCAGGAGCGCTTCCCGATCACCGTCGACGCGTGCGCCCTGCCGCCCGGGCGCAACCTCGCCCTCCGGTCCACGTCGGCCTGTGGGCACTGCACCAGCGTCTCCGGCGGCCCGACGGCGATGACCGAGGTGCCGCTGGCCTCGATGTACGCCAAGGGAATCACCTACGACGTCAGCCGCGTGCAGGCTCGGGCCACCGCTCCGGAGGTGATCGAGCTCGTGGAGCAGGGCCGGCTGGATCCCGGCGCGCTGATCACCAAGGTCCTTCCGTTCGAGGATGCGGCCGAGGCGATGACGGAAGACGCAATCAAGATCGTGTTCGCGCGGTGACCGACGAGACCCCTGAGATCCCGGTCGGCCTCGGAGAGGCGAGGATCGCCGCACTTGAGCCCCCATACGACCCCGAGACCGAATCGATGCTGGCCAAGTGGATGCCGCCGGGCAGTGGCGTGGAGCCGCTCGCCCTGTTCCGCACGCTCGGTCGCCACGAGGAGCTCGCCTCCCGCTCCAGGCCGCTGGGCGCCGGAATCCTCGGCAAGGGGCTCGTTCCGCCCCGGCTGCGGGAAGTGATGATTCATCGCACCTGCGCCCTGACCGGAGCCGAATACGAGTGGGGAGTCCATGTGATGGGGTTCGGCCGACCGCTCGGCTTCACCGACGAGCATCTCGCGTCAACGGTTAGCGGAAGCCCGGAGGACCCGGTGTGGGAGCCCGCCGAAGCGGCCGTCTTCGCGATGGCCGATGCCCTCCACGGCGACAGCACCATCGACGACGCCCTTTTTGGACGGCTGCGAGAATACCTCGACGACGAGCAGATCATCGAGCTCTGCATCACATCCGGCTGGTACCACGCGATCAGCTACGTGATTAACGTCGCGGAGATTCCGCTGGAGCCATGGGCGACCCGATTTGAAGACCTGGAAGACGGAGCCGGGGAAAGCTGAAGCCGAAACCCGTCATCGAGCAAGTACAAACGAACAACCGAATAGGAGAATCCAAGTGCCCTGTCTAGACGTGACCTACCCGACTGGAGCAATCGACGAGCCGACCCGCAAGGACCTGGCCGAGAAGCTGACCACCACCTTCATGCACTGGGAAGGCGTACCGGCCACCGACTTCTTTCGGCAGCAGTGCTGGGTCTACTTTCACGAGCTGCCCGAAGGGATGGTCAACCGGGCGGGCGTACCGACCGACGTGCCGATCTACCGGGTCAATGCCACCGTTCCGGAGGGGGCGATGAACGAGGAGCGAAAGGCCGGGCTCGTCAAGGACGTCACCGACCTCCTCCTTGAGGCCGACGGCGGCGAGCCCGACCCGCTCCGGGTCTGGGTCCTGATCGGTGAGGTACCCAACGGCAACTGGGGGGCTGCCGGTCAGGTCATCGACTTCGCCCAACTTCGGGCGGCAGCCAAGGCGGCTCGCGAAGAGGCAGCCAGCGGGGACGCGTGAGGGTCACGGTTCGCGTGACCTATACCCCCGCCGGCGGAACAGCGCGCATCGTGACCCGATACGTCTGGTTGCGTTCGCTCAAGCCGCAGTTCACCGGCTGACTCGAACCACCCTCGGTTGGCAGTGGGCGCGGCTGGTTCGAACAGCCGTGTTGGCGGGCGATTCGGGGTGTTTGCTACTGGTTTGCTACAGAAACGCAGATGCTTGATTCCGGCTTGCTACGCGTAGCTCACGGCTTCCATGCTGCAGACTGCTTGCCTGCCAGCGAGACCAGCGAGCCGAGGTTGAGGCTGATGTCGGTCATGTGCATTCCCCAAGCCGGGCCAAGACTCTGAGTTAGGTGTGGACGCGGGTCACCAGCCGGACCGATATCGCTGACCTGAAGCCACGTGTGGGTCGCATTCGACTTGCACTGGGTCGAGTACATGCCCGGCAGGCTTACCCATTGAGTACTTGGAGCGGCGAACCCTGCTGCGGACAGCACTGGGGCTAGCCTCGAAGCTGGCAGGTAGGGAAGTGCCGAGCCGGTGGCTCCGGCGGCTAGTGCGTTGGGGTTGACGCACAGTACGCGCATCCCAGGCTTCAGCGTGATCCCGAACTGGCCGTTCGCGGGCGGCGCGGTCAGGTAGCTGTTGTAGGCAATCACGCAGTGTGTCTGGTTGGCAGCCCTGCAGGGCGGAATGTGCTGGAAGCTTCCACCGACGTCCTTGCCCTCAGGCACGAGGACTGCTCCGCCGATCAGCATCGCCGAGACGAGCTTGCGCCGAACGCTCGAAGCCGGGTCGATCTCCTCTTTCACCAGGCGCGTCAGGTTGGCTGTTCCTTGGCTGTGCCCGATCAGAATGACCCCCCGCCCCTTGTTGTACTTGGAGAGGTACTCCTTCCATGCGGCCTTGACGTCGGTGTAGGGGAGTTCCATGTCAGCAGGCGTCGTAGGGGTTCCGGCATGGAGCATTGAGCTGGACCTAGTCAACTGCCTGTACATAGGCGCGTAGATCTTGCACTTCGCCTGAAAGCGTGAGGCTTGGGATTGGGCTACGGCGATCTCTTCTGGATCAATGCGCAAGTTTGCGTTTCCCGTCGTCTGGTTGCTCACGGTCGGGTATACGTAGAAGCAATCGACGGGCGGCGACTTCGGCACTGCCGTCGTCTCTTTCTTGGTGGTTCGATCTGAGTAGACGGCCGTGTTGCCCATCGACACGGCACAGGGGTTCGACTTGATGCCTGGCTTGCATAGCCAGACTGTCCCGGCCTGAGCGGAACTGCTTGCCGCGAATGCCAAGACTCCGACGGTAACGGCCATCACGAGCGCTCCCGTGGCGTAGCTAAAACGCTGAGACATCATCGGCTTCTCTTGCTTAGCTCTGTCATCCAACTTAAATAACACCGCATTGGCGCAATGGTTTCCCTCCCGCCGGCAGTCAATCGGTTTGGAGAATGCCGGCAAGAGGTCACCAAGAACGGGTTAGGTCAGATGCCATGGGCACGGCTGGGATCGAACCATCGGCCGGTTCAGGCTAGTCCGTCAGGATCAACGCGGCATTTGCGATCGCCAGCAACCCGAGTGCGGCCGCAGGGAGCCAGCCTCGTATCGATTCCGCCCGTCGTTGGAGGAAGCCTGGCGCGATCCTGAACGGGTCACCGGCCCGGAGGTGCAGGGCCACCGCGCCCACCATCAGCAGTGCGAGGCCGATCGAGGCGACGGCGGCGAGCGCCGGAGCGGCAATGACCCCGACGATCAATCCGATCGCTGCGAGGATTTCGAGCACGCCGACCAGCCGATAAGTGCCGGGCGTGATCCCGAGGTGTCCCGGACAGACCTCGGCGAGTTCGCTCCCGCTGAACTTGTTCTGGCCAGCTTGGGCGAAGACAAGTGCCAACAGCACCGAGATAGCGATTGCGACAACCGTCATAACGCGTCCAAAGTACCAGGCGAGGTGCTACTGCCTCTCTCCTATCCATTGGCAGAGGCCGGCTGGAACCACCCCGCAAGGTTCCTGGTTTTTGATGGGCGCGGCTGGTTCGAACAGCCGTGTTGGCGGGCGATTCGGGGTGTTTGCTACAGGGTTTCTACAGCCCCGAGCTGTGCCGCAGGCAGCTTGCTACGCGTGACCGAGCCGGTCGGCGGGGTCCTTAACGACGAGAGCGGTCTCTTACCCGCCGCATCGCCTGAAACCATCCGCGGTCAACAGATCTCGGTCATTAGTCACTTCTACGTCCAGGCGAAAGGTCTAATTACGAATGATTTACAAGTTAATCGTCACCAAAAAAGTTCGCGAAACATTTCTGGCTGTTCAAGATCACGACTATGACCAGGTTCTAGCCGGGATCTCTGATTCAAACTTGACCCATCATTTTGCAGGCAACAACGCACTTGGTGGAACGCGCCATGACAAAGAGGCCTTGGAGCGATGGCTCAGACGAGTTGGTGCGGTGCTTCCGGATCTCAAGTTCGACGTCACAGACGTACTTGTAAAGGGGCCACCATGGAACACAACGGTCGTCGCTCGCTGGGTGGCGACCACCACGCTCCTCAACGGTGACAACTACGTCAACCCTGGCTGTCACGTCATTGGCCTTAAGTGGGGCAAGGCCCAATCGTTTGACGTCTACGAGGACACACAGGTAGTTACAGCTGGCCTCCTGAAGCAGTCTCAATCCGGTATCGCAGAAGCTACCGCGCCAATGATCGAGAGCTAAGAACCGGAGTATCACACGGCCTGAAGATGGGCGCGGCTGGGTTCGAACCAGCGACCTCTCGCGTGTGAGGCGAGCGCTCTCCCGCTGAGCTACGCGCCCGGGAGATCTTCGGTTCGAGAAGGCTAGCCGGAAGAGTCGGGCCGGCGTTGGATCAGGTGCCGACTCCGCCACCACCACCAGTGCCCCCGCCGGTTCCACCTGCGGCCTTGCCGCAGATCCCGAGGGCCTTCTTGGGCGGAACGACGCAGATCCGCTTGGAGGAGAAGTAGTTGCCGCCGATCCCCTTCTTCTTGGGCGGGGGCCGGTAGATGTCGATGTGGCGACCGTCGATGGCTCCGCCGGTGTCGGCAGCGACGAACCAGCCTCCCCCCGGCTTGTTGCGGTAGGCGGGTACGTAGACACGGCTGCCGAACTTGATCAGGTCGGGATCGACCGCGATCGATCCCCAGAAGTTCAGTTTCTTCCCCGACGCGCCGATCGGCCACTTGACCACCTGGAAACGCACGCCCCGCTCCTTCGGAGACTTGTATCGGTTCTTCACCTCGGGTCCGTTGGACCACCCGCCGCCCTCGAGGGGGAAGGTCACCGCGCCCTTCTTGTTGCGCCACCCGACATCGAGCCAGTAGTAGCTGCCGTCGCGCTTGCCGTTCTTGCCGACCCAGGGAACGTCGTAGCCGTCTGCGTAGTGGTAGGTCCGCCCGTCGAGACCGATCCCGCTCCCTTCCATCGGCAGGCCGTAGGCCGAGTAGAGCCAGTCCGCACGGTGCTTGTCGGTGAGGCCGGGCGCATTGATCTTCTTGCCGACGAACCACTTCTCTGGCGTCGGGTAGTACTCGGTGAGGGTCACGTCCTTGACCCAGCCCGTCTTCTTGATCACGGCTCCTGCGCTCGATGGCAGGAGCAGGCAGAGAGACAACATCGCCGCGGCGAGCAGCAATAACGGTCGGATTTCGGTGCGTCTACGAAGCATCGTTAGGTTCCACTAACACTCACCATACGAGAGAGTTCCGCGGTCACCGCCCGGAATCCTCCCCGCGGGTGCGTATCCGGCATCATGCCTTGCAGATGGCAGCCCACCGCGAAGACGATCTCACCCTCAGCCGATCCGATCTGGCGGACGATCCGTTCGAGCAGTTCGACGCGTGGTGGGAGTACGCGGCCGACAAGGTTCCGATGCCCGAGGCGATCTGTCTCTCGACGGTGGACGCGCAGGGCATGCCCGACGCCCGGATGGTCCTGTTGAGGGGCCATGGTCCCGACGGTTTTCGCATCTACACCAACTACGACTCCAACAAGGCCGCCCAGCTCGACGGTCAGGGAGTGGCCGCACTGTGTCTGTTCTGGAGAGAGCTCGACCGGCAGGTCCGGATCCGCGGCACGGTGAAGAGAGCAACCGCCGAGGAGTCTGACGCTTACTACCTCTCGCGCCCACCGCTGCATCGGCTCGGAGCCTGGGCCTCGCCGCAGAGCCAGCCGATCGAGAACCGCGATGAGCTCGAGCGGCGCCTGGCCGAGGCCGAGGAGCGCTTCGCCGGTGAAGAGGACGTGCCCCGGCCCGAGAACTGGGGCGGTTACGTACTCGAGCCTGATGTGATCGAGTTCTGGCAGGGCCGGATCGGCCGCCTGCACGACCGCTTCACCTACACGCCCGATGGCAGCGGCGGCTGGACGATCCAGCGCCTCGGCCCCTGAGCCAGCACCCTGTCGTCGCTCAGCCTCTAACCTCCCCTTCGGACCGTGCTAGGCGGGGAGGTAGCGGTGCCCTGTCACCCGCAATCCGCTCTAGCGGGGCTGAATCCCCGAAGGAGGGGTCGAAGCCCTCGGTGTCGCCCGCGTCCGGGAGGCGTTGACGGCCAGGTCCTGCGCAGCGCCGGTCCGTGAACCAGGTCAGATCCGGAAGGAAGCAGCCTTAAGCGAACGCCGGTGTGTGATGCAGGCAAGCCTGGCTCGAGCCGTAACGAACGATGGCACCCGAGAGCCTCACTCCGAGATCGGGTGCACGGTCCTGTCCGCAAGTTGGGCAGACCGTGAGGTGGCCACTGCCGCCCTCGCGGATAGACTCGCTCTCAGCAATGTCCGAGCAGTCGACCTCCCTCTACCGCCGTCACCGCCCTCAGGCCTTTGCCGACGTAGTTGGCCAGGAGCACGTGGTGAAGACGCTCTCGAACGCGATCGAGGGAAACCGCGTACACCACGCTTATCTGTTCGTCGGCTCCCGCGGCACCGGCAAGACCTCGATGGCGAAGATCCTCGCCCGGTCTCTCAACTGCGAGCAGGGCCCGACGCTCACGCCATGCGGCAAGTGCGAGGCCTGCCTTGCGATAGAGCGCGGCAACTCGATGGACGTGATCGAGATGGACGCAGCCTCCAACCGTTCGGTCGACGACATCCGCGAGTTGCGCGATCGGGTTGGCTACGCGCCAGCCGAGGGCCACTGGAAGGTCTACATCCTCGACGAGGCCCACATGCTCACCAAGGAAGCGTGGAACGCCTTCCTGAAGACGCTCGAAGAACCCCCGCCCAACACCGTCTTCGTACTCGCTACGACCGAGCCCCAGAAGGTGATGCCGACCATCGCCGATCGCTGCCAGCGCTTCGACTTCCAGCGGCCTACGCCAGAGCAGATCGGCGAGGTGGTGAAGCGCGTCGCCGAGAGCGAGGGCATCTCGATCGAGGACGCGGCGGTGGCGCTGGTCGCCCGCGCTGCTGCCGGCAGCTTCCGCGACGCGCTCGGCACGCTCGACCAACTGGTCGCCTTCGGCGGGGATTCGATCGAGGCCTCGGCTGTGGCCGACCTGCTGGGAGCCGCCGATGCCGAATTGATCTTCGAGGCCACCGATGCGCTCGGTGCCGGAGACGCCAAGGCCACGCTCGAGGCGGTCGAGAAACTCTCGTCCTCGGGCCGAGATCCTTCGCGCTTCGCTGCCGATCTGGTCGCCCACCTCCGCCAGTTGCTGGTCTGCAAGACCACCGGCGGAATCCCAGCGGCCTTCACAGTCACCGCGTCGGATCCAGCCCGCCTCGCAGGACAGGCCGAGACCATCGGCGAGGCCAAACTGGTGGGAGCGATCGACGTCCTATCCAACGCGATCTCGGCGATGCGCGCGGGAGACGATCCCCGCTTCAGCCTCGAGATCGCATTGATCAGGATCGCCGAGCCGCGAGTCGATCCCTCTCGCGAGGCGCTGTCGCGCCGGATCGAGGACCTCGAGGCTCGCCTCGGAAAGGGCTCACCCGCACCGACGCCCCCGGCACCGACCAGGACGGACGAAGACCCCGCGCCAGCCCCTGAAGCTCCTTCCGAGCCCCCGGTCGCTGAGGCTGATGCCGGGTCGGAGCCTGAAGCGGTGGCCGAGCCGCCCTCAGCACCCGTGGAGGATGAGGTGTCCGTTCCCGATCCAGCCGGAGGCGAATCGGTCGAGGTGACGATCGAGATCGAGCGGGTGACCTCGCTCTGGCCCGCGGTCGTGGAGCACGTGCGCGACTCCAACTCCGAAATGGTCTCGACCCTCTTCCACGGTGCGCGTCCAATCGCGATCGACAGCGAGAAGTCGGTGATCAGGATCGGGTTCCCATCGTCGGCCAAGTTCAACAAGCGGAAGATCGAGAGCGATCAGAATTCCGAGATCATCACCGAGTCCCTCCACGCTGTCTTCGGGGTCCCCCTGCGTCCGGCCTTCGAGTTGCTGGAAGAGGAGGCCGACGAAGCGCCTTCTGCCTCGGCAACGGTGGATTCGATGGACGAGGGCGCGGTGGTGGACATGTTCAAGGACGAGTTCGACGCCGAGGAGATCACCGACTCCGCTCCGGCAGCCCCTGACACCAGCACCAACGACGAAGCAGAGGAGGTCGGATAAACGATGGCTCAGCCGAACATGAACGAGCTGATGAAGCAGGCCCAGCAGATGCAGGCCCAGATGATGAAGGCCCAGGAGGAACTGGCCAACGAGACGGTCGAGGCGAGCGCCGGGGGTGGAATGGTCAAGGTCAAGATGAGCGGTGACACGCGGCTGCTGGAGTTGACCATCGACCCCGAGGCGATCGATCCGGCGGAGCCGGAGATCCTCCAGGACATGATCCACGCGGCGGTCAACGAGGGGATCCGGGCATCGCAGGAACTCGCGGCCTCCAAGATGGGTGGCCTCGCAGGTGGCGGACTCCCCGGCCTGCCGGGGCTGTGAGCGTGGCCTGAGCCTTGTACGCGGGACCGATCAGTCGTCTGATCGCCGAGTTGTCGCGGCTGCCGGGTATCGGTCAAAGGACCGCCCAGCGACTCGCCTTCCATATCCTGAGATCCCCCGAGGATCAGGCATTCGCCCTGGCCGACGCGATACGCGAGGTCAAGGAGAAGGTCGGGCTGTGCGAGGTCTGCTCGAACCTCTCGGAAGGTCCGCGTTGTCAGATCTGCACCGACGAACGACGCGATCGCTCCTCTATCTGCGTGGTCGAGGAACCAGCGGACGTGATCCCGATCGAGCGGACGGGTGAGTATCGGGGCCTCTACCACGTGCTCGGCGGTGCGCTCTCACCGATCGACGGCATAGATCCCGAGGATCTGAAGATCGCCGAGTTGATCGGTCGCGTGGATGAGGGGGGTATCGAGGAGGTGGTGCTCGCCACCAATCCGACCACCACCGGCGAGGCGACCGCCCAGCACATCGCCGATCGACTCGCGGGCAAGACCAAGGTGACGCGTCTGGCGAGCGGTCTGCCGGTAGGCGCGGATCTGGAGCATGCCGACGAGGTGACCATCGGCAAGGCCCTCGCAGGTAGGCGCTCGCTCAGCGGCGACTAGCGTCGGATCTGACGAGTGGGATCTTCGGACCCACCCGAGAGCGGCGGCTGCCCGCCACCGGTCGAGTCATCGTCGCGGTTGGAGCGGATCAGCTCGTAGAGGAGCGAAAGCGCGAGCCCGAGTCCACCGGCGATCATCAGGATCAACCCGACCGTGGGGATGTCCACGACGTCCGAGTTGACCTCGATTGCGTAACGGAGGATCGCTCCGATCGCGATAAGCAGGACTGCGGCTCCAATCGTCATCAGGCGGTGAGGATAGCCATCGGCCAGCGGGAATTACGCACGGAGGCTGTCGTCAGCCATCGCTCAAGCCGAATCGCCAGTAGATACGCCTCAACCAGCGCGGTGACCACCAGTTCCACTGGCCGAGTAGCGCCATCAGCGACGGCACCAGCAGGGCGCGGATGATGGTCGCGTCGATCAGTACTGAGAGCGCTCCACCGACGCCGTTGAGTTTGATGAAGATGATCTGCGAGGTCGCGAAGGCGCCGATCGCGATCGCGAAGAGCAGTGCCGCCGAGGTGATGATCCGGCCGGTTCGTTCGAGACCGACCGCAACCGCATCGCCGTCGGTGGCGCCCTCGTCACGTGCCTCCTTGATCCGTGAGAAGAGGAAGACGCCGTAGTCGGTGGAGAGGCCGAACGAGACGGCGAAAAGCAGGATTGGGATCGTCTGCTCGATGTTGCCTTGGCTCTCGAAGTCGAGCAATCCCTCGAGGTTTCCGTCCTGGAAGATCCAGACCAGGATCCCGAAGACCGCAGCGAGGTTGAGCACGTTCAGCAGCAACTGTTTCAGCGGCAGCACCACCGACCCGGTCATCAGGAAGAGCACCAAGAGGGTCGAGACGATGATGATCGCAGCGGCAATAGGCAGATGCTCCAAGAGGCTCTTCTGGAAGTCGACGAATCTCGCCGAGGCGCCCGTGACTCTCACTTCGGCGCCCGGTGGCTCTGGGAGGTCCCTGATCTCCTGAACCAGATCCGCGCTGCGGTCGTCGGTGGACGGGTAGCGAGCGACCGCCTCGATCAGAGAGCCTGCGGAGCCGACCGGTCGAGGGGGATACACGGCCGCTACGCCGGGGAGTCGTTGGACCTGCGCTGTAACCGTTGCCGTTGCCTCCTCTCCGCCGCTGACCACGACCAGCACCGGTGTGTCTCTGTAGGGCGGGAACTCGGCCCGGATGAAGTCGTCGACTTGGCGTGCGCTCGCATCCTTCGGCAGGACCTGGGCATCGACATCGCCGAACTTGATCTTGAGGAAGGGGCTGGCGAGGAAGAGAAGCAGCACGGTGCAGGCACCGGCAACGATCACCGGACGCAACATCTCCCACTTGGCCAGTCGGTACCAGAAGCCGTTGGTATCGGTGCTGGCTTCCTTGGCGGTACGGCGCTGGAGGAACTTCGGCGCCAACGAGTTGACTCGCTCACCGAGAACGGCGAGGATCGCCGGCAAGACCGTGAGTGAGATCAGCGCTGCGAACAGGGCAACCAGCGACCCCCCGATCCCCATCGAGTAGAGGAATCGCTGCGGGAAGACGATCAGCGAGGCGAGGGCAGCAGAAACGGTGATCGAGCTGAACAGAACGGTCCTGCCTGCGGTCTGAAGGGTCCTGATCAGCGCCTGTCTGCCGGCACCGTGTTTTTCGATCTCCTCCCTGAACCTGGAGACGATGAAGAGGCTGTAGTCGATCGCCAGACCGAGCCCCAGCCCGATCGTGAGATTGAGGGCGAAGACCGAGATCGAGACCGCCTCGTTCACCGCCCTCAGCATGAGCCAGGTCCCGACGATCGCGATCGCACCGATCAGCAGGGGCAGAGCCGAGGCGATCAGGCTCCGGAAGAAGAGCAGCGAGAGCAAGAAGAGCAGTGGGAAGACCAGCAACTCCGCGCGACGCAGGTCCTCCTCGATCTGGTCGTTGACCTGTTTCTGGCCGAGAGCGCTGCCTCCGACCTTCACCCCTGGTTCGTCGGCTAGGAGGCTGGCGAGGTGCTCGGCGTCGTCCTGGAGTTGCCCGTCGTCGGTCGATTTCAGCGTTACCGCGAGGTAGGTCGCGTCGCCGTCTCGGGAGACGAAATCGTCAGAGCGCGTCTGCAGCCATCCGGTCGACCCTTCCACGGCTGGATCGGCGGAGATCTTCTCCTGCAACCCTGCGAGCTGACGCTTCCCAGCGGCGGTCGTTACATCGAGATCCTCGACCAGCACGACGACGCTAGCCGAGCGATAGCCGGCTGTCTGAAGGTCATCGTCGGTCTGGATGCTCTCGGTGTCGGGATCCTTGGCGCCATAGGGAGCCAGGTAACTCGCGACGTTCCCTCCGTAGAGGGCCGCGCCGACGAAGAAGGCGACTGCGACGACCAGCACCCAGCGGCGCTTCGAGAATGTGAAGGATCCGAGTCGACTCATGGCGAGGGGGCGCTCTGGGTTCCAAGGATAAGCGAGACGCTGTCGCCATCGACCGCCCGCGTGGTCCTGAGTGGCTGGCCTATCCTCGTCCGATGATGGAAGCCGTCCAGAGTCCGAAAGAAGTCGAGCGCGAGCTCGTGGTGATGAAGTTCGGGGGCACCTCGGTCGCAGGGGCCGAGGAGTTGAAGCGCGCCGCCAAGCGGATCGTCGCCGCTCGCGAAGAGGGGCGATCGGTGGTGGCCGTGCTCTCCGCCCGCGGCTCGACCACCGATGAACTCGAGGCGATGGCCCGCGAGGTCGCCGGGCGACCTGACCCGCGGGAGATGGACATGTTGCTCTCCACCGGAGAGCGAATCTCTTGCGCCCTCTGTGCGATGGCGATCGTCGAGCTGGGTCACCGGGCTATCTCACTCACCGGCTCTCAGGCCGGAATCGTCACCGACTCGTCTCACACCAAGGCGCGCATCATCGACGTTCGCGCCGACCGCATTCGGCAGGCCCTCGAGGAGGACTCGATCGTCCTGGTGGCAGGCTTCCAGGGCGTCTCGACCGAGAGCAACGACGTGACCACCTTGGGGCGTGGCGGCTCAGACACCACTGCGGTCGCGCTCGCGGCAGCCCTCGATGCCGACGTCTGCGAGATCTACACGGACGTCGAGGGTGTCTTCAGCGCTGACCCGAGGATCGTGGCCGACGCCCGTAAGCTCCCGGTCGTCTCCTACGAGGAGATGCTCGAGATGGCGGCGTCGGGAGCCAAGGTCCTGCAGCTTCGCTCGGTCGAGTACGCGCGCAACAACGGTGTCCCGATCCACTGTCGGAGTTCTTTTTCTGACGGCGCAGGTACCCTCGTTATCGCAGAACAGGAGACCATGGAACGACCACTCGTAACAGCCGTAACCCACTCCTCCAACGAGGCCCGCGTGACCCTTACCGGGGTCCGCGATGAGCCAGGCGTAGCCGGAGAGATCTTCGGTGCGTTGGCCGAAGCAAACGTGAACGTCGACGTGATCATCCAGAACGAGCCCGTCTCGCATGGGGGAGGAGCCGATCTCTCCTTCACCGTGGAGAGCGGTGACGTCACCGATGCAGTCGAGGCGATCGAGTCGCTCGACGCTGCCGAGGGGATAGAAACCGATGAGAAGATCGGCAAGGTCTCGATCGTCGGAGCCGGTATGCGCAGCCACCCGGGTGTGGCAGCCAAGGTGTTCGAGGTGCTCGGAGAGTCGAAGATCAACATCGAGATGATCTCGACATCGCCGATCAAGATTTCATGTGTGATCGCCTCCGACCGCGTGCCCGATGCCGTAAAGGCTCTCCACAACGCATTCGATCTCGGCTCGGGTGCCGTGTTCGAGGAGAACCCGATGAGCAGCGAGGGGCACCGCCCCAGGGTCACCCCCGATCCGGAGCAATAGCCATGGCCTCCGATCCCCCGCGTATCGGCATCCTCGGAGCCACCGGCGCAGTGGGATCGACGATCCTCCAGGTCCTCGCAGAGAGAGGATTCGAAGCCGCGGAGGTAGTGCCGCTCGCCAGCGAGCGGTCTGCCGGTAGCAAGGTCACTTACGGCTCCGACGAGTTGGAGGTCCGCTTGCTGGAGGAGCCCGCTCTGGAAGGTCTCGATCTGGTTCTCTCCTCGGCCGGTGGTTCGGTCAGCGAAGAGTGGGCGCCCAAGGCGGTCGCAGCAGGCGCGGTGGTGGTCGACAACACCAGCTTCTGGCGGATGAACGACAAGGTGCCTCTGGTGATCTCGGAGGTGAACCCCGAGGCGCTGGATTCCCACATGGGGATCGTCGCCAACCCGAACTGCTCGACCATGCAGATGGTGGTCGCGTTGGCGCCCCTCCACCGCGAGGTCGGGGTGGAGCGGATCGTAGTCAGTACTTATCAGTCGGTCTCGGGTACCGGTCGCAGGGCCTTGGAGGAGATGCGCGATCAGTCACGGGCGATGCTCGCCGGCTCCGAACCCACCCCACCGGAGATATATCCGCACCGGATCGCATTCAACGTGATCCCGCAGGTCGAGAGCTTCAAGGGCGGAGACGACTACACGACCGAGGAGCGCAAGATGATGGACGAGACCCGCAAGATCCTCGGAGCGGGAGAGGAGATGGGTATCTCCGCGACCTGCGCAAGAGTGCCGGTGGAGATCGGGCATGCCGAGTCGATCAACCTCACGACCAGAGACGATCTCAGCCCAGAGCGGTGTCGTGAACTGCTCGCCGAAGCACCGGGTGTGGTGGTCGCAGACGACCCGTCTAACGGTGTCTACCCGTTGCCCTCGGAGGTAGCGGGGAGTGACGATGTCTATGTCGGCCGGATCCGCCGCGATCCATCGGCCGAGAACACACTCAACCTTTGGGTGGTCGGTGACAACCTCCGCAAAGGGGCGGCGACCAACGCCGTCCAGTTGGCGGAGGCGCTGGTCGAGCGGGACCTCGTGCGAGTCCCCTCGCCCTCGATCCTCGACTAGGGCCGTTCGAGAAGCCGTTTGAGCAGGGTCGGCGCGATCAGAGTGGTCAGCACCGACATCCCGACGATGACCGTGAAGACGTTGCCGTCGATCACGCCCTTGCCCAGCCCAATCCCCGCGACGATGATCCCCACCTCACCGCGCGGGATCATCCCGACGCCCACGATCAGCGCTTCTTTCGCTCCCATCGCCCGGGCCCCAAGCCAGGCACCGGCGAACTTGGTCAGCGCCGCGATCAGAGTCACGGCGACGAGCGCCACCAGCACCAGCGGATCCCCGAAGGCCGAGAGTTCCACCTGCAGACCGATGAATGCGAAGAAGAACGGAGGGAAGAAGGCGTAGAGCGGCGCGACCTCCTTTTCGAAGTCGTGCTTGTCCTGGGTCTCGGCCACGATCATTCCGGCGAGGAATGCGCCGATGATCGCCGCGAGGCCGATCTCCGCTGCGATCGCTGCGAGGCCGAGACAGAGGATGATCGCCGGGAGTAGAGGCGATTCGGCGAACTTCGGCGCGTGGAAGATGTCTGGCCACCGCCGAACCAGCTGGATGCCACCGAATCCGACGAAGACGAGGAAGCCCAGAGACAATCCGATCACGATCAGCAGCGAGAAGACGTCGACGCCGCCCGTGTCGGCTATGCCGACCACGATCGAGAGCAACACCAGCGCGAGGACGTCGTCGATCACCGCAGCTCCGAGGATGGTTCGCGCAGCTCGGGTCTTGAGGGCCTTCAGGTCGAGCAGGACCGCCGAAGTTATCCCGACGCTGGTCGCAACCAGTGCCGCTCCAACGAAGAGACTGGTCTCGGTGCTCTCACCGATCAGTCGTGCTCCGAAGAACCCGGCGATCAGGGGAAGGATCATCCCGAAGACGCCCACTCGGGTAGCCGTGCCACCGACCTTGGCGAGGTCCGAGAGCCTGGTCTCCAACCCGACCCAGAAGAGAAGGAAGACCACTCCGAGCTCAGCGAACACCTCGAGGGTCTGATTCGGTTCGACCAGCCCGAATACCGCGGGTCCGATGATCACTCCGGCCAGGATCTCCCCGATCAGGGTCGGCTGCTTGAGACGCTTGAAGATCTCGTCGCCGATCTTTGCTGCGAGCAAGACGATGAACAGCGAAAGCAAGACATCCGGGATCTCGCTCGAGGCGGCGATCGGTGGGGCCGGGAGGTTCATGCGGTGATTCTGGACCAACCTGCGGCTGGTCTGCGCAAGTGGCTCACCGAACCGTCGCTAGTCGAAAGGCTACGCCAGTCGGGATCAGGCGGAAACCGGCTCGAGCCGGTCGATGACCCACTTGGTCGAAGCGACGTGTTTGCCGAGACCGAGTTCCTTCGGGTCGATTCCAAGCGCGAGTCCGACCAACTGCGGCAGATGGAGTACCGCGAGGTCGAGATCCTTGCCCGTCACCTTGGCGGCCTCGGGCTGCTGCATGTCGAGGTTGAGGTGGCAGAGCGGGCACGGGGTCACCAAACAGTCGGCACCGGCGTCCATCGCGTCACCGAGGTGGGTTCCTGCCTGACGCAGCGAGACCTCTCGGCTCATCGTGATCACGGGGAACCCGCAGCACTTGCGGGCACCGTCGTATTCGACGACAGTGCCACCCAGTGCCTCGATCACCTTCTCCAGATACAGATCGCGCTCGGGGTGCTGGTCGTAGCCGAGGCGGTGGCGCGGCCTGAGAACGTAACAACCGTAGAAGGGGCCGACGCGCAGACCTTCGAGCGGACGCACCACCCGGTTCTTCAGCTTCTGGAGTCCGTAGTCCTCGACCAGGACCCAGAGGAAGTTCTTGTTGGAGAAGCCTTCAGGGTCGTAGCTGAGACCCTCTTCGGCGAGCGCGCCGTTTACGTGTTCGCGATAGGCCTTGTCGGCGTCGAGGCGCTGGCGGCACTCGGACTGGGCGCCCTGGCAGGTCGAGCAGATGTTCATCATCGGCAGACCGGTCTGCTGGGCGAGCGCGAAGGTGCGGGCATTGAGAGTGTCTGCGAGTTCTTGGTTGTGTTCGGCGATCACGCCAGCTCCACAGCAGTTGGCGCGGTCGAGTTCGACCAGTTCGATCTCGAGTTTCTCGGCTACCAGGGCCATCGAACCGTGCAACTCGGTGGTGAACCCTCGGGATACGCAACCTGGCCAGTAGGCGAACTTGAGATTCTTTGCCGGACTCATGCGGGTGCACCCTCCTTGCCTTGAAGTTCGTTCTCGGCCAGTTCCTCGGCCTCGTTGTCGTCGCCACCGCCGAACTCCTCGCCCTTGATGTAGAGGTTGAGCTCGATCCTGTGCTCCTCGGCGTGTGCGTAGATCCGCTTGACGTGCTTCTGCGCGTCGCCCGGAAGCTTGGGGTGGATGCCCGGAACCAGCTTCTCGGCACTCCTAGCCTTTCCGGAGCGGATGGCCCGAAGCGCGGTGGGGATGTTGTCGAACAGCGCCTTGATCGCGCCCCTCGGCGGCTTGAGCTTGCCCTTGATGCCGGGGGCGAAGGACTCCTGCAGGAGGAGAGCCTCGTCGAGGGTTCCCTTCTGCTCGATGATGTTCACGAAGGCGAGCTCGTGGCGGCGACCGTTGTTGACGTCGTCGATGTCCTCGTCGTGACCCGCGATCCGGCGCAGGCGCATGATCTGGTCCATCGGAGCGACGCCCTTGGGGCACGCCTCGACGCAGGCGAAGCAGTGGGTGCAGTTGTAGATGCCGTGAGGATCTTGGGCGAGGTCGTGGAGTCGCTCTTTGCGCTCGCCGTCGCGGGGGTCGCCGACGAAGCGGTAGGCCTTGGCAAGAGCGGCAGGACCGACGAAGTCGGGGTCGGCCTCCATGGAGAGGCAGGCGGATACGCAGGCACCACACTGGACGCAGGCCATGGTCTGGGTGACGTCGATCATCGACTCGGGTGGCACGATGTACTCGCGCTCGGGAGGATCTCCCTTGGGGAGCAGCCACGGGGTCACGCGACGGATCTTCTGCCAGTGGGTCGACTCCATGTCGGTGACGAGGTCCTTGATCACCGGCATGTTCCCCATCGGCTCGATGGTGATCGGCTCGGAGTTGCCGTTGCTGCGGTTCGCCCACTCCTTGGCTTCGCTCAGGCGGGTCTTGCAGGCCAGGGTGGACTGGCCGTTGATCTTGACTCCGCAGGAGCCGCAGATCGCCGCTTTGCACGAGCAGCGGACCGAGAGAGAGCCGTCCTGCTGATCGCGAACCTGGAGCAGCCCGTCGAGGACGGAGAGATCAGGGTCGAGGTCGACGTCGAAGTTCTCCCAGTAGGGACCCTCACCCGGCTCTGGCTTGAACCGCCGGACCTTGAGGCTGAACTTCGCCATCGCCTAGTAGGTCCTCTCCATCGGCTGCCAGTCGGTGATCTTCACCTCTGAGTAACTGACGGTCGGGTCTCCACCGTTGACGGTCAGGTCGATGTGCTTGAGCCACTCGTCATCGTTTCGGTCTGGGAAGTCCGTCCGGTATTGGGCACCGCGGCTCTCTGTTCGCTCGATCGCCGCCACGCAGGTGGCCAGTGCGTTGTCGAGCATGAAGTCGAGCTCTACCGCGCCGATCACGTCCTGGTTGAAGATGTGGCCGTCGTCATCGATGTAGCAAGAGGATGCCTCCTCGCGCAGGCGGCGAACGGTCTCGAGGGCGGTCTGCAGGCCTTCGGCGTCCCGGAAGACGGCGACGTGCTTGTCCATCACCGCGCCGAGCTCATCGCGGATCTCCGACACCCTGCGGCCCTTGCCACGCTCGCGACCGACTATCTCGGCGATCTTCGCCTCTTCGTCGTCGAGCAGCGTCTGAGAGACCACCGGCTCCTCGCGGCCCTTCACGTAGTCGGCCGCGTGCACTCCGGAACGACGACCGAAGATCAGCGTGTCCAGCAGCGAGTTGGCACCGAGTCGGTTTCCTCCGTGGACCGAGACACAGGCGACCTCGCCGGCTGCGTACAGGCCCTCCACGTCGGTGCGGCCGTCGAAGTCGGTCTTGACCCCGCCCATCGTGTAGTGGTTGCCAGGCTTGATGTGGATCGGCTCCTTCGTGATGTCGACGCCGGCGAAGTCACGCCCGACCAGCACGATCTCACGGAGAGCTTCGAGGATTCGCTTCTTCGGAACCACGGTGATGTCGAGGGCGATGGTCCCGTCCGGGAACCCACGACCCTCGTCGATCTCGGTCTGTTCGGCGCGCGACACGACGTCACGCGAGGCGAGCTCCATCTTGTTGGGTGCGTACTTCTCCATGAAGCGCTCTCCCTTGGCGTTGAGCAGATGAGCACCTTCGCCGCGGGCGCCCTCGGTGATCAGGAAGCCCTTCTTGGCGAGGGTGGTGGGGTGGTACTGGATCATCTCCATGTCCATCAACTTCGCTCCGGCCCGATAGGCCATCGCGATTCCGTCGCCGGTGCAGATCAGAGCGTTGGTGCTGGGCTTCCAGACCTGCCCGTTGCCGCCAGTGGCGAGGATCACGGCTTTCGCCTTGAACAGCTCCATGGATCCGTCGCGCACGTTCCGCGAGACGGCACCGACGCAGCGGCCCGCATCATCGAGGGCCAGGGCGGTGCAGAAGTACTCCTCGTAGCGCGCAACCTCGCCAGAGGCCTTCATCAACTGCTCGTAGAGAACGTGCATGATCGCCTGGCCGGTGATATCGGCCACGTAGTAGGTGCGGGCTGCCGATGCGCCACCGAATGCGCGGGTACCCATCTTGCCTTCCTCGTTGCGATGGAAGGTGACTCCGAGATGCTCTAGGTAGAGCAGCTCCTCGGGTGCCTCGCGGCACATGACCTCGACCGCGTCCTGATCGGCGAGATAGTCGGAGCCCTTGATCGTGTCGAAAGCGTGGGATTCCCAGGTGTCGTCCTCCTGGAGGGCGGCGTTGATCCCGCCCTGAGCCGCGTTGGAGTGAGAGCGGACCGGGTGGACCTTGCTGAGGATTCCAACAGACACACCCTCCTCGGCAGCGGCGAGTGCCGCACGCTGTCCAGCGAGACCGGCACCGATGACGAGTACGTCGTGGGTTGGCATCGACAGCGATGATATCCCACCGCCACACGCTCCCGCCGGTCGGGTCGGCTGATCGAGTGACTCAGATCACAAATGTGGCGGTGAGACTCAGACCGCTGGCCACTGACCGTCAGCGCCCATCGAGCGTTGAACCGCCTGGGCAGTCAGCAACCCGACCACGCGGCCATCGGAGTCGACAGCCATCAGCCCACCGAGCCTCGGGAGTTCCTCACGGTCGAGCGCGTCCTCGAGCGGCGCCTCGGCCTTGATCGCCATGTGGGCCTCGCCTCCATCGGCGGCCATGTGGTCGGCGACGAGCTCGGTCTCGAGTTGAGCGGGAGGGACGTTTCGGACCGTCTCCTCAGCGAGTAGACCCAGGAACCGTCCGTCGGGATCGGTGACCGCAAACCACGGCCAGCCATACGGGTTGAAGAAGTCATCGAGGGCCGTGGCGAGCTTCGCCGAGGCCGGGATCACCGGCGGACCCGGATCCATCAGGTCGGCGACCGAGATGCCCTCGACCTTCGAGGCGACCTTGCTCTGGGCGACCGCTGCCTTGGCGGAGCTGTTGAGGATGAATCCGAGAACGCCCAGCCAGACTCCTCCGACCACGTTTCCGTTGATCAGCGAGAGCAGACCAAGCCCCATCAGGACGTAGGCGAAGATCTGTCCGAGACGCGCAGCGAAGCGGGTGGCACTGGCGCGGTTGCCGGTCTTCTTCCAGGCGATCGCCCTCGCGATGCGACCTCCATCGAGCGGGAAGGCTGGGACGAGGTTGAAGATCAGGACCAGGATGTTGATCGATGCGAGCCATCCGAGAACCGCCGGAACGGCGCCGATCGCGGTGTTGCCTTCGGTGAGAGCTGCCCGCCTGAACTCCTCCGGACCGGTCAGGGCAACTCCGATCGCGGTGCAGATGAAGGCGATCGCGAGGGTCACCAAGGGGCCGGCGACCGCGACCCTGAACTCGACTCCGGGAGAGTCGGTGTCGCGCTCCATCCTGGCCACGCCCCCGAAGAGCCAGAGGGTGATGCCATCGATACCTATCCCGTTCCTCAGTGCAACCAAGGCGTGTCCGAACTCGTGCAACAGGATCGACGCGAAGAAGAGGAGCGCGCTGACCAGGGCGAGCAGGTAGGGGAGCAGATCCGAGGTGCCCGGACCGAGGACGTCCCGGTAGAAGCCAGACAGCCACCAGATGACCAGGAAGAGGACGAAGAACCACGAGTAGTCCACCGAGACTCGGATGCCGCGAAAGC
This sequence comes from uncultured bacterium, assembly GCA_903901855.1. Taxonomy (GTDB): domain Bacteria; phylum Actinomycetota; class Thermoleophilia; order Solirubrobacterales; family 70-9; genus CAIUSP01. The sequence goes on along the minus strand of CAIUSP010000042.1, from coordinate 14,184 downwards.
GGAACAGGGTGAGGCCGCCTTGACCGGTTGCTCCCATCGCCACTGATCTTACGGGTGAGGGCCTTCGGTCCCTGCTGCCGACCATCGGGGGTAGCCTCTGGTTCCCCGATGAGTGACTCCGAGAAGACCCCCGTCGCCACCTCCGCTGCCTCATCGCAGGTTTCCCCCCACCTCGATCGGGAGTGGCTGAGGCAAATGCTCGACCAGTTGTGCGAGTTCGACCGCGAGTCCGCCACCCAGGGTGAGCACGATGCCGCTGCATGGATCGTCGAGCGCCTCGCCGACGAGAGGGTCGAGGGTCGAGTGGAGGTGGAGCAGGTCCACGGCACATACTGGTGGCCGCTCGGTTTGGGGGTAGCGGCCGGCGCGCTCGCCGGGATCGCGTCGTTGAAGGCGAGAACACGCAAAGGGCGACTCGCTGCCGCGGGTCTCGCAGGAGCAGCCGCAGCGGGGATAGCCAGCGACTACCCGCCAGGGCCACGGTGGATCCGCAAGCTGCTTCCAAAACGGCCTACACACAACGTGGTGGCCGAACTGGGTCCCCCCGATGCCGAGAAGACCATCGTGATCGTCGCCCACCACGACTCCGCGCACGCCGGGCTGCTGTTCCACCCCGCGGTTCCCGACAACCTCTCCAGGCGATTCCCCATCCTCTGGGACGACGCCGAGACGAGCCCCCCGATGATGTTCCCGGTCCTCGGCGGCCCGGTCGCCGTGGCTCTGGGTTCGTTGATCGGCAGCCGTCTGCTGACCAAGATCGGAACCTTCCTCTCGGCTGGCGCTGTGCCCGTGTTCGCGGACATCGGTGCCCGCCCGGCGGTACCCGGCGCCAACGACAACGGGACCGCGGTGGTCCTCCTGCTGGCACTGGCGAGAGCGCTGAAGGAGAGGCCCACCGAGAAGCTTCGTGTGATGTTGGTCTCCACAGGTTCGGAGGAGTCCTTCAGCGAGGGGATGAAGGCGTTCGGCGAGCGGCATTTCCCCGAACTGCCTCCGGAGAGCACCTTCTTCTGCTGCGTGGACACCCTTGGATCGCCACACCTGAACCTCCTCCACGGTGAGGGTTTCCTGAAGATGCACGAGTACCCGGCGGACCTGATCGAGATGACCGAGGAGATCGCCCGCGAGCTCGGAATCTGGCTCTACCCGAACCTGCGGCTGCACAACGGAACCGACGGCCTCGAGTCGTTGGTCGCCGGGTATCCGACCATCTCGATGTGTTCGGTGACCGACTACAAGGCACCGGCGAACTACCACTGGAAGACGGACACCCCAGACCGGATCGACTACGGAACTCTCGCCGATGCGATCCGTCTCACGGAGGGGTTGGTCCGGCGCCTCGATCAGCGCTGGCTGTGAATCCACCGGCGGCGAGCCGGACCCGTCAGGCCCTCTGTGGATACCATCGCCTCTGATGACTCACGAAGTCACACTCATTCCGGGCGACGGGACCGGCCCCGAACTGATCGAGGCGACCCGACGCGTTCTAGAGGCGACCGGTGTCGAGTTCGAGTGGGATGAACACCCGGCCGGCGAGGATGTCTACGAAGCCGAGGGTGATCCCTTCCCGGAGCGCACCCTGGAATCCATCCGTCGGACGAAGGTAGGGATAAAGGGTCCGACCACCACACCCGTCGGGTCCGGTTTCAGGTCGATCAACGTCCAGCTGCGCAAGGAACTCGACCTGTACGCCTGCCTCAGGCCCTGCAAGCTCTACCCGGGAGTGCGCTCCCACTTCGATCAGGTCGACATCGTGATCGTCCGCGAGAACACCGAGGACCTGTATGCAGGTATCGAGTTCGAGCGAGGAAGCGAGGACAACGCGAAACTGCGCGAGTTCCTCGCGGGCATGGACGTGGAGGTTCGCGAGGACGCGGGTATCTCGATCAAGCCGATCTCCGAGTTCGGAAGCGACCGGATCGTGGAGGCGGCCTTCGACTACGCCGAGAAGCACGGCCGCAAGAAGGTCACCGCGGCGCACAAGGCGAACATCATGAAGTTCTCCGACGGGCTCTTCCTCGAGACGGCTCGCAAGGTGGCGGAGCGTCATCCCGAGATCGAGTTCGAGGACCGGATCATCGACAACCTCTGCAATCAACTGGTTTCCCGTCCCGAGGAGTACGACGTGATCGTGCTGCCGAACCTCTACGGCGACATCGTCAGCGATCTGGGCGCCGGGATGATCGGTGGTCTCGGGCTTGCCCCTGGCGCCAACATCGGCACTCAAGCGGCAATGTTCGAGGCCACCCACGGCTCCGCTCCCAAGTACAAGGGCCAGAACAAGGTCAACCCCACCGCTCTGATGCTCTCGGGGGTGCTGATGTTGCGTCACCTCGGAGAGGCCGATGCCGCAGACCGCATGGAGGCGGCGATCGCCGCCGTGATCGCCGAGGGCGACAAGGTCACCTATGACCTGAAGCCGGATCGCGACGACCCCACGGCTGTCGGTACCTCGGAGTTCGCAGACGCTGTCATCGACCAAATGAAGGAGACAAAGTGAGCGAGAAGTCACCCCTTAAGGTCACGGTCACCGGCGCCGCCGGTCAGATCGGTTACGCAATCCTCTTCCGCATCGCCGCCGGAGAGATGCTCGGCCCCGACCAGCCCGTCCACCTCAGCCTGCTCGAGATACCCGATGCGGTCAAGGCTGCCGAAGGAACGGCGATGGAGCTCGATGACTGTGCCTTTCCGACGCTCTCGGGAATCGAGATAACCGACGACGCAACCAAGGCCTTCGATGGTGTGAATGTGGGCGTTCTGGTCGGTTCGCGGCCGCGTCAGCAGGGTATGGAGCGCTCCGATCTGTTGGAGGCAAACGGTGGGATCTTCCGCCCGCAGGGCGAGGCGATCAACGCCGGCGCAGCCGATGACGTGAAGATCCTCGTAGTCGGCAACCCGGCCAACACCAACTGCCTGATCGCGATGTCGAACGCTCCTGATGTTCCGAAGGAACGCTTCACCGCGATGGTTCGGCTCGATCACAACCGCGCAATTGCACAGCTCGCCGAGCACACCGACAAGACGGTTTCGGATGTCACACAGATGACGATCTGGGGCAACCACTCGACCACTCAGTACCCGGACCTGGTCAATGCCAAGGTCGACGGCAAGTCCGCTTGGGACGAGGTCGCAGACGAGGCCTGGATCGCGGATGAGTTCATTCCGACCGTGGCGACCCGCGGTGCGGCGATCATCGAGGCGAGGGGTGCTTCGAGCGCCGCCTCGGCAGCCAACGCCGCGATCGATCATCTGCGTGACTGGCATCTCGGAACGCCCGCCGACGACTGGGTATCGATGGCCGTTCCGTCAGACGGCAGTTATGGGGTGCCGGATGGGCTGATCTCCGGTTTCCCCTGCACCTGCAGTGACGGCCAGTGGAAGATCGTCGAGGGCCTCGACGTCCCCGATTTCTCCCGCGAGCGCATCGATGCATCTGCGGCCGAGCTCACCGAAGAGCGCAAGGCCGTAGAGGAATTGGGCCTGATCTAGTACCGGTTCAGACAGTCCTGTCGGGCGGGGCCCGACAGGTCCCTCAACTGCCAGGGAAGTAGGTGCTTCCCTGCTTGCGGATCTTGCCCTCGGCCTCCAGCTCAGGGAGCACCCGGTAGAGGTAGTTGGGAGCGTTCAGCTTCATCTGCTTCGCGACCTCCGCCACGCCGATGCCGTCGGGACTGGAGTTGATGATCTTCACCGCCTGGTCGGCACGGGTTCCACCGCGACGCCTGCGCTTTGGTCCCTTGGTCCTCCCAGCACCCGAGCCAGGGGGACGACCAGGGCCTTTCCGGCCTGCTGCACCGAGGCCTGAGAGAGCCGTCTCCACCTGCCGGAGCTCCTCGTGCAACTCCTTGCGCCGTTGCTCGAGCAATGCTCTCGCCTTGTCCAAAGTCTGCGAACCTGCTGGCATGAATCTCCTTTCACCGTCCCCCGTTGTCCCGAGCGACTCTGAGTTGTGTCTGCTTTTGAGCGATGCGAACAGTGGGGGTACGTCCAACCGTAGCCACCTGTCGACTTCCGCCCCGAATTTCATAGCAGAAAAGCGTTTTGTCATAACCGTTAACGGCTAGCCGAAGGTGGTTACCTTGCAGAACAAATCGGGAAAGGCGGTGGTTGCGAGGGTGCTTCTGCCTGCCGGACTCGAGCTGCTCGAGCAGCGGTTCGAGGTATCCCAGGGCGGACTCGATGTCACCCGGGAGCAACTCGAGGAGATGGTCCCTGGCGCGATCGCTCTGGTTCCCGATCCGAGCGTTCCCGTGGACGGAGAGTTGCTCGACCTCTGTGGAGAGCAGTTGGAGGTGGTTTCGAACTTCGCGGTCGGGTACGACCACGTCGATCTCGAGGCCTGCAGCGATCGGGGGATAGTCGTCACCAACACACCCGGAGTACTGACCGAGGCCACCGCGGAGTTGGCGTTGATGCTGACCCTCTCAGCCGGCCGTCTGGCAGGCGACGCCGAGAGAGATCTCAGAAGCGGACTGTGGACCGGCTGGAATCCCGGTGCGTATCTCGGCCTAGAGCTGCGAGGAGCCACGGTGGGCGTGGTCGGCCTGGGCCGTATCGGCCTGCGATACGCCGAGATGGTTTCCGCCCTCGGAGCCGAGGTGCTCTACACGGCCTCGAGCCGAAAGGTCGAGGCGGAGAAGCAGTTCGGGTTCGGCTGGACCGATCTGGAGGATCTCCTCCGTCGCTCGCAGGTAGTGAGCATCCACGCACCGGGAGGCGAGGGGACCAGGGGCATGATCGGAAGGCGCGAGCTGGAGCTGATCGGTCCCGAGGGAGTCCTGATCAACACTTCACGCGGGACTCTCGTCGACTCGGACGCAGTTGCCGAGGCCCTGGAGGAAGGGCGGCTCGCGGCTGCCGGTCTGGATGTGTATGACGGAGAGCCGGCGGTGCCGGAGAGCCTCCTCAGCGCACCGCGCTGCGTCCTCCTGCCCCACATCGGATCGGCCAGTCATATCTCGCGAGACGGCATGGCAAGACTCGCAGCAGAGAACGCGATCGCGGTTGTCGACGGACTCGAACCCGCTTCGCGGGTCGTCTGAGTCAGCGCTCGTTTGTAGTCGAGCCGGGCTCCGAGTCGGACCGCTCGGCCTTGCGGCTTCGCGGCATGGTCCTGAAGATCGCGTCCCAGAGCGGAGAGGAGACCCCGTATCCGAATCGGTGATCCTGGAAGTGGTGGCGCATGTGGTGCTCTCGCAGTCGCCTGCCGAAGGCGGTTCGCGGCCGGTGATGGTGCACGTGGTAGTGGGTGTAGTCGTAGACCAGATACCCGGCGATGAAGCCCGAGAAGACCGGGAAAGCGAGCGGGTCGCCGAAGATCAGGTAGAAGGCACCAGCGAACACCGCGGACATCGGGATGCTGACCGCAGGCGGCATGACCAGACGCATCGGATCGTTCGGATGGTCGTGATGGACCCCGTGCATGATGAAGTGGATGCGATCGCCACCCGGGATCTTCGGTTGCCAGTGGAAGAGGAGCCGGTGGAGCCAGTACTCGGAGAGCGTCCAAACCGCGATTCCCACAGCGAACATTCCTGCGGCCCCCAAGGCGCTGAGTCCGTGGTCGATTGCAAGCCACACTCCGCCGACCACGATCGGTCCGAAGAAGACCAGAGGCACGATCGGATGGACGCGCGAGAAGAAGTCGAGGAACCTGCTCTTGAACAGAGGTGGCGATGCAGAAAGCTGTGAGGTCCGGTCGGTTGCCATCGAGAATCAATCTTAGCCCCACTGCGGCGAAAAAATAGGCCGTCATTTGCGGAAACGGCTCTGGCGCCCCGTTGGCTCAGGTGACATGATCCCGCGGCGTCGGAGAGACCCGGCGCGATCGTCTCACCCCCACAGTCGAAGTAGCGAGAGGAGAATTCCACTTGACCCGAGGTCGAGCGGCTGTCGCTGGCCCCAAACCCGCGGCAGACAGCAGTCAGAAGCAGGCGCCAGTCAGGAGCCAGCCCCGGAAGAGGAAGAAGGCCTACACCTGTGCAGACTGCTTCTTCGATGCTCGCGGTCTCTGCGCACTCGGCCTCGATGAGCCCTGTCCCACCTTCAGGCTCGATTCCCCGGAGGGACTCGTGCCGCCACGGCAGCCGACGCTGCTGATGCGTGACCCGGGCGACTCCGCTTCGACAGGTCCGCTGACCTGACCCAGGCGCCGGGGGCGGGAAACGCCACCCCGGTTGCGCGTTCGGCACTCCGGTGCGGTTTCATGTTCTTTCTATGCGGAGCGAATCGGTCAAGTGAGGTTCACGGTCCTCGGGAAGTCCCCGGCCTGGGAAGACACCGGGGGAGCCTGCTCCGGCTACCTGGTCGAGGAGCAGGAGACGCAGCTGTTGCTCGAGTGCGGCAACGGTGTCTTCGGCAAGCTTCGTGAACGGATGCCGGACTACTCGGCGATCGATGCAGTTGTGGTCAGCCATCTCCACGCCGATCACTGGTTGGACCTGATCCCGTTCTCCTATGCACTCAACTACTCACCGAGTCGAGTTCATTCCGGGGAGATGCCGATCGCGGGTTCCGCTGGACCAGCGTTGTGGGGTCCTCCCGGCTCGACGGACGCTTTCGGTCGCGTGACGGGGGCATGGGGCAGCGAGGAGTTGCTCGCAACCGCCTTCGAGGTGAACGAGTACGAGCCGGATGGTGAGATTTCAGTCGGTGGCATCTCCGTGACCTTCCAACCGGTACCCCACTACATCGAGACCTACGCGATCTCGCTCGTCACGGCCAACGGCTCGAGAATCGTCCATGGGGCGGACTGCCGACCGAACAACGAGTTGATCGAGTTCGCCAAGGGGGCCGATCTGCTGACCGTCGAGGCGACTTTGGCCCAGCAGGGAGACGAACCCGAGGACGAGCGGGGACACATGACCGCTCGCGAAGCGGGTGAACTCGCGGGAAAGGCCGAGGTCGGCGCTGTGATGATCACCCACTTCTCCGACGAACTGGACCCGGATCAGGTCCGGTCAGAGGCCGAGGCCGGATACGGAGCCGAGGTGATCCTCGCCGCCGAAGGTGAGACCGTCGAGCTCTGATCGACGCCTCTCTATCCTCTTTACAGATGCCGAAGAAAGACCCATTCGCCGATTTCACCCGCGTCAGGCTCGAGATGGACGAGCTGCTGGTCGATTTCTGGGAGCGCCCCGGATTGCGCACACAGCGCCGCCCGGTCGGATTCGCTCCGAGGGTCGACGTCTACTACCTGGGAGGCAACAAGCCGGAGGTCGCGGTGGTCCGTGCTGAGATCCCGGGGGTCGAGGTCTCTGCCGTGAACCTCGAGGTGCGTGGCAGGACCCTGGTGATCAGCGGCGAGAAGCCCCAGCGGGAGACCTCCGGTCGCAGCTATCAGCAGGTGGAGTTGCCGTCCGGTCCGTTCCGTCGGGTGATCGAGCTCGCGATCGAGGTCGATCCTGAGCGAGCCGAGGCCACCTACGAGGACGGTGTACTCAACGTCGAGCTGCCGGTGAAGTCCAGAGCTGTGAAGCGGGTACCGGTTCAGCGGGCAGATCAAGGCGAACAGTGATTCGCGCCGACGACGAGGTTCAGGAGATCCCGCAACTGGAGGTGGTCGAGCTCCCGGACGTGGACGAGCTAGTCCGGACCCAGGTGCCTCTACCCGACGCCTTGCCCGTCCTGCCATTGCGAGAGACGGTCACCTACCCGGACCAACTGACGCCACTCGCCGTGGGCCAGGAGAGGTCGATCAAGTTGATCGACGATGTCCTATCGGGCAACCGCATGCTGGCGATGGTCGCCTCGAAGGATCCCGAGAACGACACACCGGGACCGGCCGATCTCTTCCCGGTCGGCGTCGCAGGCACGATCGCCCGAATGCTCAAGGTTCCCGACGGGACGCTGCGGATCCTGGTGCAGGGTGGTGAGAGGGTCGAGGTCGGTCCGTATATCTCCGAGAAGCCCTATCTGGTGGCCAAGGTCAAAGCTCTGCCGGATCAGATGGAGGAGACGCAGGAGCTCCAGGCGCTCACCCGCAACGTCCAGAACACCTTCAGCGAGATCATCGAACAGATTCCCTACCTGCCCGAGGAGCTGCAGCTTGCGGTGACCAACATGGACGAACCCTCCGCTCTGGCGCACCTGATCGCCGGGGCGCTGAGGATCCCCATCGAGGAGAAACAGCAACTGCTCGAAGAGCGCAACGTCTCCAAGCGCCTGCACGCTCTTTCCAAGCTGCTCGCCAGAGAGCTCGAGGTGGTCAAGATCGGTTCGAAGATCCAGTCCGACGTGGAGTCGGAGATCGGCAAGGGACAGCGTGAGTTCTTCCTGCGCCAGCAGCTGAAGGCGATCCAGGACGAGCTGGGAGAGGGCGATGAGCAGCAGGTGGAGGCCAGGGAACTACGAGAGAAGATCGAAGAGGCGGAGCTGCCGGAAGAGGCCAGGAAGCAGGCGGATCGTGAGCTCGCCCGGCTCGAGAAGCTGCCACCTGCCGCAGCCGAGTACGGAGTGATCCGGAGCTATCTCGAGTGGTTGATCGAGCTGCCGTGGAACGAGGAGACGACCGACGACCTCGACCTCGGGAACACGCGAAAGGTCTTGAACCGCGATCACTACGACCTCGAAGAGATCAAGGAGAGGATCCTCGAGTACCTCGCGGTGCGGAAGTTGAACCCTGATTCCCCGGGACCGATCCTCTGCTTCGTCGGACCTCCGGGGGTTGGCAAGACCAGCCTCGGACAGTCGATCGCGAAAGCTCTCGGCCGCGAGTTCGAACGCATCTCCGTCGGCGGCGTCCGCGACGAGGCAGAGATACGTGGTCACCGTCGTACCTACATAGGAGCGATGCCCGGGACGATCATCCGCGCCTTGCGGGACGCCGGCACCAAGAACCCCGTATTCATGATCGACGAGATCGACAAGATGGGAGCGGACTTTCGCGGCGATCCGGCCAGCGCGATGCTCGAGGTCCTCGATCCGGCACAGAACTCGACCTTCCGCGATCACTATCTCGACCTGCCGTTCGACCTCTCCGACGTCATGTTCATCGCTACCGCCAACGTGCTCGACCCCATTCCGCACGCTCTGCTCGACCGGATGGAAGTGATCGAACTGGCCGGCTACACGGTCGAGGAGAAGCTACGGATCGCCAAGCGTTATCTGGTGCCACGGCAGCTCAAGGCCAACGGGCTGACCAAGTCGAAGCTCGAATTCGCGGACGCGGGTCTGCTCGCCGTGATCAACGAATACACGCGAGAGGCGGGCGTGAGGAATCTCGAGCGTGAGATCGGCGCGATCTGCAGGAAGATCGCCGCACGGATTGCGGAGGGCAAGTCACGTGGCAAGACCACGATCTCCGCCAAGAAGGCCCGTGAGCTGCTCGGCAGGCGAAAGTACTTCGCCGAGCAGCGGCGGAGGACCAAGGATCCCGGCGTCGCAACCGGACTCGCCTGGACGCCCGCGGGTGGCGAGGTGCTGTTCGTCGAGGCTTCGGCCGTTCCGGGCACAGGCTCTTTGACCATCACCGGACAGATCGGAGATGTGATGCGGGAGTCTGCGCAGGCCGCGCTGACCTTCATCCGGGGTCACACGGATCGAGTCGCCCCCGACCTCGGCGAGAAGTGGTTCGCCGAGCACGACATCCACATCCACGTGCCCGCAGGTGCAGTTCCGAAGGACGGTCCCTCGGCGGGTATCGCCATGACAACGGCGCTGGCATCGCTGATCAGCGGGCGACCGGTTTCCAACGAGGTTGCGATGACCGGCGAGGTGACCTTGACCGGGCAGGTGCTCCCGATCGGCGGCCTGAAGGAGAAGTCCCTGGCGGCTCAGCGTGCGGGGATCAAGACCGTGATCATCCCCGACCGCAACAAGGGGGATGTCGAGGAGATTCCCACGCGCGAGCGAAAGGGCCTCAAGTTCGTATACGTGGACGAAGTGGGCGATGCACTGGACGCGGCTTTGCAGCCGTTGAAACCTTCGAGGAACGGCTCCACTCGGTCTGGCAAGTCACGCGCCGCCAAGGCGAAGCGAAGCTGAGAACAGGTCCTGAGCCCATCGACCCTCAGGGTGGGGTATAAAACCCGCATGGCCCAGAAGACGACCACCCAGAAGGCGACCGACGCGGCCCGTGCAGTCGCATCCAATCCCTATCTGCGCCGGTTGATCGAGGACGAGGAGCTCCGTCGGAACATCCGTGACGCCTTCGATGCGGTTCGCGGAGCCGGCCAGCGGATCTACGAAGAGCCGTCACCTGCCCGCGCGATCTTCGACGACCGCAAGATCCAGGATGAACTCCGTAATGCCGCGGAAACCCTCCGCGACGCTTCCGACCAGTTGAGGGGCAGGAAGCAGAAGAGGAGTTTCGGAGTCGGCAAGGCGATCCTGATCGCCATCGTCGGAGCAGTACTCGTACTGGTTCTCAGTGAGACCGCAAGGCGAGCCGTGCTCGATTTGATCTTCGGAGCCGAAGAAGAGTTCGAGTACACCTCGACTCCGGCCCCTGAGAACGCATCCGTTCCGAGTGCCTGACCGGCAACCGCGGCAGACCTGAGCCTTGGCCAGCGTCCACGTACTGATCCCCGCCCAGCGCTTCATCTTCTCGGTCGCGGACGGCGAGGCGACCCAAAGGCCGGTCGGCAGTTCCGCCGAGGGGTTCGCCGCTTACAAGGAGCTCCAGTCCGAGGGCAAGAGCGCGGGAATGGTCGCCTTCCCGAACACGCTCCTGATCCGCGGGGAGCGCGACTATCTGGTGGATCCGGGGATGAACATGCAAGGTGCACCGATCCTCGGTGCGTTGGCTGGCCTCGGGGTCGATCCGAACTCGATCCAGGATGTAATCCTCACCCATCTCCACTACGACCATGCCGAGGCGTTGGCGGCCTGGCCGATGCGTCGGACTCTCGTCCACAAGATCGAGACCGAGGCTCCATACGCCCAACTCGTCGCAGGTCAGTTGGAGATGGCCAAGCTCGACATCGTCGAGGGTGAAGAAGGAGAGATCGAGCCAGGGATCCGCTGGATGCGTACACCCGGGCACTGCGATGGCCTGATCTCGATCCTCGTCGATACCGAGGAGGGACTGACCGTGATCGCCTCCGACTGCGTCGGTCCGCTGCCCGAGTACTTCGAGCAGATGGACCTGCCGGAGGATTTCGGTCCTGAGCGCGAGGAACTGCTGACCCAGTGGCAGCGGATCCGTGATCTCGAACCCGCGGTCGTGATCCCGGGCCACAATCCACCGGTCGCTCTGAGTTGATTCTCTCCCGGTAGAAGGGGCAGGATTCTCCCCGGGGCGAGTTCGACCCGTCCCTAGACTCGTCTTGCGAGATGGCGGGCGGCAAGTCGACAGGCGCGAAGCGAACGAGACCAGAGCCTCCGCTGGCTCGACTCGCCGGACGCATCTCGAGGCACCGTTGGTGGGTACTCGGGATCTGGATAGCGATCATCGTCGCGGCGTTACCTCTCTTCCTCCGCCAGTCCGACAACCTCACCGGCGGTGGGTTCGGATCACCGCGCAGCGAGGCGTCGCGGGCTGAGCGAGCCGCTCAGGCGAGCTTCCCTGATCGCGCTGGTTCGGGCATCGCGTTCGTGCTGGTGCCGGAATCGGCCCTGTCGCCGACGGATGCTCCGGAGACGCTGGACGCCTACCAGCGGAAGCTCTCCGAGGTGGAGGGAGCGGGGTTCTCGCCTGCCGCCCGAGCAGCGGGAGCTGCCGCTCTCGTACGCGGAGACGTAGCGATCGTCCCGATAGATCTCGCAGCCGGAGCCCCCGACGCGATCGATGTGGCCGACGACCTTCGCGACTCGGTCAAGCTCGGGAAGGAGAACGAGGGCCGCGGCGTCACTCCGTATCTGGTCGGACAGCCGGCGATGTGGGCTGCGATGTCAGAGCTCTCGCAGAGGGACCTCCAGAAGGCCGAGGCGATCGGCTTCCCCTTGATCGCGATCGTCCTGATCACGGTATTCGGCACCCTGATCGCTGCTTCGCTTCCGCTGCTGCTTGCGGCATTCGCGGTGGTCGTCACGGGAGCCTTCGTCTTCCTGATCTCCTTCGAGCTGGAGATGTCGATCTTCGTCTCGAACATGGCGACGATGATCGGGATCGGCGTCGCTGTCGATTACTCGTTGTTCATCCTCGCGCGATACCGGCAGGCGATCCGCGCCGGCAGAGGACGCGACGCTGCACGGGCCGAGGCCCTCTCGACCTCCGGTCTCGCGGTGACCTTCTCGGGTCTGGCGGTGATCGTCTCGCTCGCCGGGCTGTGGCTGGTGGACAACCGAACCCTGCAGTCGATGGCCCTGGGGGCGATGATCGTGGTCGCTGTATCGATTCTCTTGGCGCTCACTCTCCTGCCGGCGATGATCGCGATCTTCGGCCACAGGGTGGAGGGAGACGGCAAGATCAAGGAGTGGGTCCTGAGGACTCTCTCCCGGATCGGGTCGAAGGTGAGGAGGAGAGGCTCTGAGAGGGAGTCCTTCTGGCACCGCTGGTCCCACCGGGTGATGGAGCGTCCCCTGCTCGCCGCGGCACTGGTGGTTGCGCTGCTGGCCGCGTTGATCGCGCCTTCCATCTGGATCAAGACCGGGAACAGCGCGCTGGAGCAGATGCCCAAAGACTTCGATGCCCGGGTCGGGACCGAGATCGCTCTGGAGGCAACCGGTGAGGGATTCGACCGGATCGAGGTGGTTGCAACTCTGCCCGTGCCTCCTGTCAGGGGTGAGGAGGCCGCGACCGACCTCTCGCGGGCGATCGCCTCGACACCCGGGGTCACCTCGGTCACCGAACCACTGGTGAGAGGCCGAACCGCCTTGATCGAGGTTTCCGACGCCGCCCGGGCGGCCGAGTCTCCGGCATCCGAGAAGCTGGTCGATCGCCTGCGTGAATGGACGATCCCGGCCTGGGCTGCGAGATCCGGCGGGAGTGCACTGGTCGGAGGAGAACCCGGGGCGGCGGTCGACAACCGCGACCAGATCGCCGACTCGATGTGGAAGATCTTCGCCTTCGTTCTCTGCCTCTCATACCTGGTGTTGCTCATCCTCTTTCGATCGGTGATCCTCCCGCTGAAGGCGATCGCGATGAACCTCCTCTCGATCGGCGCTGCCTACGGCGTGTTGGTTGTGGTTTTCCAGTGGGGCTGGCTCGATTTCCTCCCTACCTTCGAATCGAAGGGGGCGCTGGAGGTGATGACGCTTCCGCTGCTGCTGGCGGTCGTTTTCGGCCTCTCGATGGATTACGAGGTCTTCCTCCTCTCGCGGATCAAGGAGCGCTACCTGGCTCACGGCGACAACCGGCGCGCGGTGGCCGAAGGCCTGGAGGCAGGAGCCTCGACCATCTCGTCGGCCGCGCTGATCATGGTGCTGGTCTTCCTCACGTTCGTCTTCACCGGTGTCGCCTCGATCAAAGAGATCGGACTCGGGTGCGCGGTGGCGATCGCCTTCGATGCGACGATCGTGAGGCTCGTGCTGGTGCCGGCAACCATGCAGTTGCTCGGACGCTGGAACTGGTGGATTCCGGGCTGGTTGGACCGGGTCCTTCCCCGGATACCGTTGGAGGGCGCCGATACGCGCCCTGCCCGAAAGCGTCGCAAGGCCTAGAAGAGGTCTATGACAGGGGGTTCAACTCAGCGCTTCGGGATCACGAGTGAGGCGCAAGCCTGGCGGGGGTTGCCGTCCCCGGCGTACTCGGTGGTCTGAGCGCCGTCCTGGTCGAAGAAATCGACCGTGAGTTGCGTCGAGGTCACGTGTACCTGACCGAAGCCGAACTGGTCGGTGGCGGCACACTGCATACCCATTCCGGGTCCGGGGAATCCGGTTGCATCGACAGGCTGCTTGAAGAACAGCTGTTGGATCGTGTTGCCGATCCCGTCCTGGCCGGTCGCATCGTCCATCTCGAGGCCGTAGTTCTTGGTCGCGATAGGTCCGACCACCGCTTCGTAGATTCGTGAGTTCCTGACCCCAGCGGGTCCGAGCGTGTTGAAGCGCACGTTGTTGACCAGAGTCGCGTGCACGTCGGTGGTCAGAACGACCGTGTTCTTGATCTTGTTGAGAGCGGTGAGGAGCTTCGTGCGTTCAGCCGCGTAGCCCTCCCAGCGGTCGTAGGGCAGCGCGTAGTACTGCTGCATCGGGACCTCGCTCATCACCACCTTGAAGGTCGCCTTCGAGGACTTGATGTCTTTCAGGAACCTCGCGAGCTGAGCCTTGCCGAGCATCGTGCGACGCTTGCTGTTGATCGATGCG
>CAIUSP010000041.1 GCA_903901855.1 uncultured bacterium | reverse complement strand
GACTTGGAAATCTCAGTCGGGACTGATTCAGCTCTTCTTGGGCTTCTTCCCGACACACTTGCCGGCCGGTCCCCTGAGAAGGACTGGCTGGGAAGCAGTGAGCTTGTAGCCACCGGTGAAGATCGGCGGAACGAGGACGTCATCCAGAGTCACACTCTTCTCGATGTAGCGGTACCCGTACACCGAGAGGAAGAACCTCTGGGGCTTCCCTCTCGCAGCTTTGCTGCAGGCATGCTGTGGCACACCGAACTTGCCCGTCACGATGCCGTCCGGCAGCGCTCCGGTCTTCTCGTAGGAGAACGACGAGGCAGTTCCCAGGCAGAGACGTACCGAAGTCTGACTGCAGTCGACGCTGGTATTTCCCGCCGAATCGGTACCCGAACCGCTGGTCTTCTGGCCGATCGAGTAGAGCGTGGGCATCTGTGCGCCTGACGTATCTGGATCGGTGTCCAGGGATCCATTCCCGCGACAACTGAATCCGGGGCCTGGGATCAGGCCCTCGCAGTCGAACCCCTCCGCGAACGCGCGCGGGGTTCCTTCCTCGTCGGTTACGATCGATTCCGTCTCGTAGAAATCGAGAGCCTTGTTGCTGCTGATCACGTAGCCGAGAATGAACGAGTCGCAGCTGAAGTCGTACTCGAGATCTCTTCCCGGCCGCTTGGTCGTGTACTTGACCAACCCGGAACACTGGAATGCATCCGCGTTGTTGTAGCCCTCGTTGAAGTTGCTGCCTGTGCTGTCAACAGGTCCCTGATCCTCACCGAAAATCCCCGCTGAGGCCGTGGCGGGCGCGATCGCTGTCACAGCGAGCGCGACCAGAACGAACAGCCCTGCCCTGCTCTTCCCTGAAATGCGCTTCTTCACTTGCTCGTCTCCTTGAGTCGCGTTTGTCCGCTGAGGAACCCAGCGGTTTGACGCGAGTCTCATTCAGAGAGAGGCCCGAGTTGTGTAATTCCGGTTGTCGAAATGTAAATTCAACAAACCGTGCGGAGAATTCCCCCGAGTGATCGACTCAGCCGTACCGATTTGCTTCCCGCACGATCAGGAAGATCGCCCCAGCGGCTCCGAGTAACAGAGCGAGCCAGATCAACACGCCTCCGCCGAAGCCGGAAAACGTCTCATACCCTGCGATCAAGAGCGCGATCAGACCGATCGAGCCGTAGAGCACGGCTCGGCGACTGTCGCTGAGGCCAGACAACATGAGTTGCTGCTCTCGGTAGAGCCTCACACCTAGATATCCGATTCCAGTCAGAAAACCCAGGCTGATTGCCAATATCAACGTCCGGGAGAAGGCTTCACCGCCAGGCACGAACGCCACCAGCGCCGCAAGGAGGAGGATGATTCCGACATTCCTGAAGTTCTTGCTCACGGGGCGGAGTCTAATCGTCGGGAGAGATTGACTCTTCAGTCAATTTCGGCCGTCTTCCATGCCCCGAACCGAGGAGGATTCGCTAGCGTGACCAATGCAATGCGCCAGACCCCAACGCATGGCGATAAGGAGCGAATTCCAATAGAGGAGATGATCGACTCCGCTCGGAGCCTTGCCGAGCAATCCCATCGTGGGCAATTCCGGAAGCAGACCGGCAACGAGTTCATCGAGCACCCTCTGGCGGTAGCGGAGATAGTCGCGAACTCGACCTACGACCCCGAGACGATCGCTGCCGCCCTCCTTCACGATGTGCTCGAGAAGACCGACGTCAACGCATCGCAACTGAGGCAGCGCTTCGGTGATCTGGTGGCGGATGTCGTGATCGCCTGTACCGAAGATCCGTCTCTGTCCAGTTATGCAGACCGCAAACGAGACCTCCGCGGTAAGGCAATCGCAGCTGGGCGGCCCGCAAGCGTTATCTACGCAGCCGACCGGGTGGCGAACCTTCGGGACTGGACCACTCTCGATCAGGCTCAGCGGGCCGAGGTCGGGGCCAAACTCGGTACCGACTTCGACGAGCGTCTGATGCTCTGGCGGGAGGACCTCAGGGACCTGAGCGAGACTGATCCGACCCTTCCCTTCCTGGCTGAGATCGAGATAGAGCTTGGACACCTGCTCAACGAAGACGAGCGGCCCGCTTAGCGCCTCTTCCGCTTCAGGCCGGACCGACGTCGAATCGGTTCGACGAACCAGATCACCACGAAGAAAAAGGCGATGAACGCGACAGTGACCGCGGTGACGGGGCGCGTGAAGAGCAGGTCGGATACGACCCAGATCGCACCCGTGATAGCCAGTGCGAGGAATGCGAGCCCGGCCAGCGCGTAACGGTTGGAGAGGTCGACTAGGAACTCCTTGTCGCGCTGCCTGAACAGGATCCTGTGCGCGGCACTCGGTGCGATCAGCAGGGCGACGGAGATTGCAGTACACAAGAGAACCCCGAAGTAGACGTACCTGCCGGCATCATCGAGCTCACCGAAGCGTGCGGCGAACGGCACCGTGAGCAGGAAGGCAAACAGCACCTGTGCTCCCGGGAGGGCCACCCTCAGCTCCTGGAGCAGCTCCGAGAGGTGCCTGTCTGCTCGCTGCGTCCGAGTCTCTCCCGGCCTCGCCTCACGCTTTCGAGCGGTGGGCATCAGGTCCTCAGGAGCGCTTGACGACGATCGACTCGATGTGATGGGCTGCCGTCTCGGTCGCATCGATCGCGCGCTCGAGCACTCCGAAGATGTCCTTCCAGCGAATCACGACCATCGGGTCGATGCCGTCAGAGAACAGCGATGCCAGCGCTTCACGCCAGACGCGGTCTCCTTCGTTCTCGAGTCGATGGATCTCGATCCACCGCTGCTCGAGAACCTCGCCCGTCCGCAAACCCGAGAGCGCAGCGGCCAGTTCGGCACAGGAAGCAGCGAGTATCTCTGCCAGCACTTTGCCCTGATCCATCGGCGCCTCGATCTTGTAGAGCGCCATGAAGTCGGCGACCTCCTCGATGTCATCGGCCACGTCGTCGAGTTGTGTCACCAAGGCATACAGATCAGCCGAATCGATCGAGTTCGGCTTCTCGCTGTTGAGTCGCTTCACTACGGCTTGGGTTATCCGATCCCCTTCCTGCTCGGCCTTGAGGATCTCCCGCGCGATCCCCTCATCCTCGGGCCAAGTCTCGAACAACCGGACGAGTAGACCCGAGACACTCTGCAGGTTTGCCCCTGCCTCAGCGAGCAGGTCGAAGAACGGACCGTCCTTCGCGCCGCCCCCCTTTAGCGAGAATCCGCCTCCTACCGCCATCAGTCCGAGAGGTCCTTCGAAGCGAGATTGAACCGCTCGATATGAGAGGCCATCATCTCGTCCTGCAGGCTGCGCGCGAACTCGCCGGGATCGAGTCTCGTCCACTCACCATCGGAAGACAGTTCCCAGGACCCGGTGTTGTCTGCAAAGGCGGTGTCGAGGGTGCCTGAGAGCTCGCCCTGCAGATGAACATCCTCGACCGGGACCAACAGTTCGACCCGGTTGTAGAGGTTCCGCGGCATCAAGTCGGCTGATCCAATGAGATACCTGCTGTCCTCACCGCGTTCGAAGGCGTAGATCCTCGAGTGTTCGAGGAATCTCCCGAGGATCGACACGACACGGATGTTCTCCGATACGCCCGGCACTCCCGGGCGTAGAGCACAGATACCGCGGGTGTTGATCTCGACCGGAACCCCTGCCTGCGAAGCCCGATAGAGCGCCTGGATCGAAGAGGGATCGAGCAGGGAATTCATCTTCATCCTGATTCGTGCGGGCTTGCCGTCGCGATGAGCCTCGATCGTCTTCTCGATTTCATCCACTATGCCCTCTCTGAGGTTGAAGGGCGCCACGAGCACCTTCCTGTATGCCTTCGGGCGGGCATAGCCGGTCAGGTAGTTGAACATCTCCGCGATGTCAGCACCTATGTCTGGGTCGGATGTGAACAACCCGAGATCGGTGTACAGCCGCGCAGTCTTGGGGTTGTAGTTACCGGTCCCGATATGGACGTAGTGGCGCACCCCGTCGCCCTCTCGACGCACGACCAGAGCGCACTTGCAATGGGTCTTGAGGCCCGGGATCCCGTAGACGACGTGGACCCCGGCCTCCTCCATCGACTTCGCCCAGCGGATGTTCGCACTCTCGTCGAATCGTGCCTTCAGCTCGACCATGCATACGGCCTGCTTGCCCCGGGCGGTCGCCTCGATCAATCCACCCACCAGCGGCGAGTCGGCACCGGTTCGATACACGGTCTGCTTGATCGCGAGGACTTCGGGGTCCTCGACCGCCTCGTCGATGAACCGGCCGACTGTCGCCGTGAACGAGTCGTAAGGGTGATGAACCAGCAGATCGGATTCACGAACCACATCGAAGAGCTTGGACTTGCGTCTGGATTTCCCCTGCATCAACCGTGGGGGCGTCACCCCGCTCCACCCCGGATAACAAAGTGACTCGTAGCCGGAGATCGCTGCGATCTCATCGAGGTCGCCGATTCCCATCAGACCTCCGGTGTCGTAGACCTGGACCTCATCCACACCGAGCGACTCCACCAGTACCTCACGCAGCCTCGGCTCCATGTCATCGGAAACCTCGAGACGCACGACCTCTCCGAATCGACGGCGTCGCACCTCCTCTTCGACTGCTCGCAGGAGATCACCGGCCTCGTCGTTTACGTCGTAGTCGGTGTCGCGAGTCACGCGGAAGAGCGAGTGATGGACTATCTCCATTCCTGGGAAGAGATCTGCGAGGTTCGATGCGATCACCTGCTCGATCGGGACGAAGGTCTTGCCCTCACCGACGGCGAGGAAGCGACTTAGGTTCTCCTTCGGGACCTTGACCCTCGCGACTACCTCCTCGTCGGTCTCGGGGTTTCGAAGCAGCACACCGATACTGAGCGAGACGTTGGAGAAGTAGGGGAAGCGACGCCCTCGGCCGATCACCAACGGGGTCAAGGTGGGAAAGATCTGCTTTTCGAACAGTGCATCGAGCTCTGTCCGCTCCTCTTCGGTTGCGTCATCCAGGGAGATCAGCCTGATGCCGTTCTCAGCCAGCTGGGGACGAATATCCTCACTGATGGATCGCTCGATCCGAGAGGTCATCTCGATCACACGTCCCCTTGCCTCGACGATCACCGCTGCCGGTTGGATCTCGTCGGCTCCCTGCGGTCCGAGCTTCTCTTCGACGGCATCGTGCATGCCCGCGATCCGGACCATGAAGAACTCGTCGAGATTGTTCTCGAAGATCGAGCAGAACCGAACCCTCTCCAGCAACGGAACCGAGGGGTCCTCGGCCAGCTGGAGGACACGATCGTTGAAATCAAGCCACGAGAGCTCGCGGTTGAAGTAGAGGGAGGGTTCGTTCAGATCCGGGCTGCCGGCGGCCTGGGCCTGCGCAGGCGTCTCATGAGTCGAGGATTCTTCACCTGTGTGAGCGGTTGGTTCCATCGAGGCAATGCTACGCCCCGACTCGGGAATCCGCGCAGGCCCGCTAACAAATCGGTGAGCCCGGATCTGGCTCAGGCAGCCAGTCGGCCAGTCGCGGCGCCATCGCCGTTCCCGTCACGCGCGTGGATCATCTCGAGGATCACTCCCTCGCGGAGGCCACCTCTGCCGATCTGCATCGGCATACCCAACATCTCCGAGAACTTCTCCAGCAAGAGGACACCGGCTGGCAGGATCCTGACCCGGCGGGAGTCGAGTTCGAAGCGCCTTGCGACCTCGAGCATCTCGTCGTCGGTCAGCACCCGCACCGCACGTTCCAAGGTCTCGTACTCGAGCACAGCGCCGACCAGCGTCCTCAGCGAGGTTGCGCTGCCGCCGACGGCGACCGCCTGCTCGGGCCGATCGAGTTCGACGCCCTCGAAGAAGTCCTGGATGTGATCTCGCAGAGCGCGTATCTCGGCTGCGGAAGGAGGGTCGCCCTTGAGGTGTTCGTCGGCGAGTGAGCCCGAACCGATCTTGAACGACTGGACCTTCTCCACACCACCAGAGATCGAGCCGAATATCACCTCGGACGACCCACCACCGATATCCACCACGGCGACCTGGCCGTCGATTGGATGGGCGAGTGAGCGAGTGGCCCCGAGGAACGCATACCGACCCTCCTCCTCGTCGGAGAGCACCTCCACCGACAGGTCTGCCGCCTCTGAAATGGCAGCCGCGACCTTCTTGCAATTCTTGGATTCCCGGATCGCTGCGGTCGCGACGATTCTGACCTCGTCAGCGCCCATCTCGTTTGCGAGCTTGACCTGTGTCTGGACTACCTCGATCACCTCCGCGATCTTCTCGGCGGTGATCTTGCCGTTCCGTTTTGCCCCCGCACCGATCCGTGTATAGGCGCGCTGCTGCATCACCTCGGTGAGCTCCCCACCCTCGACATCTGCAACCAGAAGGCGAGTCGTGTTGGAGCCGATATCGATCGCGGCGCAGGTCACGGGATTCAATCCTCGCAGGGAGATCGGATGGGGTGCCGCAGCGCGAAAAGCAGCTAGTCCGACTTGGGTCCGAGCAGATGCTCCTGAGTTCCCGAGGCATCTTCGAACTCCTCGAACAGCCCGGTGACCACGAAGGCGACCTGCTCACCGATGTCCACAGCGTTGTCGCCGATCCGCTCGATCGCCCTCGCGACCAGCATCATCGTCATCGCCCACTCACGGATATCGGCGTCATCGCCAACCTGGACGGCAACCTGGAAACACTCCTTGTTGAGTTGGTCGATCAGGTCGTCCTGATTGACCAGATCGTGAGCGAGGCCCACATCCCGGTTCTCGAACGCCTTCTTGGCTTGAGAGAGCATCGACCTGGCCTGCTCCCCCATCCTCACGATCCGATCGACCATCTCGGCCCGCTGCGGCGCGTCATTCCCGGTAAGCGGGATGACCTTCGCGATGTTCACGCACTGATCACCCATCCGTTCGACACTGTGGATCACGTGGAGAAGCGCCGAAATCAGCCGGAGATCGGTCGCAACCGGAGCCTGGGTGGCGAGCATGGTCAGGATCGACTGGTTGATCTCGAGGTATCTGCCGTCTATCCGGTCGTCGTCAGCGATAACCAAGGTCGCCAGCTCGGCATCCTGTTGCTCGACCGCCTCGAGGGTTCGGTCGAGGGCGCTCACCACCATGTCGAGGCCTTCCAGCGCGCGCTCCTCCAGTTTCGTGAGCTCGTCCTGATACTGGGTGCGGGTGGTCTCGGGGCTCATCAGCCGACCTTTCCGGTCACATAGTCCTCGGTACGGCTGTCGGCCGGGTTGGTGAAGATCTTCTCGGTCTCGTCGTACTCGACCAACTGTCCCCAGCGGTTCTCCTCGGTCGAGTCGAGCTCGACTATCAGGAAGGCAGTTTTGTCCGAGACCCGCGCAGCCTGCTGCATGTTGTGGGTCACGATCACGATCGAGAAGTCCTCCTTCAGCTCCAGCATCAAGTCCTCGATCTTCCCGCTGCTGATCGGATCGAGCGCCGAACAGGGCTCGTCCATCAAGATCACGTCCGGGTCGACGGCGATGCAGCGGGCGATACAAAGGCGCTGCTGCTGGCCGCCAGACATACCGTAGGCGTTGTCGTCGAGACGATCCTTCACCTCGTCCCAGAGTGCTGCGCTCCTCAGCGCCCGCTCTACCCTCTCCTCCACGTCAGGGAGCCCGAGCACCTTCGGACCGAAGGCGATGTTGTCGTAGATCGACTTCGGAAACGGGTTGGGCTTCTGGAAGACCATCCCGATCAACTTCCTCACCTCGACCGGATCCACCTCTGGGCCGTAGAGGTCGGTGCCGTGATAGAGGCACTTCCCGAATACCTCGGCCGACGGCACCAGGTCGTTCATCCTGTTCAGGCAGCGGAGCAGCGTGCTCTTGCCGCACCCCGACGGTCCGATCAGAGCGGTGATCTCCTTCGCCCCGATAGTCATGGAGACATCCCTCACTGCGACCTTTCCGCCGTAGGAGACACCCACGCCCTCGAGGCCGAAGACCGGCTCCCCCACCGCCTCGGAGGCGCTCGGCAGCCTGCGCTCCGCGACCTCGATCTTCCTGCTCAAAGCCTTCTCGGTCGACTTCTTCTTGGCCGTCATCTGGCTCTCCACCTTACCCTCCTCACCATTGCTGTTCATATCGATTCCGTAGCCAGACCGCGAACGAGTTCAGCAGCAGCAAGACGATGAGCATGATCACCACGCCCGCTGCAGCGAGCACACGGAACTCATCCTGGGGCCGAAGCGCGTAGTTGTAGATCAGAACGGGCATCGCCGAGTATCCGTCTGCCGAGAACGGCTGTGGGTTAAAGGTCACGAACTGGGCAGCGCCCACCAGCAACAGTGGTGCGGCCTCGCCGAGGGCTCGGGAAACGGCGAGAATCACGCCCGTTGCCATCCCGGGGATCGAGGCCGGCAGGACCTGTCGGCGGATCGTTTGCCACTGGGTGGCACCCAAGGCTAGTGAGCCGTCCCGAATCGAGGGAGGAACAGCCCTGATCGCCTCTCTCGAGGCGAGGATCACGGTGGGCAGCACCAACAATGCCAGCGTCAGTGATCCAGCCGCGAGGATGAATCCGAGATCCAGTGGTCCTCTCACGATGAAGGCCAACCCGAGGATTCCGTAGATGATCGAGGGCACCCCCGCGAGGTTCTGGACGTTGAGCTCGATCAACCTGTTCCACCACTTCGTTCCGTCCGCGTACTCCTCGAGGTAGATGGCCGACCCCACACCGATCGGGACGACGAGCAGGATCACGCCGAGTATCAAGTAGATACTTCCGATGATTGCCGGGCGGAATCCGGCGTCTTCGGGATTGATGGTCGAGGGGCCCTCGGTGATCAGGTTGAGCCCGAAGGCAGGCGCACCCTTGATCGCCGACTGCACGATCAGAGCGATCAGACCGATCAGTGCGAACGCGACCGCCAGCAACAAGAGTGCGAAGAAGATGTTCCCCTTCAGCTGCTCGCTCCCCCGCTGGCGTTGGAGATTGGATGCAACGGTCGCCTGCGCGCCAGCGGTTGCGAGTCGAGTCCGCTCGGGCATCTCGGAGAACATCACTCGTAGACCTCACGGAACTTGCGAACCAGCCGGATACTGATCATGTTCATCACGAGCGTCATCACGAACAGGACCACGCCTACAGCGAAGATCGTGTCGTAGCTGATCGTGCCGGTAGCGATGTCGCCGGTCGCGGTGGTGCCGATGAAGGCCGTCATAGTCTGAACCGAGGCCCCGGGATCGAGCGTCAAGTTGGGGCTCTTGCCCGCTGCGAGCAACACGATCATCGTCTCGCCGAGGGCACGAGAGGTTGCGAGCACGATCGAAGCGACGATCCCTGAGATCGCCGCCGGTACGACAACCCTGGTCGAGACCGTGAACTTACCGGCTCCAAGCGCATAGGCGCCTTCGCGAAGGCCGCCGGGAACAGCCCGCATTGCGTCATCAGAGATCGAGGAGATGATCGGCACGATCATCAACCCGATCGCCAGGCCAGCGATGCCGGCAGCGAACGGCGGGGTCTTGATGAACCCCGGTACTGCATCACCCACCAGAGGGCTGAGGAAAGTAACTGCGAAGACTCCGAATGCGACCGTCGGGATGCCCGCGAGAACTTCGAGGATCGGCTTCACGACCTTTCGGACCCTCTTTGAGGCGTACTCACTCAGGTAGATCGCACTGAGAAACCCGACCGGGATGGCAACCAGGAGGCCCCATAGGGTCGTGCTCAATGTGCCGACGATGATGTTGAAGACGCCGAAACTCGGTGGCTCGAGGTTGGGCGCCCAGGACTCGGTCGAGAAGAAATCGCCGAAGGAAACCTGCTCGAAGAAGCCGATTGTCGGCACGAGCAGTGAGACCACGATCGCGGTGGTCGTGAGGACCGAGAGCACCGCGCAAGCGACGAGTACGTACTTGATGACCTTCTCCCCGTACCGAGGAGAAGAAGACCTGAGGGACCGGGGCGGCTTGTCCGCCCCGATCCCTCTGGCCATCTCGAGTGCATCCCGGGCCTCCACGTTCAGTGGGTGTCCGATCCGGGAATGTGCACTCGTTTCACTTCTTGGTTCCTGTCCGCGCTATCCCTCGAGGGAGGTCAGGTCGTCGGACGCCTTGCTCTGCTGCTCCGAGGTCAGGGGGACGAATCCAACCTGCTCGGCCACGTCGTTGACGTTGTCCACGTAGAACTCGAGGAACGCCTTGGTGGTCTCATCCTTGAGGGACTCAGCCGACGGGTAGATGTAGAGCGGCCGGGACAGCGGTGTGTAGCTGCCGTCCTGAGCTGTCTCCACCGACGGAGCAACGCATCCGCTGCCGCCGTCGATCTCGAGTGCCTTGACCGTTCCCTCGTTCTCGATGTAGAACGAGTAGCCGAAGTAACCGATGCCGCCCTCGGCGCCGCTTACTCCGGTCACCGTTGCGTTGTCGTCCTCGCCCACGTCGTTGTAGTCCTTGCGGATCGCGCCCTCTTCACCGTTGATCGCCTCGGTGAAGAAGTCGAAGGTGCCCGAATCCGATCCCGGACCGTACGGTGCTGCCTCCGAATCGAAAGGCGGCTGGAGACCGTCGATCTGGCTCCAGTTCGTCACCTTGGAATCCGGCTCCCAAACCTGCTTCACCTGCTCCACCGTCATGCACTTGACGGGGTTGTTCGGGTTGACCACCACGGTCAGGGCATCGTTGGCGATCCGAAGCTCGCCGTAATCGACCCCGTCCTTCTTGCACAACTCGACCTCTTCAGGCTCGATCGCCCTGGAGGCATCGTTGATGTCGGTCTCACCAGCGCAGAACTTCTCGAAACCGCCACCGGTACCGGAGGTACCGACCGTCACCTTGACATCAGGGTTATCGGCCTGGAACTCCTCTGCAATCGCTTCGGTCAACGGTGCAACCGTGCTCGATCCGTCGATGCGGATCGTGCCCGAAAGCCCGCTGGCGTCACTTCCGCTGTCACTTCCACCGCAGGCGACGATCCCCATGGAGAGGGCTCCCGCTGCGACTGCTACCAGCCACTTCTTTGACATCTGTGGACTCCTTTTGTTGCTGTTTGGATACTGAGGTGCTCATCGGGAGCATCCCCACACCTGGGCAGCGTGTCAGTCGCCTCCAACCATGCTGTTACCGGAGCGTGTAAATTTTGTAAAGAAAATGTAAACACCAGCCGGAGGCGCGGAAAGGGCCGTTCGCGTGACCTAATCCCCTGTCGGCGAGAATCGGTAGCCGATTCCTGTGTGGGTATGGATGAAATTCCTCTCGGGCAGGGCGCTCGCGAGCTTCGACCTCACCCTCCCCACATAAACGTCGACGGACCTGTCGCGCCTCTCGTAGCCCCTCCGCCAGACCTTGGAGTAGAGCTCTTCACGAGAGGTTACGCGGCCGGAGTTCTGAGCCAGGACGAGCAGCACATGGAACTCACGGGGAGTGAGCTTCAATGGCGTCCCACTGGCGAGAGCGATGCGCTGGTCGGGGATGATCTCCAGTCCCGCCGCATAGATGGGCGAGGCGTAATCATTCTCTGGAGATGCGGCATTCTCGAAGATCTGGGACTCCATCACGTGGAGACTGATGCCACATCCGTCCGCTCTCGTTACTTCCCGGTGAAGTTTTCGTAACAAAACTCCAGCCTCGAGTACCTCCGCCATCCAGACCGACGATCTCTCGATCCGAGACCGATCGGTGCGCTTCAGTCAGTGGTGGCGCCAGCCTCGAGCGACTCCTTGGCGCGTTCCGCCTCGAGTCGGGAGGTACCTGCAACCTCGGGTTCGGAGTTCGCGCGGGGCTCGTCTCCGCCGGCGCACTCAGGATCGAAGCGATAGCCGATCCCGAAGTGAGTGTGAATGTATGACCAGCCCGGCGAGTACTTCTGCAGCTTCAGCCTGACCTTGCGGATGAAGACGTCGACCGAGCGGTCACCGTGGGCCATCGCATAGCCCCAGACCTGATGGTAGATGTCCTCACGCTCGATCACCTTGCCGGGCGATGCAGCCAACAGGACCAGCAGTTCGTATTCACGACGGGTCAACCCGACGCTCTGGCCCGCGACGAACGCCTGAAATCGATCTCCCCGGATTTCGACCTCGCCGACCACCATCGGCGCAGCCTCGGACTCGGGCGCAGTGCGACGGCGGCGGCGCACCACCGACTCGATCCGGGCGATTACCTCCTCGGGGTGACAGGGCTTGTTGATCCAGTCATCCGCTCCGAGCCTGAGGCCACGCACTCTCTGGGCGACCGTCGACTTGCTCGAACACACGATCACGCCAAGGTCTGGTAGCGCTCCGGCGACCAACTCCAGGAACTCCCAGGATCTAGGACCCAGTGTCTCTGGATCGATCAAGAGTGCACTGACCTTCATCGCAACCAGCTCCTCGGTCGGCATGCCGGCGGCAACCACTCTGTACTCCCAACCCGCAGCCTCCAGTCGCTTGCCGAGAACCGTGAGGAACGACGAGTCGCTGTCGACGATCGCGACCCTCAACTTGCCTCTCTGTTCGGTGGGGCTGGCCATCTCTCGAGCCGGGGGCAGTAACGAACCCGACGAGAGGCAAGTCTAGGGCGTATCGCGGCGCGGTCAGGCGTGGAGAAAAAGCTCGTTCACCGAATCTTCACGAGTCGCTTCTCGCTCTCAGCGAAGTAATTCCGCCGCTACGCATCTGTTTCCCGGTTTTTCACAACACCCGCGTGACCGGTGATGATCATTCCTCTTGGAAAGCGAGATTCTCCTTCTCGTGCGCGCGCGATCTGCCTTCTACCTCTCTGGGTTCGGATCGCGCGCTTTTCCATTTCTGCTGGAGAGGCCTGACCGCTCTGGGTGTGAACGACTACCCGAAAGTTGCGGGGCGCAGGCCGGTGGCGATGATCAGGAGGATCGCCACGCCGGCGACATAGCGGTAGTAGACGAACGGCCGGTAGCTGTAGGTACGCACCAGGCGAAGCAGGAAGACGATCGCCAGATAGCCCGATACGGCAGCGGCGACGAACCCCACGATCATCGGGATCACCACACCATCAGGCAGTCCGTCCTGCGAGATCTGGAACCCCTCGAATACCGTCGCGCCGAAGACCACGGGGATCAGCAGCAGGAAGGAGATTCGCGCCGCCGAATCCCGGTCGAGTCCGAGCCAACGCCCGAAGGTGATCGTGATACCCGAACGCGAGGTTCCCGGCGCCAGCGCGAGGATCTGACTTGCGCCGATGATGAGTCCGTCTTTGAGGCTCAAGCTATCCAGATCCCGCTTCTGGGGCAGCTTGTCTGCCCAGAGCAGGATCGCTCCGAAAAAGATCAACTGCAGGGCGATCATCCATGGGGCACCGAGACTCGTATCGATGAAGTCCGCAAACAGCGCGCCGGCTATCACCGCCGGCACCGTGCCGATGGCGATGGCCCAGGCGAGCCGCTCGTCGGTGGTCTCGATCTTCCGCTTACGAAGGCTCGAGAAGAATCCCTTGGTGAATGCCACCACCTCGCGATGGAAGAAGCCGACCGCGGCGATCAGGGTCCCCGCGTGTAGCGCCACGTCGAATGTCTTGTTGAAGGAGGGGTTCTCGAGCAGGAAGTCGTAGCTCTGCAACCACGGGACGATGATCAAGTGGCCCGAGGACGAGATCGGGAGGAACTCCGTCAGCCCCTGGACTACCCCGAGGAGCACTGCTTCTAGCCAAGACACGCGAGCAATCCTAGGGAAGCGGTCGGGCGCGCCTGACTTCGGGGTACGGGTGCAGACGATGCCGTCGACCGGTGCGGTAGATTTCGGATCGTGATGGAAACGCGCAAGTCGACCTCTCGTCAGTTCAGGCTCTCTGCAGCCTTGGGCGCGGCCCTTACCGCCTTCCTGGCATTCGCACCGGGAGCCTTTGCGGCCGATGGCATTGGCCTCTACGGGCCTGCCAACGACAAGGTCATCGTCTACTTCTCCTTTGGAGTGATGATCATCGTTGCCGCCTTCGTGATCGGTGCCTCACTTATCCAGATGCGTCTCGATAAGCGCAAGGAACAGCGCAAGGAAGCGTTGGAGCGCCTCGAGAGCGACAAGACCTGACCGCCTGCCCGGCGCAATAGGCTGCAGGCATCGAAGGCTCTCCACTCCCCCATCGCAAACCGGCACCGCGCCGGACCTCCAAACCCGCTCCCGGTGTCAGGCCATTCGCCGGGCAACCTGTCGCCCGCCCTGAGCCGCGAAGGCGCCCGGTCCGGCCCATTCCGGGCGAGAGGCCGGTCAGGCCTGTACCGGGCCAGCCGCCGCGGCTTCGACTCGTTCCCACCGGGGAACCGCTCCGCAAGCCTGCGCCGCCCAGCCTGTGGAGACCGAGTCTCAAGTTCGCCGCGGGTCTGATCACGGTGATCGCGCTGGCTGGAGCCGTCGGGGCCGCGATCGGATTGCCTTCGCCGGTCGGGTCGAGCACTCCGGTCAGCTCTGCGGCAGCGAACTCGGCCTCGGTGGAGCCCTACGACGTGAACACCCTGGTCGGTGACGGAACCGGGCCGATCCTGGAGCTCGGGCCGTTCTTCCCGGTGCTGGGCAAGGTCGACTACGGCGAGGCGGATGCGAGGTTCGGGGCCCTGCGCACCGGCCACATCCATGCGGGCCAGGACATCTTCGCTGCCAAGGGGACTCCGCTCGTAGCTGTGACCGATGGAGTCGTCACGGCGAGCGCCAGCGAGAATCATCCCTTCTCCTCCGGCCGGGGCAACTACATAGCCATCTACGATCGCGATGCCGGGCGGAGCTACGCCTACCTGCATCTGCTCGACCCCCCTTCGCTGAGGGCGGGCAACAAGGTCGAGGCCGGCCAGGTGATCGGGCTGATGGGGTGCACCGGCTCCTGCTACGGAGTCCATCTGCATTTCGAAATCCGAAAGGGCCGAGCCACCGTCCGCTCCGACTCCCGGGCCATCGACCCGCTCCCGTTCCTCAAATCCCTCCCCCAAGCTCCGACTCCCTAGGCCTCTGACTCATACGGCATCGCGGCCGACGAGCCGGAGGTGACAGGACCCGCGCGGGGGTAGAGCCGACTACTCCACGCGAAAGCTGGGGAGCAGCCGCTTCTCGGTCTCGCCCTTGACCTGCGCCAGGATCTCGACCTTGTCCTCGATCGGCGTGCCGCGCAGCTTCGTGGCGAGGAGATCGTCCACCTGGAAGACGCCGGCCGAGTTGTTCATCTCGATCTCGATCCGGACCGGGCGCTCCTCTCCTGGCTCGATCCGCACCTCGTCGATCGCAGCGGCCGAGAGAGCGTGGATGCCGTACTGACCGCCTTCGAACGGAATACGCGACCTGCCCTGAGCCATATCGAGGGCATCGGCAACCCGAACCACGCCGCCTTCGACCGTGTAG
>CAIUSP010000040.1 GCA_903901855.1 uncultured bacterium | reverse complement strand
TCGTGCTCGAGATCCTGACCAGGATCGCCGGATATGGCAGGCGACCTCAGGACTTCTTCAAGGATGGGTGGAACGTCTTCGACTTCGTGGTCGTGTTCGCCGCTTTCGTGCCCGGAGTGAGAGAGAACGCGACACTGCTCCGGCTGGTACGCCTCTTGCGGGTGGTCAGGGTCATCAGCGTCCTGCCGGATCTGCGTGTGTTGATCTCCGGAATGGGTCGAGCGCTTCCTCCGATCGGAGCGATGGCAGTTCTTGCAGTGCTCTTGCTCTTCACCTACGGGATGATCGGTTGGGAGCTTTTCGGAGAGGCCCTTCCCGAACGCTGGGGCGACATCGGGCAGGCGATGCTGACCCTGTTCACCGTGCTCACCCTCGAGGGGTGGAACGAGATCCTCTTCACCGCACAGGAAGTGCATCCGGAGTCGTGGATCTTCTTCGTGAGCTTCGTGCTGATCGCCTCCTTCCTGCTGATCAACATCCTCATCGCCATCATCATCAACTCGGTCGAGGAAGCACGGAACGCTGAGCGTGCCGAAGCGTTCGAGGATCGACTCGAGGAGGCCGAGAAGAGGGGGGAGCAGATCGACCCACTCGAGGATGCTCTGGGGCGGATCGACGAACTCAAGGGTGGCTTGGAGGAATTGAGAAGCGAGGTCGCGGCGATCGACCTTCACGAGAGACGCGAGGCTGGGGCCAAGGCCGATACCCGCGACCAGACCCGACGCCGGCTCCGCCCGTCCGGCAGGCGTGGCCGGGGGATGTGAGCGGCGGTCAGGGGATCAGGACGACCTTGCCGACGTTTCGACGCTCGGCGATGATCCGATGCGCCTCGGGCGCGTCTGAAAAAGGCACCACATCGCTCACGACGGGGCGAATCGCGCCTGATCCGATCATCTCCTGAAGAGGGTCGATCCAGGGTGAGAGTGTGCCGCGGTCGTCCCAGAGGCGAAGCATGTTGAGTCCGATCACTGCCTTGCTGTCACCCATCTGGTCGATCAGGTTGAAGCCGCGCATCATCCTCAATGCCTGCGGCAGCGCCTTGGCAATCGAGCGCTTCTCGCCTTGCAGGATGCTCGAGGCACCGAAAGCGATCAACCTGCCGCCGGGGCGCAGCAGGTCGTAGCTGCGGCGGAACGACTCGCCGCCGATCGCGTCCATGATCAGGTCCATGCCGGGGAGTCCCTCCTCCCAACCATCCTCGGTGTAGTCGAGAGGGTGATCTACACCCTGCTCACGGATCGCATCGTGTTTTCCGGGCGATGCCGTTCCCCAAACCTCTACTCCTGCGTGCTTGGCGATCTGAGTGGCGGCGATGCCCACTCCGCCCGCGGCGGCATGGATCAGAACGCGCTCTCCGGGCTGGAGTGAGCCGTATCCGATCAGGCCCGCCCATGCGGTGGCGTAGTTGACCGGGATCGCGGCTCCCTGTTCGAGGCTGAGTGATTCGGGCAGGGGGATTACATCCGCGACCGGCACGACCACCTGTTCTGCGTAGCCACCGAATCTCGTGCCAGCCATCACTCGGGTCCCGACCGGAAGAAGGGATGAGTCGACGCCCGCCCCGTGCTCAGCCACCGTCCCGGCCACCTCGTAGCCGACGACGCAGGGGATGGGCGGTGCGTCCTCGTACAGACCGGCGCGAGCCATGGTGTCGGCGAAGTTGACGCCGGCTGCCGAGACTTCGATTCGCACCTCCCCGGCTCCGGGTACAGGTGACGGAACATCTCTGACCTCGAGGACCTCGGGTCCTCCGCGTCTCGTGATCACTACCTCACGCACGAGTGCAGCCTATGCGATGTGGGGTCGGCAGAGTCGCCCTCGATCTCGCAGATTTTTCGAGGGTGTGATCTCACATTCGAAGCCCTGACCCCTCAGGTCGAGGCGTATCACTCCGTTCTGCGTCTGCGCAGGACCTCGAAGGCGTCGGAGATGGGGATGTCTCGGGAGGCCAGTACTACCTGGAGATGGAAGAGGAGGTCTGCAGCCTCCTCTGCAACTCTCTGGTCGGACTCCGAGGCGGCGGCTCGGACGACCTCCTCAGCCTCTTCGGTCACCTTGGAACCCGCCAGATCGGGATCGTCGAAGAGCGTGACCGAATAGCTGTCCTCCGGACGGCTCGCCTTTCGTTCTTCCAGCGTGCGCTCGAGCTCGGCCAGGATCTCACCGGCGACAGGAGAGGTATCTCCGTCGACTGCCCTGAAAAAGCAAGTGCGCTCGCCCGTGTGACAGGCGGGTCCCGCTGGCTCCACCAGCGCGAGCAGGGCGTCGGCGTCGCAGTCGAAACGGATCTCGATCAATCTGAACCGGTTTCCGGAAGTCGCGCCCTTATGCCAGAGCTCTCCTCGCGATCGGCTCCAGAAGTGGACCTCACCAGTGGCGTTCGTCAACTCGAGGCTCTCGCTGTTCATCCACCCGAGCATCAGCACCTCGGCGGTCCGGGCATCCTGGATGATGCAGGGGATCAGCCCCTCGTCGTCGTAGAGAAGTTGCGTTTCGTCGGCCATCGAATTCGAGTTTAGGCGTGCACCAAGGTAATTCTGAATGGCGCGATGCCTGCTTTCAGGTTGTGCGGGCGGGAATGCCAGCAGCGGCCATGGCTGACTTCACCTCGGCTATCGAGTGCTCTCCGAAGTGGAATATGGAGGCCGCCAACGCAGCGTCCGCGCATCCCTCACCGAGCACCTCGACAAGATCCTCGACCGAACCAGCTCCGCCCGAGGCGATCACAGGCACTGGTACGGCTCCCGACACAGCCCGTATGAGGTCGAGCTCGTACCCCGCCTCGGTACCGTCTCTACCCATGCTGGTGAGCAGGATCTCTCCGGCCCCGCGTTCAACCCCTTCGCGCGCCCATGCAACAACGTCCTTTCCCGTCTCCTCTCGGCCGCCGCGGGTCACGGCTTCCCATCCGTCGTCCTTTCGCTTTGCGTCGATGGCGAGCACTATCGATTGGGATCCGTAGCGATCGGAGAGCGCTGTGAGGAGCGAGGGTTCAGCAACGGCTGCTGAGTTGACCGAGACCTTGTCGGCGCCTGCGTCGAGCACAGCCTTGGCGTCATCGACACTGCGGATGCCTCCACCGATCGTGAAGGGAACGAATACCTCCTCCGCAGCCCGACGAGCGAGTTCCACTACCGTGTCGCGACCCTCGTGCGAGGCCGTGATGTCGAGAAAGACGATTTCGTCGGCTCCCTCGCTGTCGTATCTGGCGGCCAGCTCGATCGGGTCGCCAGCGTCGCGGAGATCGACGAAATTGGTCCCCTTGACCACACGTCCGTCGTCGACATCGAGACACGGGATGATTCTCTTGTAGGCCATCGAAGGGAAGTTAGCTCCGCGGTCGACCGCCGAGGGCCGCCAGCGCCTCACCTACGGTGAATCGACCCTCCAGCAGTGCTCTGCCGACGATCACACCCTCTAGTTCCTCCGACCGCTCGCTAGTGAGGGTTTCGAGGTCTTCGATCGAGGACACGCCGCCCGAGTAGATGACTCCTGATCCCGCCGCTCGACATATCTCTGCGAGCGCCTCGGTCCGCGGCCCCTCGAGCAGGCCGTCGGCCTCGACGGGGGTATAGAGGAATCTCATCACCCCCAGAGCCGACAGCTCCTGAACCGCTTCGGCGACGGCTCTGCCCGAGTCCTTAGCCCAACCCTCGACCGCGACCGAGCCACCGCGAGCGTCTACCGCGACGACTATCCGATCTCCAAAATCCTGCGCCAGCGAACCCGCGAACGCAGGATCCGCGATAGCCGCCGATCCCACTACGGCTCGCGCTGCACCTGCCTCGAGCACCTTCTCGACTGCTTCTCGGTCGCGTAGTCCCCCGCCCGTCTGGATCGGAATGGAAGTGCTCGCGACGATCTCCCGGATGGTCTCGAGGTTCGCCGGACTCCCGCTCCTCGCTCCGTCCAGGTCGACCGTGTGGAGGACGGTCGCCCCCTCTGATTGCCACTTGGCGGCGAGTTCCGCAGGCTGGTATTCGTAATCGAGACGTCTTTCGTAGTCACCCTGCTGAAGCCGTACTACCTTTCCACCCAGCAGGTCGATCGCGGGGTAGAGGTTCATCGCTCGCAGACCTCGACGAAGCGTCGCAGCAACCCCAGTCCGGTGGCACTCGACTTCTCAGGGTGGAACTGGACTCCCCAGATATTGCCTCTTGAAACCGCGGCGCAGAAACCCTCGCCGTAGACGGACCTACCCAGCGTGTCCACCTCGTTCCGGGGTCGGGCTGCATATCCATGGACGAAGTAGAAGTCGTCGCCGGTTTCCACGTCACCAACCAGCGGATCCGATTTCTCCCAAGTCACTCTTTCCCACCCAATGTGAGGGATCTTCAGACCAGGTGCCGAGATCGGCTCTACGGAGCCTTCCAGCAGGCCTAGCCCTTCCGCTCCCTCTCCCTCACTGGATCTCTCGAAAAGGAGTTGCATCCCGAGACAGATACCCAGCAGCGGCTTTCCATCAGCGATGCTCCTCCCGATCAAGTCGTCGACTCCCTGCTCCCGGACCCGCTCCATCGCCGCCGGAAAGGCCCCCACACCTGGTAGGACCAATCCATCTGCGGTTTCTGCGGCAGCAACCTCGGAGGTGACCACGACTTCGGCGCCTGAGCGCTCGAAAGCCTTCTCGACTGAACGCAGGTTCCCAATGCCGCAGTCGAGAATCGCGAGCCGCGATGTCACCTGATGCTCGCTGCCAGCTTCTCGCAGAGATCGTCTATCTGTTGCGCTCTCAGTACACGAGAGACCTGATTGGCGACGAGCCTCGCGGTCGACTCCGAGATCTCCTCTTTGATCTCTAGACCGTTCTCCGCCAGGGTTCTGCCGGTGTCGACGAGGTCGACTATCGCGTCGGCGAGTCCGGTGAGAGGTGCGATCTCGACCGAACCCTTGACCTCGACTATCTCGACTTCGCGACCAGACTTCTCGAAATGGCGAATCGCCGTGCGCGGGTACTTGGTCGCAATCCTCATCGCTCCCAGCCGGAGGACCACATCCTCGAGGCTCGCTCCCTGCGTAGGCGCAGCGAGTGCCATCCGGCACCTCCCGAATCCGAGGTCGAGCAACTCGTAGAAGCGTCTGTCGTCCTGCTCGACGAGCACATCCTTTCCTGTCACTCCGACATCGGCTGCTCCAGCCTCTATGTAGGTGGGCACATCGGACGGGCGCATGGTGATCAACTGGATCTCACCTAGATCGAAGATCAGGGAGCGACTGTCGCCCCTCACCGCAGTGAGATCGAGGCCCATCTCCTCGAGTAGCTCGAGTGTAGGTTCGAACAGCGAGCCCTTGGCTACTGCCAGACGCAGTGGTTCTGTTCCGCCGATTGCATTACTCATGCTCCACCGCCTCCGGCAGCGGTCTGCGCGGTGTGGAGTCGTTCCAGATAGAGGGAGAAGCCGGCTGCCCTCATCTCGCTTCCGAATCGGGGCATCAGACCGTCGTAGCGGCCGCCACCACCGATCGCACGACCCAGGGCGGGGTCGTAGACCTCGAATACGGCACCCGTGTAGTAGCCGGGATCCCGGAGCAGCCCGAAATCGAATCTCACCCGCTCCGAGAGACCCTTCGTCTCCAGTTCGGAATATGTCTCTTGGAGTCGGTTCATGGCCTCTTGTGTTCCGCCTGCCGCGATCTCGCCTGCTCGCTGGAGCGCTTCTTCTCCGCCTCGGAGGTTGGCGAGTTCCAGTAGCCCCCTGGCCTTCTCCTCTCCCACCTCGGATGTCAAGAGGACATCCCTGAGGCCCACGAGATCGGTTCGGGAGAGCCTCTCCAGGGACTCGGCAACTGCTTCCTCGCTGTAGCCGAGTTCACTCATCAGGTCGCTGAAGAGATTCGAGTTCCCCAGACCGATCACCGCACGATCGAGTCCGACCGCGTCCAGGGCCTGACCCAGCACGCCGATCACCTCCGCAGTTCCTGTGGAGTCGCTCGACTCCGGCGCCTCGTAGAGTTCCACGCCCACCTGCCTCACCTCTCGCGGTTCGCCCCGCTTGGGATCGGTAACGCGAAAGACACTTCCAGAGTAAGCGAGGCGGATGGGGGTATCCGAGTCCACGAATCGGTCGGCTGCCAGACGAGCCACAGAGACGGTCATGTCGGAGCGGAGCGCAAGCAACTCTCCCCGGTCATCGAAGAAGCGGAAAGCAGCATCGGATCTCACGTTGCCTCCACGGCTGGCGACCCCTGCAAACTCGATGCTCGGTGTTGCCACGGTTTGGTATCCGTTCATTTCGAACACATCGAGCAGGGCCGATTCCGCTGCGCGGAGCTCGCTCATCTCGACCGGCAGTGTGTCTCTGGTCCCCGGGGGGAGTCCGTAGGTCATGCGTGGAACCTTAGAGGCGTGGTCCTAAGGGGCCGCAAGAGCGTCTCCATACGGCGACACAAGTCGCACCGGGCCTGAGCGGCAATAGAATCACCGAGTGCCCAAGAACCACGACTGGGATCTGGCAGAGGAGGTCGCGCAGGCAGTGGAGTCCGCTCTCGCTGGTCGGTCTCTGGAAGTCACTGACGGCAGTGAGAAGTCTTCCTCAGCCGATCTCGTCACGGAGATCGATCTTGCTCTCGAGGCCGACCTCAGGGAATCCCTCACGCATTTGCTGCCAGGCTCGTCATTCCTCGGAGAAGAGGGGGGAGGTGAGCTCGGAGACGGTCCCACCTGGGTGGTGGATCCGGTCGACGGCACCACCAACGTCGTGCACGGCTATCCCGTTGCTGCCGTGGGCGTTGCGCTTTGGTCCGAGGGCGAAGTGGTGCTGGCTGCCGTACGTGACCTGTTCAGAGGTCTGTCGGTTACGGCGATCGAAGGGGAGGGGATCAGATCCTCCACCGATGACCAGATATTCGACGTCTCTGAGGTAGGCGATCTGAGCGCAGCACTGATCGGAATCGGACTCCCCTACGATCGATCCGAGGCCGACGAGATGTTCGGGGTCGCCCGGAAGATCTTCGAGCGCTGTCAGGACCTGCGAAGGGGAGGGTCGGCAATTCTCGACATCCTCGATGTCGCGATGGGACGCCTCGACGCCCATGTCGAGATCGATCTGAGGCCATGGGATGTGATGGCGACTGGGCTGATCCTCGAGGAGTCTGGCGGGAGACTCACTGATTGGAACGGCGACGAAATCGTCTGGACGGGCGCTTCCGATACGAAGCGGGTCCTTGCGAGCAACGGTTCACTGCATGATCAGATTTCAGCGATTACTTCACCTCCGTGAGATTCAGCTGCTCGACCTCCTAGCCCGACCGGGCTGCTGCTATCCGATCACGGTTGCCTGAAGTAGCCACCCGGCCGCCCCGCAACCCAAGATCACCGCCACGATGGTCGCTCGTGATTGGAATCGCGTCAGCAGGAGGAACGCGATCACTGCAATCAAGGCAGATGGCAGATCGACGATGCTGGTGCCGAGAATCTGGATCGTCACGGCTGCGATCAAGCCGATCACGGCAGCGGCCACGCCGAGCAGGAAAGCGTGAAGGCCCGGATTCTCGGCCAGTCTTACGAGGCTTCGATGGAAGAAGATTGGGAATACGAAGGCGGGGAGGAAGATCCCCAGCGTCATCAGCAGGGCACCGCTCATCCCGCCCGCCAGGTAGCCCACGAAGGTGGAGAAGATGATCAGGGGCGCTGGCAGGGCACCGCTCAGTGCGATTCCATCCACGAACTGTTCTTCGGTCAGCCACTGCCGACTCTCGACGGCGCTCTGCTGGAGGAAGGGAATGACGGTGTAGGCCCCGCCGAAGGTGAGTAAGCCGGATTTCAGACCCTCGACGAAGATCTGACCGTTCAGCGAAAGCGTGACCAGACCCGCGAGGAGGGGGATGGCGACCAGCAGAATGGGGTCGACGACCCCTGCCCTGCCTCGTGACCATTCCGCCCTCGACCAGATTTCGTAAGCGATACCACCGGCCAGCAGGATCAGGACGAACCCCAGCTCTCCCCAGAGGGTGAGCCCGAGTGCGGCGGCGGCGATTACCCAGAGGGTCACATCGGTGAGGAAATTCCTCCCCAGCCTTACGAGGGCACGGGCGAGTAGTGCAGCCACCGCGGCCTTGAGCCCGTAGAAGACCTCATCCATGGCATCGGCGAGATCAGTCTTGACGTAGAGGACCGAGAGGCCCAGCATCAACAGGAATCCCGGCAGCATGAACCCGAGTCCGGCGGCCAACCCACCGAGCTTCCCGCCCCTCGTACGGCCGAGGAAGACGCAGAGTTCATGCGCCTCTGGTCCGGGGAGCAGTTGGTAGACGGCCAGCGTCTTCTTGAAGGATTCAGCGCTCACCCATCCGAGCCGTTCCACACACTCGTGCCGGATCATCTCTATCTGAGGTCCCGGTCCACCCCACGCAAGCGCACCGAACTTGAGGAAGCGGAGGAATATCGAGGGGGCTGAGTCCTGCACCCTTGAGTGGGGTCAGTCGACGATCTTCGAAACCCGGTACGCCCGCTGTCCGCCAGGAGTAGCCACCTCGACGGTCTCACCAACCTCGGCACCTCGCAAGGCCTTGCCCACCGGTGATTCGGCTGAGAGTTTGCCGGCGGCCATATCGGCCTCGGTGGAGCCGACCAAGGTCCAGGTGTGGGTCTTGCCACCCCCGACCTCTTCGATCTCCGCGGTCTTTCCGAACGCGAACGAGTCTCCGCCGGGAGTCTCGTCGGCTTCGACGACGACGGCCGTTCGAAGTCGCTCGCGCAGACGCTTGATCTTGGTCTCGAGATGAGCCTGGTCGTCCTTCGCGATGTGGTACTCGGCGTTCTCCTTCAAGTCACCCAGCTCTCGCGCTGCCTTGATCCGCTCGGCCATCTGGTCGCGGGCGGGGCCTTCGAGTTCCTTGATCTCCGCCTCGAGAGCTTCAATGCCCTCCTTGGTAATGGCCTCGCCACTCTGTCGGGCTTCGGGTGCCTGTTCTTCCATGGCACAAGCCTGTCAGAAAACGACCGATGGGGTGGGTGCGACTCAGCGCGAATGAAGGCGAACCGGGAGCCGATCCATCGAGTAGATGCCGCTCACGTTGCCGAACCGGCTGCCCGGCACCAGTTCGATGCGCTCGACATTCTCCGCAAGACTCCGAATCGCCTCTTCGAGCTCGACGGTGGCGAGATTCGCTCCGAGGCAGTAGTGGATTCCGGCCCCGAAGGTGAGCATCCGACCTTCGTCGCCAGTCCGGCTGGAAGGGGAGAACAGGTCCGGCTGGCTGAAGCAGGTCGGGTCGCGATTCGCCATGAAGGAGCAGACGAGTAGAAGAGTGTCGGCAGGGAACAGCACTCCCGATACCTCGAGATCCTCCGTGAGGAGTCTTGCTGTGAACGGTGTCACGGGCTCGTAGCGAAGCGCTTCCTTGGCGGCTGCTGCAACCAACTCGGTTGGGTTTTCGGTCAGGCGTTGCCACTGATCCGGATGCTCTCCGAAGAGCCGAATCGCATGTGCCAGTTGGCTCTGCGTCGTATCGATGCCACCCAGGATTACATTGATGATCAGGTTCTCCACCTCGGTCTCGCTGAGCTTGTCTCCTTCAGCGTCGATAGCGATCAGTGTCGAGGTCAAATCGCTGCTCGGTGACTTGCGCTTGTACTCCATCAGGGCCTTCACCCATTCCTGTAGTTCCGCAGCTTTGATCTCCAGGGTGGCCAGTTCATTGGCCAGGGCTATCGGATCGAACTGTCGCTGGACCCAAACCGACCAGTCGTGGAGGAGGTGCGCATCTTCCGGAGGTCCACCGATCAGCTCGCAGATCACCCGGGAGGCGTACGGCTTACACAGTTCCTCCACGGCTTCGAACTCACCGGAGTTCATTGCTGCCAGCAAGAGCCCGGAGAAGAGATCCGCAACCCACGGCCTGTGGGACTCTGCTGCCTTGGGAGTGAAGTGGGGCGCAACCAGGGAACGAAGGCGCTGATGATCCTGACCATTGATGTTGATGATGTTTCGGTCGATTTCCTCACGCAGGGGACCGGAATCGATTTCGAACAGATCGGCCACCTCGCGTCCTGGAAAGATGGCCGACTTCGAGCGGAGTATTTCCTCGGAGGCTCCTCGGTCCAGGACTACGGTG
The DNA here is from genome assembly GCA_903901855.1 of uncultured bacterium. Classification (GTDB taxonomy): domain Bacteria; phylum Actinomycetota; class Thermoleophilia; order Solirubrobacterales; family 70-9; genus CAIUSP01. The sequence continues at coordinate 50,190 of CAIUSP010000040.1, read as the reverse complement.
GCCATCGGTGTGCGTGCGAGCCAGCCAGATCTGGCGAGTTCGGTTATCCGGGTATGCCAGGAGTCGCCACCGAGCTCCGGATCTGTGTGATCGAAGGTAGGGAGATCGAGTTCGTCCAGTCTCCTCACGCCTGCGAGTCTCGCAGATGGTGGTAAATCTGCGATTGAGGCAGTGACGACGACCTAAAGTTCAGCGGGATGGCAGATCAATTGACAGGCATGAAGGTGGAGAGGGACGGCGAGTCCTACATCACGCTGCGCGAAAGTCGTGAAGCGGCCATTCGGACCGTGATCGACTTCGGACCGAGACGCGATCCGTCTCTGACCACCACTATCGGGTTCTTCGACCACATGCTCGAGATGCTCGGTTGGTACGGCGATTTCGTGGTGGACGCCACCTATGAGGTGCGGACCTTCCGCCTGTCTCACGTCGTTTGCGAAGACATCGGACTCTCTCTCGGCGCCGCTGCCAGCCAGGCGATCCGCGATCGCATCGCGGCCGGGGTCGAATCCTCGGGCTTCGCGCTTGCAGCGATGGACGAAGCTACCGCTGAAGCGCAAGTCTCGTTCGAGGGAAGATCGAATGCGTTCATCACACGCGGTGGAGCGTCGGATTTCGAGCGTGTAGAGGACATGCTCTGCGCTGACCTCGTTGCATTCTTCGAAGGCTTCTCACAAGGAGGCAGGTGTACGGTGCACCTCGACCTTCGTGAGGGCAGTCGTGATCCCCACCATGCTTGGGAGGCGGGTTTCCGCGCGTTCGCCAGGGCCCTGCGAGCTGCCTTGTCAGAGAATCCCCGCCGCGCGGGCATGACCGCAGGAGTCAAGGGAACTCTGGACTGAGTCATGACCGCGGTCATGACCTGTCAACGCTGGTCGGAGATGGACGAGTCGGCTAGAGCCGCTCTGCTCGCTCGTGGTACAGCCGCCATCTTCGACCCAGAGATGCTGGAGTCGATCGAACGCTTGATCGAGGACGTCGCGCAGCGCGGAGACGCGGCTCTCGTCGATGCGCTCAAGAGGTTCGACGACTGCGAGGTTCCCGCGAGTCGGTTGCTGGTGTCGGAAGAGGAGTTCGATGCCGCACGGAAGCAGGTCTCCGATCCGGTTCTCGAGGGAATCAGGGTCGGGATCGAGAACATCAGGACCTTCAACCAACAACTGGTGTCGGAGGAGGAGTGGCGGGTAGAGATCGCTCCTGGGATCGAGGCCGGTGAGAAGTCGACGCCGGTGGCGAGCGCGGGCCTGTTCGTCCCGAGTGGAAAAGGTTCGTACCCGTCAGTGCTGGTCCAGCTCGGCACTCCAGCGACGGTTGCTGGAGTGCCGGAGATCGTCGTAGTCGTGCCCCCGTCTCCGGGCGGCGATGGCGAGGTCGATCCGGCCGTCTTGTGCGCAGCGAGAGAGCTGGGGCTCGCGCAGGTATTTCGAGCCAACGGACCCTCTGGGGTGGCAGCGCTGGCGCTTGGCACAGAGACGATTCCGCGGGTGCGGAAGGTCGTGGGTCCCGGAAGCCCACCGGTCCAGGCGGCTCAGATCCTCTGCCAGGTGCGCGGGTGCCACACGCAGATGCTCTGCGGACCATCGGAGAGCTTGATCGTCGCTGACTCCTCAGCGGATGCGGATCTCCTCGCAGCGGATCTCCTGAACGAGGCAGAGCATGGACCGGACTCCTCCTCTGTTCTGGTGACTGATTCACTCGATCTCGTCGAGTCGGTCGAAGGCCACTTGACCCGCAGACTCGCACGTCTACCGGAGCCTCGTCAGGAGTTCGCACGAATAGCGTTGGGTCGAAATGGCGGGGCGATCGTAGTCTCGGACCTGGCCGAGGCTGCCGAGGTGGCCAACCTGTACGCGCCTGAGCACATGCAGCTGGCCACGGATGACGATGACTCCCTCCTGAAGTTGCTCGATCACGCGGGAGAGGTGCTTCTCGGTCAGGACACGCCTATCTCGCTTGCGAACTACGTCCTCGGGGTACCGGCCGCTCTACCGACCGGTTCCTTCGCTCGGGTGACGGGAGGCATCACTGCCGAGACCTTCAGGAAGAAGATGTCCGTCGCCCGGGCAAGCGGCGACGCTCTCTCGCGCCTTTCCCCGGCCGTCGAGGCGCTTGCCGACCACGAAGGATTCCCTGCCCACCTCGAGGCGATACGGGCACGCCAGAAGAAGTCGGCGGACGTCGATTAGCGTGACAATCGACGGAGCATGAACGTCTTCCTCGCCGGAGCAATTGCAGCATTCGGAGTCATGGTCGTGACCTGGCTGATCAGTCTGCCTGTTCGCGATGCTTCACTCGCGGACATCGCTTGGGGTCTCGTGTTCGTTGCCGTTGCCTGGGCTGTCTATGCAGCGGGTGAGAGAAATGACGGCTCACTGCTCGTAGCGATACTCGTCTCGATCTGGGGGCTGAGGCTCTCGGGGTACTTGGCCTGGCGAAATCTCGGTCACGGTGAGGATCGTCGCTATCAGGCGATGCGAGCCAAGCGCCCTGCCACCTTCTGGATTTGGTCGCTGTTCGGAGTGTTCTGCCTCCAGGCCGCGATCGGCTGGGTGGTCTCTCTACCGGTCCAGTCGCTGGCCGCTCAGCTCGACGACGTGTCCATACTTTCCTGGGTCGGAGTTGCGGGTTTCGTGATCGGTATCGGCTTCGAGGCAACGGGTGATGCTCAGCTCGCTGCCTTCAAGCGCGACCCATCGAGCAAGGGGAAGGTGATGGATCGGGGGCTATGGCGTTATACGCGCCATCCCAACTACTTCGGTGATGCGGTCGTCTGGTGGTCTCTCTGGCTGGTCGCCGTAGGGGCAGGAGCAGCGTGGTGGACCTTCGTCGGTCCGGCGCTGATGACGCTCTTCCTGGTCAGGGTCTCAGGGGCAGCCCTTCTCGAGTCGGATATCGCCGAGAGGCGACCCGGCTACGCGGACTACATTCGCCGGACCAGCTCCTTCGTCCCTCTGCCCCCCAAGAAGGAGTCCTGACGGTGGCTGGGGATCCGGGCGAGATCTTCTCCCTCGCTGGCAAGACGGCTGTGGTCGTGGGGGCATCCTCCGGTCTCGGAGCCCGGTTTGCCCAGGTCCTGGCGGCAGCCGGGGCAAAGGTCGTGGTCGGTGCCAGACGCGAAGATCGACTTTCCGAGCTGGTGGAGAGGATCGTTGCCTCGGGTGGCGAGGCGATCGCGGCCTCCTGCGATGTGACCGACGAGGCGTCGGTAGAGGATCTGGCTGACACCGCGGTCGGGGAACTCGGCTCGCTCGACGTGATGGTCGCTTGCGCAGGAGTAGCGCCTCAGGACTACGACGAACCCGAATCGGCCGAGTCTTTTAGGAAGGTGATGGACGTCAACGCCACCGGAGCGTGGCTTTGCGCCGCATCCGCTTACCGCCGGATGAAGGGGGCGGGGGGCTCGGTGATCCTCATCTCCTCGATCAGCGGGTTGCTCGCTGGCGACGGCCCGGACAGCCCCTCGTACACGGCGTCCAAAGGCGCGGTGGTGAACCTCACACGAGAGCTCGGGGTGAGGTGGGCACCGGAGTCGATCAGAGTGAACTCGATCGCTCCGGGCTGGTTCCATTCCGAGATGACCGAGACCGACCTCTCTTCTCCGTCGGGGTTGGAGTTCGTCGAGTCGAGAACTCCGCTCGGGAGGGTGGGAGCAGAAGACGAGCTCGACGGTGCACTCGTCTTTCTGGCATCAGAGGCTTCGAGCTACGTGACCGGACACACCCTCGTCGTCGACGGGGGCTGGACGGCGCGCTAGGCGGAGTAGCCGACTCTCAGGAGCGTGAAGCGGTGCTTTCGGGCAGCTTTCCTGCCTCACGGAGCGCCGCTCGGACCTTGCGCACTACCGCGGTCGAGCAACTGGCACGCTTGGCGATCTCCATCTCGGTCGCCTCGCGGTCTCTCAGCAGCTCGAACTCGATCAAGGCATGGCGACGGGATGCCCATCCTTCAGGGCCCTGTCCGGCCTTGTCCATGACCTCTTCACGCCTGCAGCGCAGACACAGCCACTTGCTTCCGCGCTTGGACCAGCCATCAGGCTTCTTCGGTGCTTTGCCTGCCTCGAAGCTCACCGACATGTCGCAACTCGAGCACCTCCAGCTGCGCGAGCGCTTGGTGCCGGGCTTGCGTGGGGTGGCGGTCTTCTTGGTCTTGGCCTTGCTCTTTGTCTGTGCCATTGGTTCCTTTGCTCCTTCGCTGTCGGTCTTGCGTTCGCGAAGGCTGCCTTTTGAGTGGTGACTGCGCGAAATCGTGGTGAATTCCCGCGGCCACTGAGTCACACGTGCGGGATGAGCATCGTATCAACCGGCACCTACGGACTCTGAAATTCCGCTTGCTAAGTGGATTTGCCTGAAATCGTCTCGCGACTTCGATCAGCGGCGTGCGCGTGTGCTGCGATCCGGTCGAGGATCAGGGGCCAGGCATCTCTCGGGAAGTCGTGCCCCATTCCCTCCACGACCAGCAGCTCCGCGTCTGGAATCGCCTCGGAAGTCGCGTACCCACCGGACACGTCGATCAATGGGTCGGAATCACCGTGGATGACGAGGGTGGGAGACTCGATCCGGGAGAGGCTCTCGATCCGGTTTCCTGACTTGAGGACGGCCCCCAACTGCCTTGCGCTGCTGGTGACGTCGTAACCACGGTCGTAGCTGCGAGCGGCTCGGTCGCGGATCCAGTCCGGGTCGACTTCGAATCCCGGCGAACCCACCGATCCGAAGACCTCTACTGCTCTTTCGATGAACTCATCGCGATTGTGCGGAGGGCGGCTCAGGAGGTGTTTGTACATCGCTGCGGATGGCTGCCCGTGACGGCTGCTGCCGGTAGTCGACATGATCGAGGTCAGTGAACGGACGTTCTCGGGGTGGTTGACTGCGAGCTCCTGGGCGATCATTCCCCCCATCGAGGTTCCGATCACGTGGGCGGGCGAGAGGCCGAGTCGTTCGATCAGCCGGGCAGTGTCCTCGGCCATGTCGGCGAGGGTGTAGAGATACTCGTCGAATCGCTTGGTGAGGAACTGGAGGTTGCCGGGCGCCCGATACGGCATGTGGGTCGAGCGACCGACGTCGCGATTGTCGAAACGAACGACGTAGAAGCCGCGGTCCGCGAGGCCCGCACAGAAATCCTCGTTCCATCCGATCATCTGGGTCGCGAGGCCCATGATCAGGAATGCAGGCGGATTGCTGCTGTCTCCGAACGTTTCGTAGCAAAGCGTGATCCCGCGACCTACATCGCAGAACCGTTCGTTTTCGGTGTGTGGTTTGAGCACGCAAAGCGATCGTAGAACACCTTCCTGTGAGCCCCGCAAGGCGCTACTCTTCGGGGTGTCAGGGGTTGATCTATCTGACGAGGCCGTTTGGAGAGGCGGTCTGAACTGGGCGCGTGGCGCCCGGGTTTTCGTACTACGGGACAGGGGGAAGCAGCATGGTGAGGTCGAGAGTCGGGTTTCCGTTTGCGTTGGTTGTGGTTGCGTGTCTGTTCGCGTTCTCGACAGCTCCAGCCGGAGCGCGCGAGAGTTCGATCACGGTCAATACGCCCTCCGGTCCCTGCCCCCCCGGAGTCTCATGCAACAAGGTGCAGGTCCGCCAGATCGGGCCAGCCAAGGGCAAGAAAGTCCTGATCCTCACGCCCGGCACCCAGGGTGGCGCCGGTGACTTCACCCTGATGGCGAGAGAGCTCGTCAAGAGGGTCCCGGGACTCCAAGTCTGGTCGGTGGACCGTCGCACTCAGATCCTCGAGGACACCGCGTTGTTCAAGAAGACCCTGGCAACGGCCCGCAAGCCGCTCTCAGTTCGCAGGGCGGCGCTCGGCAAGATGTTCTCCTACTACTTGGACCTCCTCGCCCCAGGTGATCACGTCGCGCTCCGCGACGAGGCCGCCGACGGCGCCTGGGCAGATGATCTCGGAGCTGCCACTTCAGTGACGGACCTGCACGCCGTGGTCAGGCTCGCGCGGGCTCAGAAGCGGAAGGTCGTTCTCGGAGGGCACTCCCTGGGCGGAAGCCTCGCCGCGATCTACGCGGGATGGGACTTCGGTGGCCAGCCGGGCCACAGCTTCATCGACGGACTCGTCCTGATCGACGGAGGAGGTAAGGGCTCGAACGACGATGCGAAGGCCGCCGCTGCAGCCTGCGGGCTGAACGGCCAGTCTCCGGTCGACTCGACCGACGCGTCCACCGCCTGCACCGGTACCGCCAATCCCCTCTCGAACTCACCTTGGCTGAAGTTGGTCGGGGCGGGGCTGCCGGCCGCATCGGCTGGTTTGTTCGCAGAGGTCGGAGCCGCATACGCCAAGCTCGACCCGACCGGGTCTGCGGAACGGCTCAGGACCTACTTCCTGCTCCCCGATTCGTTCGATCCGGGATTTGCGGTGACGAATCGAGCTCTTCTCGGGTTTGCTTTCGACCGGGATACCGCGCCGGATGCGCTCAGCCTACTCCACGTCAACAGCGGCACGCTGAAGCCGGGTTGCGGTGCAGGCGCGCCCAAGCCCTGCGACTGGGTAGACGGTGGCGTAACACCGATCTCGCGAGTGGCAGACACCTTCGGCCAAGAGCCCGCCAACGCGGTGGAGTGGTACTTTCCGCGCCGGCTCTCGCTCGACAGCGGTTACGGCTCCGCACTGAGTCAAACCCAGGCTGATGACGGCGAGGCTGAGGATGCGCTCGGTCTACGGGTGTGGCACGGGGCTGGTATCGACGTTCCGCTCTACGGGCTGAGGACCGGTTTCGGAACCGCTCTCACCGATTCCGAGGCGTTCGAGAACCTACAGGCCATGGTCGAATTCACTGAGATCACCCCGTCGGAGGCAGTTCTCGTCAACGCCTCGAGGGGCGCGCTCGGCGACGTGCTCGGTCAGAGCCACCTAGATCCGTTGTTGGGAGCCCCGGGCAAGAACAAGCTCTTCCCGACCCTGATCCCCTTCCTCAAGAACAAGGCCTTCAGGTAGGAATCGCCAACCCGCGGTCAGGCGCCGGTCAGGCGCCTGCTCAGGACCATTAGTTTGGTCCTCGCGTCCTCGTCGTAGGCCTGCGAGTGGGCAGCGGACTCATGGGCATGGTCGAAGTAGAGACCGCTGCTTCCGTCCAGAGAGGGCTCGGTTACCAAGCGGAGAGTCGCCTCTGCGCCCTCCCCAACGGTGCTGGCGGGGTTGACTCCGGCCAACCGGATCATCTCGGTGTCCATGTAGGTGGCGGGGTGGAGGCAGTTGACGGTCACGGCCTCAGGGTCGAGTTCGCCTGACAGCTCGATCGTGTCCATCACCTGAGCCAGTTTCGACTGGCCGTATGCCTGGAGACCGTCGTAACGGTGTTCCAACATCGGGTCGTTGAAGTCGATCGAGGCCTGACCGGCGGAGGAGACGTTGACGATCCTCGCCGGCGCTGAGTCGATCAACAAGGGCAGCAGCAGGCGTGTGAGCAGGTAGGGGGCCAGATAGTTCACCTGAAATCGCAGTTCGTGCCCGTCGCGGCTGATCATCCTTCCCCCCCCGCCTGAGTCGGCCACTCCGATCCCGGCGTTGTTCACGAGACAATCCAGCCGCTCATCGTCCTCCTGGATCCTCGCAGCAAGATCTTTCACCTCGTCGAGAGACGAGAAGTCCGCGCGGTAGAAGCGGACGTTGGTGTTGCCCGTGGCAGCGGATATCTCTCTCACCGCCTGCTCGCCCAGATCGTCCCTGCGGCCGTGAAGCAGGACCGTCGCGCCCTCCCCAGCGAGTAGCTCGGCCAGCGCGCGTCCGTGGCCCGAGGTGGAGCCGGTGATCAGGATCGTTTGTTCTTCGACTGGTTTCATTGCATCTAGTGGCCCTTGCGGGGCTCGCCAAGAGAATGGCACGACTGCGATGCTCGGGTGTGTTCAGAAGACCGCGTGGCCTCGCAATGGTGGTTGCAGCGGGATGAATCGTGTCAAGCCGGACCCCACCTCCCTCTAGCGTGCATGGTGCGGTCGGATCCAGTCTGGACCCGCCGCATCACGCGAAATGACCAACCGCACGAGCAGTAGATACGGCAGGGACCCGCTCCACCGCACTGCGGAGGGCCGCAGGGCTACCCCGAAGGTGCTTGGTCTCGCCGTGGCTCTCGCCGTTGCCTGCGCCCTCACCGGCTCCTTCAGTCACGACTCGGCCGAGGCCGCAAAGACAGTGGCGCAGCAGAAGATGGAGGAGCTCGAGCAGATCAGCGCTCAGCAGGGTTCGGTGCTGGCAGCGATCCAGGTACAGAACCGCAAGATCAACGAGCTGATCGGAGAGGAGTCCCAGCTCCGCCGGCAGGAGGCCTCGGTGCAGGCGGTGCTCGACGCCCGCCAGAGCCAGCTCGATCAGGCAAATGCCGAGTACCGGTCCCAGCGTGACGAGCTCCGCAGGATCCGTGCTCGACTGGATCGGGCTATCGCCGCTCTCGAAGGCCTGCTGGTGAGGATCTACAAGTCCGGCGAACAGGACACCCTGAGCGTCATCCTCAGTTCGGCCAACTGGAGCGACTTGATCGCAAGGGCCGAGTATCTGCAGAGCGTCCACTCAGCGGACGAAGCCGTGATCACGAGGGTCAGCGCTCTCAAGGTGCAGATCCATCGCATCGTCGTGCGCCTCCGCGAGGTGCGGGCAAAGGCTAAGCGCGCTCGCGACGAGGTTGCCCGCCAGCGCGACAAGCTGGCGGATGCTCGCGTCCTACTGGAGGCGAGAAAGAGTGAGTTGGCCGCTGCAAAGTCCCTTCGTGAACAGACGCTGGCGTCGCTCGAAGGCCGTCAACGAGCGCTCGAGAAGGATCTGGGACAGGTAGGCGCTCCGCTGCCCGGACAGCGCGCGAAGCTGCTCTCGAACGGCGACGCAGTTGCTCCCGCAGGCGCACCCCTTGCCGTCCGCGGCGCGATCGCGGCTGCCAATCGGATCAACCACCTTCCGTACATCTGGGGAGGTGGACACGGCTCGTTCAGCGATTCCGGCTACGACTGTTCGGGTGCGGTCAGCTACGCGCTCCACGGCGGCGGTTTGCTCTCGAGTCCCCTCGACTCCACCGGCCTCGAGTTCTGGGGCTCTCCCGGCGTCGGCAACTGGATCACCGTATTCGCCAACTCCGGGCATACCTATGCGGTGATCGCGGGTCTGCGCTGGGATACGAGCGGAACCGGAGGCAACGGCCCACGCTGGAGTACGGAGATGCGATCCTCCGCGGGATTCGTGGCGCGTCATCCCAGCGGTCTCTGACCCCGCCGCTGCCGACTCTTCCGGTAGTACCCTCTAGTCATGTTCGAGCAAGCGGTCGGCCCGGTGGAAGAGTCTGGAATCTCGTCCGGTCAGGAGGCTGACTCATCGCGAGTTTGCGTCATCGGAGCGGGTTCATCCGGGATCGCGTCTTGTCAAGTGCTCGGCTCCAGGGATATCGCCTACGACTGTTTCGAGAAGGGTTCGGGAGTAGGCGGAAACTGGAGGTATCTCAATGACAACGGCATGTCTGCCGCCTATCGGTCGCTCCACATCAACACCTCTCGGGAATTGATGTCCTACGCCTCGTTTCCGATGCCCGAGGAGTACCCCGATTACCCGAGCCACCAGCAGATCTCCGACTACTTCGATTCCTTCGTCGATCACTTCGGAATCCGCGAACACATCAGGTTCCGCACCGAGGTCACCTCAGTAGAGCCTGAAGGAGAGGGCTACCGGGTCTCGTGGCGCAACCGAGAGGGCGAGGAGGGCTCAGGATGGTATTCGGCGGTGATGGTTGCGAACGGTCACCACTGGGATCCACGCTGGCCCGAACCCGCGTTCCCGGGTTCCGACTCCTTCACCGGCGAGCAGATGCATGCCCACGACTACAAGGAACCGAACCCGCTCGCCGGGAAGCGGGTGCTCGTACTTGGTATCGGAAACTCCGCGACCGACATAGCGGTGGAGTCTTCTCGCAATGCCGACCAGACCTATCTCGCGATGCGACGGGGTGCGTACATCATCCCCAAGTATCTGCGCGGAATCCCTCTCGATCAAGCAGGATCCCCCAAGGTCCTCTCCAGGCTCCCGCTGTCGGTTCAGCGCCGGGTCTACTCGCTGCTGCTCAGCGGTGCACAGGGAAAGATGACCGACTACGGTCTCCCCGAGCCCGACCATCGCATTCTCGAGGCGCATCCGACCGTCTCGTCAGAGCTCCTCTCGCGTCTTGGACATGGCGCGATCACGGTGAAGCCGAACATCGCCGAGTTCACGGGAGGGAGGACCGTGCGGTTCGACGACGGGACGGAGGAGGAGGTTGACATCGTCATCTATTGCACCGGCTACAAGGTGACCTTTCAGTTCTTCAGCGCCGACTTCTTCTCCGCGCCGGACAATCAGCTCGAGCTCTATCGCCGCGTCGTCTCCCCCGAGCACCCCGGCCTCTACTTCGTTGGCTTCATCCAGCCGCTCGGGGCAATCATGCCGATCGCCGAGCGGCAGTCGGAGTGGATAGCTGACCTGATCGAGGGGGACTGCGCGCTCCCCGAGCCAGCGAAGATGCACGACCAGATCAGGCGTGAGCAGGCACAGATGCAGCGCCGTTACGTCTCGTCGAAGCGCCATACTATCCAAGTCGACTTTTGGCCGTACCTGCGTAGCATCGACAAGGAGAGGCGCAAGCATCGCCATCGCAACGGGAAAAGCCAAAGAGGGTCCGAGGAACGCCGCCAAGCGGTCGCCAGCTAGGAGTAGGCCCCGCAAGACCTATCCGAGCCTCGCTCTCGATCGTACGGGCGTCGGGCCACCGCTGATCCTGCTTCATGGGCTCGGGTCCAACCGCAGAGTTTGGGACCCCATCGTGCCCGCTCTCTCCAGACACTTCAGGGTGGTAGCGATCGATCTACCGGGGTTCGGCGAGTCACCGATGCCCGATGACGGCGATGTATCGATCGAGGCGCAGGCCAGAGCGGTCGAGAGGACCATGAAGAGGTTGCGTATTCCGAGGGCCCACTTCGTCGGCAACTCGATGGGAGGGAGGCTCGCGCTGGAATTGGCGCGTCGCCGCAAGGCTCTGAGCGTGGTGGCGATCTCTCCACACGGTGCCTTCAACCAGTCGGAGGGGCGGTGGGAGAGGTTCACGATCCGACTCCAGCGGCGTGCCGCCAGGCTGATCGCGCCGCTGGGGACGCTTCCATTCCGGACCCGTTTCGGTAGGCGAGCAGCCCTCGGTCTGGTCTCGGCCAAGCCAGATCTCGTTCCGCCAGAGGTCGCTGCCGAGGCAACGGCGAGCTTTGCACGTTGTCCTGGTTTCGATTCCGCCTGTCAGTCGATCACGTCTGCGAAGGCTTCGGGCTTGAACAAGATCACCTGTCCGGTGCTGATCCTCTGGGGAACGCGGGACAGACTCTTGTCGCCCGCCCAGGGCCCCCGGATGGCCCGCAGGATCAAGAGCGCAAAACTCCGCAAGCTAGACAGACTCGGACACGTACCGATGGGAGAGGATCCGGGGCTGGTCTCAGAGATCATCCTGCGCTTCACCCGAAACGTCGCGGGCGTCTAAGGTTTTTCCCGGCCTGTTCCGGTTTCTCCCGCACCGGCGGGAGAGGTTCCGAGTTCGTCCATGGTCATATCCAGGAGCTCGCCCATCTCCGCCCTCAGGTCTCGTCTCGAGGTATCTCTGACTTCGCCGGTTCGGTAGTCGACCAGATTGTCGACTTCGATCGGATCCCGCTCGAGGTCGTACAGTTCATATTCGTTCGGACGCTTTCCCTCCGGGTCGAAGTAGAGACTCCACTTCGCAGCGCCAGTCCTGACGGTCCTAACCCGGTTTGGCTGGCCCGACCCGTTCTGAAGCGCGGTACCTGCCTGATGGTCATCGAAGGTGAAGTGGACCGCCTCTCTGACGCTCGGCGCCGGGTCGAGATCGAGAATCGAGCCGAAGTCCACCTCGCTGGCGGGAAGCTCCTCACGCCCGGGAGAGGCGTGGGAGGAGAGGATTGGTCGCAGATCTACCCCTTGCATCGAATCCACCTCGGGCATCGTCCCAGCGCCAGCCACTCCGAGGAAGGTGGGAAGGAGGTCGATCAGCGAGACCAGCGCCTTGGTGCTGTCTGGTTTGGGGAAGAGCACGGGGTTCGAGACTACGAGCGGGACGTTGATGGTCTCCTCGTAGGCGTTGAACATCTTCTGGCGCATGCCTCCGTGCGACATACCCATCTCGCCATGGTCTGCGATCCGACAGAGGAGCGTTCGTGAGCGAAGTGACTTCGGGTCGTCCTCCGGCCCCAGCGCCGCGAGTATCCGCCCGATCTTCTGATCCACCACTCGGTGCAGATGGGCATAGAAGTTCACGTACTCGAGCTTCGACGTCCGGTCGTCGACCGGCCCCATGTACGCGGTCGCCCCCATCTGCATCAGGGCATGTACGTCGGGCTTGTTGCTCAGATCCTCGTCGACTGATTCGGGCAGACCGACTTCGAGGTCGGCGAACTCTTCCGGTCTGAAGCCCCCGCGCAGATAGGAGTCCGGATACCCGAGGACATCATGCGGATTGACCAGGCTGACGACGAGGCAGAAGGGCTCCGGCAGGTTCTCGTCGGCGAGGAAGCGCTCGACCTGTCGTGTGTACTCCTCATCCCAGCCGACGCCGAGTCTTCCCGCATTGCCGCCACCGAAGTTCTCGGCCTTGGCGTTCTCGCCGGCGTCTGGTGGTTCCCAGCCGAGCAGTCCGTAGTCCTCGGAGAGCCGAACCGAGTCTGCCTCTCCCCACCCCGAGAGCATGCCCGTCTCCTCCGGTGTCCCGAGGGCATGCGTGAGATGCCACTTGCCCCGGTATGCGACGTGATATCCGACCGAACCCAACAGGTTGCCGAGGCTGGGGAGATCCATCGGCAGCTCGGGTTCCCCACCCGAGTGAGGTCCGATATCGAACATCCCTCTCGCGAAGGCTCTAAGCAACCTGTCACGGTCGACCGTTCCGTCCCGCATCAAGCGGTTGACGGTCTTGATCACATCCGGGGAGTGGCGCCGCTTCGGCTTCAGATCTCCTGCGGTGAGGGTCAGTCCCACCCCGTGGTGGGCTGGGAAGAGGCTGGTGAGGATGCTGGCTCGACTGGGCGAGCACATCGCCGCCGCTGAAAACGCGCGTTCGAAGGTCAGCGCGGTATCCGAGATGGCCTGGTCATTCGGCATCAACTGGCGTAGCCAACCCGGGTCATCAGGCCAGTGCATCGGCCGTCTCTGCTGGTCGGTGATCAACAACAGGATGTTCGGAGCGTGGGCCACGTCAGATCTGAGCCTACCCGGTGAGGGTGGAACGGGCTTTTCACCTCACGCCTGAACAGGCGTGAGGTGAATGGGGTGAAAGCGTGAATCCGCTGACCGGCGTAGAGTTGCGCACCGTGGCGAGACAGGACGCAGAGTCCCTAGAGCGACAGTTCAACGCTGCGATGGAGGAGGCGGAGACGGGAGCGGCTCTTGAAGCGGCGAGGAGGATCTATGCCGAATTCGAAAGAGACGGCGACCCCGCCGCGTCTGGTCTGGTTCATCGCAGCTTCGAGCTCCATTGCGAAGCACAGTTCCTCTCCGGGGAGACCTATCGCGGCGCCAAGGGCTACATCCGCTGGAGGGAGCAGATGGAGGAGATCTTCGAAGAGGACGCGTTCGAGCCGCAGGGTGTGATCTTCGGATCAGGCGGCTTCGTGGTCTTGGGGCGTCTCCGGGTCAAGCCTGCTGACGGTGGTGTCGAGGTAGATGAGCCCTTCGCTCACCGCCACGAGCAGAAGGAGGGTCGTCTGGTCAGGCTGACCCTCTACTCGGATCTCGAGCGTGCGCTCGAGGACGCCGGGATCATTCCTCCCTACTGACCGTAGTGGCCCTCAAATGAGAGGGGCCGGCTCCTTTCGGAAACCGGCCCCCGATGTTCTGTGTAGGCCCCCGCCCCTCACAGAACAAGTTCATCTGGTTTTCAGCCAAGCCTCAGCCGGGAATCTCCGTCTCCGGTGCTTCGGGCGAGTCCTCTATCGGCGGGTTGGTCTTGTCGACCAGCTTCCACGCCTTGAGTGGAGGAGTGAGCGGGAGCAGCCTGGGCAGTCGCGCAGTCACCAGGACCGCATCACCGACCGCTACATCGCTCAGGTCGCTCGAGCCATCGGTGTTCACGTCCGCGACCTTGATCATGGCCGTCGAGATATCGAATACGACGGTCTGTCCGATCAGTCCGGAACGCTTCACCCAGCGATTACCGTTGGTGACCGCCACCGAGATCTGACCAGCCTCGAGTCCTTCGCCCACGTAAGTCCCGCGGAAGTTGTACTGCTGGCCCTTTTTGACAGGACCCTTGCCGTTCTGACCCTTGCCGTTCTGACCCTTGCTCGGGCGATCGACCTTGGGGCCCTTGCCGACGTCATCAGCGCCCTGCTTGGCAGAGGCGGTTCCTACCGACGCGATCGACAGTGCTGCGACTGCAACCACCACGGTCTTTCCAAGTCTCTTCTTCATTTGTATTCCCTCCTTGCGGGTGTCGTTCATCTAGTGCTTGAACACGAAAAAGGGGCCGAAGGTTACGGCCCCTTTCCCGAAACATCGACTTCCCGGCTCAGCTACTCGATGCGCATCCCGGATATGGCCCTCGAGATGACCAGCCTCTGGATCTCCGAGGTGCCCTCGAAGATCGTGTAGATCTTCGCATCGCGATGCATGCGCTCGACCGGATACTCGCGGGAGTAGCCGTTTCCGCCCATGATCTGGATTGCCTTCTCGGTCACGTTCACGGCTACCTCTCCAGCCTTGAGTTTGGACATGGAACCCTCTGCATTCGCGAATTCCTTGCCCGTCCTGCCCATCCATGCGGCGCGCCAGACCAGCAGCCTCGCGGCGTCTATCTCGAGCTTCATGTCCGCGAGAGTGAAGGCGATCGCCTGGTTCTCGACGATCTTGCGACCGAACTGCTCACGCTCCTTGGCGTAGTCGAGGGCGTATTCGTAGGCGGCTCTCGCGATTCCGACCGCCTGGGCACCGACCGTGGGTCGGGTGGTCTCGAAGGTGGCCATCGCGGCCTGCGAGCGTGACTTCTTTCCCTCCTTGACCCTCGCGATGCGCTCGTCCAGTTTTTCCTTCCCACCAAGCACGCAGTTGCCGGGAATTCGACAGTCGTCGAGGTGGACGTCGGCCGTATGGGAGGCGCGGATACCGTGCTTCTTGACCTTTGCCCCCTGCTCGCAGCCCTTGGTCCCGGGCGGGATGACGAAGGCAGCGTGACCCCGTGAGCCGAGCTCACGATCCACCGACGCAATCACGACGTGGATGTCGGCGATGCCGCCGTTCGTCGCCCAGGCCTTCTGACCGTTGAGCACCCATTCGTCGGTTGCCTCGTCGTACTTGGCTGTAGTCCTTACAGCAGAAACGTCAGAGCCAGCATCGGGCTCCGATGAACAGAAGGCCGCGACCTTCGGTTCGTCGACGCTGCCGTAGCACTGGGGAATCCATTCCCCGATCTGCTCCGGTGTCCCGGAACCGAATATCGCTGCCACCGCCAAGTTGGTTCCGAAGATGGCCATTCCGATGCCGGCATCACCCCAGAAGAGTTCCTCGTTGACGATGGGCAGGGTCAACCCGCTCTCGTCGCTGAAGAACTGACCGAGCGATTCGAATCCGTAGAGCCCGATCTTCGCTGCTTCTTGGACCACGGGCCATGGGAACTCCTCCTTCTCGTCCCACTCGTGTGCGGCGGGCCTTACGACCTGCTCGGAGAATCCGTGAACCCAGTCCCTGATGTCTATCTGGTCCTGCGAGAGCTCCATGGAGAATGTGGTCCCGCCACCGTCCCCATTGCTGGTCGCTTGCTCGATTGCTTCCTCTGTCCTGGTCGTATCAGTGCTGGCCATCTGAAGCCCCCTTTTTTCGTGGATGTCGTGTCCGAACGCCGGAGTCATGGCGGATCGGATGAAGGTCTACGGCTCGAACTGCCGTCTTTTCGGAAAAGTTGACTCGCGAGTCAGTTTACTGAAGCGAGCCGTCGTTTCATGGCCCGTTCGGACGAATCGAAGATCAGGCATAGCTGTTCGAGGTCTCCGGAGCAGGCCCGATGGTGAGCCCGAACCAGATCCGCAGGCATGAGGAGGGCGGCTGCGAACGCGTTCGCTTCGACTTCCGCAGGGGGGAGTTCGGGCCGATCAGACTCCTCGACACTCCCGTGTCTGCAGAAGAGTGCCTGCTGACCAGTGCGATGCAGGATCCAGTGGCCGAGTTCATGGGCGATGGTGAAGCGCTTGCGCGGCGGCCACTCGCGGGCTTCGCCGGCATTGACCCAGATTTCCCCACGGCTGGCCAGCAGCAGTCCGGAGATCGATTGCCCCGGACCGACCTGCGGCGCTCCTGGCGCAGCGGACATGTCCTCCACTTCCCGGACCAGAAGGCCGAAGCAGGAGTCGGCGATCTCTTCGATCGGCACAGGGGGCTGCCGGCCGTCCCACACGTAGTCCGGAACGGCAGCGAGGACTTCAGCTGCACGCTTCTCGAGTTCTTCTACTGGAGCAGGATCGGGACGTGGTTCGGTCGGCGTCATCCACCGCCTCCGAGGAACGCCCGGTCGATCTCGTCCCACTCCGCGGCCGGCTTCTCGATCGGGGGACTCGCCATTCCGGCCGTATCGCCAGCAGAGGCGGAGTCGAGGTCGCTGACGTAGCGAGGATCGGGTGCTCCTACCCTGGCCATCGCTACCTCGGTGGTGGGCGGTGGCGGCACATCTCCTCCGCGTTTGGCGGCGAGTGACAGCTCCTCTACCGGCACCTCGAAGATCGAGCCGAGGCCCTCGAGTACCCTGGCCGAGACTCCGCGCCAGGGCAGGAGTCCCTGCTCCATCTCGTGGTAGTAGCTGGCGACCCTCGGGTCGTCTGCGGGCGCATCGAGCCAAGCCGCAAGGCGCTCGCAGACTGTGCTGCGAGTCAGGCGATTCCGTTCGCGCAGTTTCGGCAGCAGGATCGGCCACTCCCCGCTTGCGCCGTCCATCGACCGCCATAGCCGGTCGGCGATGCGTCCGGCTTGAGAGGCCTCGAACGCCGCTGCATCCCATTCCCGTCTGGGTGCGTTCATGAGATAGCGGTCAATCTTCGATGCCAGTTCCTGACGGCTCGACTCATCTACCTCGGCCAGGTACTCGAGAGGGGAACTTGCTGTCCCGCCTTCGAAGTCCTCGACGTATCTCGCGAAGACACTCTCGATCTGGCTCACGACCAAGCCCCTCCCAGTTCTTTGCGCACTGCATCCTTGAACCGCTGCCAGATCTTGTGGACGTTCGCCTCGGTCATCTCGTGGGGGTTCGTGCCGAACTCCTCGTTCACCATATTGGCGGTGTCACGCGCAGAAAGTCCATAGAAGCCCATCTCGACCGGACCGTACAACTCGACGGTCCGTCTGTGTTGTGGGTCGGGTAGGGCTGTGTGACACGAGGTGACGATCGACATCATCTCGGCCTCCTCCTGGCCTCCCTCCACGCCGTATGCGTCTGGGGCCTGCTCGTCATCGCCCTGGTGTTCTTCCGGTAGGGCCTGCTCGCGAAGCTTCAAGCGCTTGTTCTTCTCGGTGCGATCGGCGATCCGCCGCTTGGTGATGGTCTGCAACCAGTTGTGGAACTCTCCGAGCGACCGTCCGTCGAAGCTCGACTTCATCGCGCTCATCAGCACCTCACCGACTACGTCATCGACCTGGTCGGGCGGGATCTTGAGTGCCACACGCGCGGTGACCAGATCGAAGTAGTGGAATGCCAGCATCCCGATCGCCTGAGTACCCGCATCGCGATCCGCCGCATTTCGCGCCGCGACGACTCGGCCAATCAACTCTTCGTCGGAGAGCCTGCTGAGTTCAGCATCTGAGAGTGGATCTAGTGAGGGCAACGAACGGAGAGTAGATGCCCGAACGGGTGAATTTCACCCGTTAACGGTTAGGCGGGTTCCGAGGGGTACCAAGACTCTGTCTACCAGCCGTGGCGGGGGGATCTCCCGGACTTCCCGCAGGAACTCCTAGAATCGGTGGCCATGAAAGAGATGCCGATGAACGATGAACTCGGAGAGCCGACCTCCTACTTCGCGCTCGAGGACGGAACCGATGTGTTCGCCTCAGACGGAGAGAAGGTCGGAACGGTAGTGAGGATCTTTCGGGACGAGGCAGCGGACATCTTCGACGGACTGCAGCTCGCACTGCTTCCGCTTGGACGCAATGTCTATGCAGAAGCGGATCTGGTCAACGAGATCTTCGAGCGGGGAGTCCTCCTGACGATCGACGAGGCCGCGGTCCAGGCGCTGCCTGATCCAGTAGGCCCGTAGGGGGTGGCCGGCCTTGCCGGAAGCGCTCCTCCTGTATGACGGCCAGTGTCGCTTCTGCCGATGGTCCGCAGCTCGGGTGCTCGGTCTGGATCGCAGGAGCGAATTGAGGCCCGTCGACCTCCACTCGGCGGAAGCGGACGAACTGCTCGCGGGAGTCTCAGAAGATGAGCGTTTCGGATCTTGGCATCTGATCGTCGAGGGTCGGCTGCACTCGGCGGGCGCGGCGTTCGCTCCTCTGGTCGAGTTGCTGTCCCACGGTCGCATTCCAGCCGGTGTCTTCGACGCTTGGCAGGGAGCGGTCGCAAGTGCATACGGGTTCACTGCTTCGCGGAGGAGTCGACTGGGAAGGCTCGTTACCGAAAGGGCCGACTGCAGGGCGAGACGGAGAATCGACTCCCGCAGCTAGCTGTCGAGGATTCGCTTCTTCTCGGCTGCGAATTCCTTGGCAGTGAGAGCGCCGGACTTCTTCAGCTCTTGGAGGCGCTGGATCTCATCGAGGCGGGTCTCGGTGGCCTTGCGTGACCTCCTGCCTCCGCCGATTCCTTCGGCTTTACGACGAGTGTTGGCGGTCTTGTCACGAACTCCCTCTCCGATTCCGGAGAGCTTCTTGCCCGCGTTCCGCCGCATCTTCTCCCAGTCGGGACTCTTGGCATTCGGGAACTCCCGCGCGGTCTGCCGCCTGAGGAACTCGAACCCGATTCCGGCGATCGCGACCACGAGCAGACAGGACCAGAGGTGGCGAAGCCCTTCGACAGGGGCCCAGGCGATCAGCAGCGCGATTACCACCACGAAGGCGATCCACGCCACTACGGGCTGGTCGGCCCAAGGAGCCACCGCCCGTCTAGCCTTCTTCGCCGCTCCGCTGGGCCCAGCCAGCCAGCCTCCCGCCATTGCCACGATTCCGTAGAAGACGAGGGCCCAGCCCTGATCCGCGAGCAGACCGGTCACGATGCCCCATGTATCCGAAGCTGCGGGTTGCAGCGACATGTTGGTGACCAGCTGGCTGACGAGCAGGGATCCGGCGACGGAGCGGATTACCAGAGTGAGGATTCCCACCGCGATGAAGGCGATCCCTGTGTTGATCACGGCTCGTCTGCGATTCGCTGCGACGAAGATATAGAGCGCGAAGAAAGCCAGCGCCAGCAAGGTGAACAGGATCGAGGTCCCCTTCAGGACCTTGACTGCAGTCTGCGCGCTCTTGAGTTGCTGCGAGTCTGCGAGCTTCAGATTCGCGGCATCTGGAGGGAGCTTGTCCTGGAGATTCGAGATCCCCAAGCGGTCGCCCACGGTCTGAGCGAGAGCGCTCAGATTGAGCGTGACTTGACCGTTGTTGGCCGAGAGAGCGCCTGTGTCACCTTCCAGGAAGTCCACCAGGGTCTGATGGGTTGCGCTGTTCGCGTCTGCCCACACGGACTGGATCGGCGGCTGGGCCAGCGCCTCGTCAGCACCTTTGACCGCGAGGTTCCGGAGTCCACCAGCCAGCGCCCCCGAGAGCGGGTCGAGCTGTTCGGGCAGGGCTTTGCTGATCTCTCTCGATACATCTACGTTGGCGTAGATCTGGTCGACGATGTAGAGCGAGATCTCGTTGCGGACTGTCGGGTTCTCGAGCAGTGCCGTCGAGGTCTCGGTCCACTGCTTATTGTCGAGCACCTGACGCTGTACGTAGACCGCGAGGCCCGACAGGAGCAGGAAGAGGCTCGCGAGTACCAAGGCGATGCTTCGGCCGACTTGCTTCATCGTTCCCAAGTCTTCCATTTATCGAGGCGGTACGCCCCGACCCCCTCTCGATCGAGGGGACCGGGGCGCAGACAGCCTCGTCCGATCAGATCCGGTCGATCAGGGAGTTCGTGACCGTCAGGGGCAAGTCGAGCTGGTTGAAGGCCCAGAAGAGGACGATCGCACCACCGGTCAGCGAGACGTTCTTGAAGAACATGACCTGATCCATCTGCTGCATCTGCGGATCGTCGATCTTCCAGAACCTGTGCATCAACAGGGTGGTGGGGACGAGGAAGGCGAAGAGCAGGATTGCCCCGATATCCCCCCAGATTCCGGCTGCGACCATGATTCCTCCAGCGAGGATCATGGCTCCGCTGAGCAGGACCCCCGCTCCCGCCGCGGGAACCCCCATCGACTCCGCATAACCCGCCATCGCTTTACGGTTGGCGAAGTGACCGATACCCCCCACGATGAATATTGCGGCGAACAGGATCCTTCCGATCAACAGCACTACGTCCATCCTCCTTACTTTGTTTTATGAAGTTACTTACTAGACGTAAGTAATAACGCGGAACCTAGCAGGAGTTCAAGCGGTTCGCTTGCCGGCCGAACTCCTCTTGCCTCTTGCGCTCGTCTTCTTCGTGGCTCTGGCGGCGGATCGCTTCTTCGTCGCCGGTGCCGACTTCGACTTGGAGGCCTTCCTCGAGGTACGCGTCTTCCTATCGGAGGTGAAGGAGGCCTGGTAGTCGCGCCACTCGCTGATCGTGATCTGGATGGCGGCGGCGGTCGGGATTGCGAGGACCGCCCCGATGATCCCGAACAGCGCCGTCCCGAAGAGCACTGCGACCAGCACGGTGAATGGCTCGATCTTCGATGCACGCTTCTGTATCTGGGGCTGGATCAGGTAGTTCTCGATCTGCTGATAGCCGATCACGAACCCGGCCCAAACGATGGTCGCAAGCGGCCAGTCGACGAACAGGGTGAGCACCCCCACCGCTACTCCGGCGATGCTCGCACCGACAACCGGGATCAGATCGAAGAATGCGACGAGCAGAGCCAGCGGGGCCGCGAAAGGAACTCCCAGGATGGTGAGTACCACGAACGCACTCAACCCTGCGAGAGTCGCCTGGAGGATCGCCCCGGCCACGTAATTCCCCACCGCGTCGGCGATTCGCTTCAGGGTTCGTTCGATCCGCTCTGAGTGCTCGGGTCGTTGCGACTCGACGAACTGCCGCGCCCACCTCGGCCCGCCGGCAACCATGAAGACGCTGAGAACCAGGATGGTCAGGCCAGCGAAGATCGAATTGAAGAATCCGACGCCCAGATCCTTCAATGTCCCGGCCGCATCGGGCAGGCGGTCCGGTAGATCGTTTGCTCCCTCCTTCAGGTTGGTGACGATCTTGTACTTCTGGTCCAGTCCCTGGAGCAGCTCGCTCGACTGGACCAGATCCTCCACGTCTTTCGCGTACTCCGGTGCCTCGTTGACGAGGTTCTCCACCTGATCGGCAACGCTCGGCGTGATTCCGGCGATAAGACCGAGCGGGATGGCGATGATCAGGATGTACGTGATGGTGATGGCGATCCCCCTCTTCATGTAGCGGCTGAGGAAGTTGACCGGTCCCGCAGCAGCGAGCGCGAGGAAGGCTGCGATCACGAGCCAGCTGATCGGCTTCCTCAGCAGGTACACGAGATAGAGGGCGAGGGCAACTGCGACGGCGACCAACGTCGCCTTCAGGACAGCCTTGCTGGTCGGCCCGTCGGCAGCCATGCGGGAAGCCTATTCGGCGCGGATGACCCTGAATCCGGTAGCGGCCCGCACGGGCTCTGTCTGCGCCCTATAAAACAGTCATGAAGCACACGACTCAGGGCTGGTGGCTCGAAGAGGCAGGCGCAAGGGACTCCCTTCCATCACTTGGCCGACACATCGATTGCGATCTGGCGATCCTCGGTGGCGGTTTCACCGGTCTCTGGACCGCCTGGCAGGTCTCGAAGCGCGAGCCCTCGATGAAGGTCGTAGTGGTGGAGAGGGACCGTTGCGGCCACGGCCCAAGCGGCCGAAACGGAGGCTTCGTGATGTCGCTCTGGCCGAGTCTCGAGAACATGGCGCAGCGATTCGGCGCGGGCCGTGCGATCGAGACCGCCCGGGCCTCGGCCGACTCTGTTGACGAAATCGGCGAGTTCTGTGCCGACCACGATCTGGATGCCTGGTTCCACAAGGGTGGCTACATGATGGTGTCGGCCTCGCCGGCGCAGGACGCGGTCTGGCAATCTGAAGTTGCCGCTTGCCACGAGTACGGAGTGCCGGAGGTCGCCAGAGAGCTCGAGCCGGGCGAAGTGGCTGAGCGTTGTCGGTCCCCTCTGTTCAGGGGCGGCGCGTACTTTCCGGATTCGGCCACCGTGCAGCCCGGGCGCCTCGCACTTGGACTGCGATCGATCATTGCCGGCCTCCCGAACGTCGAGGTCTTCGAGTCCTCGCCGGTGCGCTCGGTCGAGACTGGCCCGTGGGGCTGCCGTATCGAGGCAGGATCAGGATCGGTGTCTTCCAAGAGCGCGGTCCTTGCGATGGGCGGTGTGATGGCCGGATCACGTTCCCCGCTGAAAGGCAGGTTGACGGTTGCGTCGAGCCACATCGCCCTCACCGAGCCGGTGCCGGATCTGATCGAGGAGATCGGTTGGACCGGAGGAGAGAGCATCACCGACGGCCGGAGGCTGGTGAACTACTTCAGGACTACCGAGGACGGACGCATCGCCTTCGGCTGGGGTGGAGGCGAGATCGCCTGCGGGGGGCGCATCGAGGGTCGCGCAGAGATCGACCGCGAGGTGATCGACCAGGTGATAGCCAATCTCCTGCGCACTTTCCCGGGCCTCGCAGGGAGACAGATCACCCACGCATGGGGCGGCCCCATCGATGCTTCTCCTACCCACCTGCCCTCGATAGTCCAACTCGGTTCGGATCCCGTCTACGCGGCCTTCGGTTACACGGGCAACGGGGTGGGCCCGTCGCATCTGGCAGGCAAGGTCCTCGCCTCCCTCGTGCTCGAGGTCTCCGACGAACTGACGCGCCTTCCGCTCGTCAACCCCGAGCCTCAGCGTGTTCCTGGAGGCCTAGCCGGTTGGATCGGCGGGAGCGTCATCCGTAACGCGATGGTGCGCCGGGAAGCCGCCGAGGATGCAGGTCAGAGCCCTGCATCGGTCGACCGGCTCGTCTCGGAGGTACCGGAGCTGATCGGATTCCACATCGGGCGCTAGGGATGAACGACCCTTCCAACATCGATCGCGAGCTGAAGCCACTGCCCGGTTCGAAGGAGCTCGCCGAGGGCATCGAGATCCGAGACGCCAGACTCGACGAGATCCCTGATCTGATGCCCCTGCTTCGGGCCTACTGCGACTTCTACGAGTGTGACCCGACCGATGACGGCCTGAAGGCCTTTGCCGAGAAGATGCTCACCGAGTCGAGATGGGGGTGTCTGTTGATCGCCCGCGAACTCGATCGGACAATCGGGTTCGCTGCGCTGGCCTGGAAGTGGTCGAGCCTGCGCGGCTCGCTTGTCGGATACCTCGACGATCTGTACGTCCATCCCGATGCTCGCGGCAAGGGCGTTGCCGACGCCCTGATCTCGGCTTGCGCCGGGCGGGCGAGCGAGAATGGTGCGACGGCACTGGTCTGGCTCACCGCGGACGACAACCACAGGGCTCAGGCGGTGTACGACCGACTGGGTGGAACCTTCGGCGTCTACCGCGAGTACGACCTGGAGCTGTAAGTCTCGAGTCCCGAGTTCGGGCTCGTCACCAGCGTGAGGTGACGACCTTCTTGCGCGTATAGAACTCGACGGCGTCGTGTCCGTTCGCGTGCAGGTCGCCGTCTATCGAGTCCTTCCAACCGGAGAAGGGAAACCAGGCGACCGGTGCCGGAACCCCGATGTTCACTCCGAGCATCCCTGCCTCGATCCCGTAGCGGTACTGGCGCACCGCTTCACCCGACTCGGTGAAGATCGATCCCGCATTGCCGTAGCGGGAGCCGTTGGAGAACTCGATTGCCTCGTCCAGATCATCTGCCCGCCAGAAGGCCAGAACCGGACCGAACAACTCCTCTCTGGCGAGCTGGCCCTCGGGGTCGGAGGTCTCGACGATCGTCGGCCCGAGGAATGTGCCGGGGTCTCCACCACCGAGGCGACCATCCAGGACCACCTCGTCCCCCGCCTTTTCGGCTGCAGTTACCGCGTCTTCGGCCCGCTGTCTGGAATCGGGTGCGACCATCGGGCAGACATCCGTGTCGGCTCCGTCGCCTGGTCCGGTTACGAGTTCGCTGGCTGCCTCGACCAACGCATCGCGGACCTCGTCCTGTCTGGCTTTGTCGCCAACCGCAACGAGGACCGATCCAGCGAGGCACCGTTGCCCTGCCGCACCGAAGGAAGAGGAGAGGATCGCCGGCACCGACTTGTCCAGATCCGCATCCGGCATCACGATCAGGGAGTTCTTCGCGCCTCCGAGGGCCTGGACCCTCTTTCCGCTCTCGGCGGATCGCGTGGCGACTATCCGGGCGGTGCTTGCCTGCCCGACGAAGCTGATCGCGTCGATGCCGGGATGTTCGAGGATTCCCTCCACTGCCTCGCGGGCACCGTGGACGAGATTGAGGACTCCCTCGGGGAAGGCGCCCGTCTCGGCCGCAAGCTCGAAGATCCGCACTGCGGGCCGGGGGTCGCGCTCCGACGGCTTGAGGATGAAGCTGTTCCCGCATGCAACTGCGAACGGGAGGAACCAGAGAGGGATCATCGCCGGGAAGTTGAAGGGGGTGATCGCCGCCACTACGCCGACTGGTTGGCGAACCATCTCGACATCCATTCCGCTCGCGATCCCCTCGAGGTTCTCACCCTTCATCAGGTGCGGTATCGCCGTCGCGGCCTCGACCGATTCGATCCCGCGCTGGACCTCGGCAGAGGCATCCGGGAGGGTCTTGCCCATATCCGCCGTGACCAGGGCCGCGATCTCCTCGCGGTGCTCGGTCAAGATTTCGCGCAGCGCCATCACAGACCGAGCTCTCTGCTGCGGAGGAACGGCGCGCCATTCCTCCTTCGCAGCCGATGCGGCGGCCACAGCTGCGTCGATGTCGGAGCGATTGGAGAGTGGAACCTCCGCGGCGAGGTCTCCGGTTGCAGGATCGATGTCCGGGAGGGTCTCGGTCCCTGCGGCCTCCACCCACTTACCACCGATGTAGTTGCGGAGGGTCTCTTTCTCGGTCGAGATCGCCATCGAACTAAGCGTAGCGAGAACCGGATACCGTCACGCTGCTGCTCTCAGCCCAGCAGATCCCGGACCGCCTCGCCGAAAGCCTCTGTGTGCCGGTCGACATCTTCATCGGTGGTGGCCGGAGACATCAGCGCCATCGAGTGGAAGGGGGTCATCAGGACCCCCCGATTCAGCGCATGGAGGTGCATGAACCTGTCGAGGTCTCGATCCTCGGCGGCTACGGCTTCACTTCCATTGCGCGGAGGATCAGGCCGGAACTTGTACTCGATTCGGCAACCGATCCTCACCGCATGCCAGCCGAGATCGTTTTCGGAGATCACACCGTTGACCCCTTCCTCGAAGCGTTCGCAGCGAGCGATCATGCTCCGGAAGGCCTCTTCCGTCAGGACGTTCTCGAGCGTCGCCCGCATCGCAGCGAGCGAGAGGGCATTGCCGGAGAGGGTTCCCCCGATGCCGCCGACGTCGGCCACCTCGAGCGAGTCCATGTACTCGGTGACCATGGCTGCGACCTGCTCGCTCATGCCGTAGGCGGCGGCGGGCACTCCCGCTGCCAGCGGCTTGCCGATGGTCAACAAGTCGGGTTCGAGTCCGTGCTCCCCGGTGTAGCCGCCGGGACCGGCGCAGATCGTGTGGGTCTCGTCGATGATCAGGAGGGTTCCGTACTTCCGGGTGAGTTCGCGCAGAGCCTCGTGATAGCCCGGGTCCGGGAGGATGATCCCGATGTTGGTCATCGCCGGCTCAGCCAGGACGCAGGCGATCTCCTCTGTTGCCAGGGCCCGCTCGAGTGCGTCCAAATCGTTCCACTCGACCGCGACCGTGGTCTCGGCCGGATCGACCGGCGGGCCGATGTTGTCAGGGCGCGAGACCGTCTTTCCGGCCTTGTCCGTGACCGCGAAGGTCTCGTCCACCGAGCCGTGGTAGCACCATGAGTACACGAGTACCTTGGGACGTCGCGTGATCGCCCGGCAGAGTCGCAGGGCAAATCGGTTGGCGTCGGTTGCCGTAAGGGCGAACTGCCAGTACGGGAGTCCGAATCTGCGCTTGAGATCCTCTCCGACCGCAGCAGAGTCGGCCGAGGGGAGCATCAGGGTGATTCCCTTGTCCGCCTGTCCCTCGATCGCGGAAACCGTCGGGGGAGGGGAGTGCCCGGTCATCGCTCCGGTGTCGCCGAGGCAGAAGTCGATGTAGTCGTTCCCGTCGATGTCGCGGAACCGCGCGCCCTCGGCGGAGTCGACGAACACCGGGTACGGGCCGGCCCAGTCGGTCATCCATGGCATGGGCACCCCGGCAAGGAGCGAGTCCTTTGAGCGTTCGAACATCTCGGCGGACCGCGGGGTCCGTGAGCAGAAGAGCGTCTCCTCCGATTCGAGCAGCTGGGACAGTCTCTTGTGATCTATCTCGGTTGTCATGAGTTGAGCGCGAGTTCGAGTTGATCGAGTGCGTCGGCTATTCCGGTGGCGATACGTTCGGTCCCTTCCACCGCTTCAGGATCGGAACAGACGCCGAAGGTGATCCGGTCTCCGATCGAGATTATCGCGATCCGTACCGCATGCCGATCGGCCGGTTCGGCAAGCGTCACCAGGCCTGCAGTCGGTCGGCCCAACACCTGCGCGGCTGTTCGGGGACCTGGCACGTTCGAGACCGAGAGGGCGAACTCCCGTGGTCCTGAGCTCAAGCGGGTGCTCGCTTTGTGGAGCGGCGCGAAGCGTCCTATCGCATGGAAGAAGTCGTAGAGCGTCTCCGCATCGTGGTTGGTCTTGCGCTCGTGGGTCTCGGCGTTGATCTGCTTCAGTCGTTCGATCGGGGAGGGGGTGCCCAATGGCAGGTCTACGAACAAGAAGGAATCGCGATTGCCGATTCCATCGTCTTCGTCCTGGCTGTGGAGGCTCACGGGAACCTGCGCCTTCAATCTCTTGGGGCGTTTGCCACCCGCGGCGAGCCACGCGTCCAGCGACCCACCGACCGCTGCAAGCACCACATCGTTCACGGTCACCGTTTCTCCCGCCGCCTTGCCGATCCTCTTAACCCGCTCGAGAGAGACCTCGGCCCAGGCGACCTCTCGGGAGCCTGAGATGTGACGTGCGAGAGGGGTCTTCCTCGAGGGCATCAACTCCCGCAGAAGGGTGCGCAGCGTCTCGACCACGGAGCGCCGTTGCGACGTTTCAGCAGCACCGCCGGAGGGCCCCTGGGATACCGGATGCGCCGGGTTACCTGTCGCTGCCCGGGGAGCGGTCTGCTCGTCGAAGAAGAGGCCGGAGAGGATCTTCACGGAGCTGACTCCGTCGGCCATGCAGTGGTGGAATCTGGCGATCAGCGCTGTTCTTCCCTCCATCAGGTGGACCACTTCGATCTGCCAGAGCGGCGCCGCGTGGTCGAGCCTCGACTCCATCGCCCCGGATACGAGCCTCCTCAACCCGTCCGAATCGACTGGACCACCGGGGTGCTCAGTCAGGTGGTTGGTGACATCGAAGGCCTCGTCGGCTACCCACCATGAATCGGCAGGGTTTCCACCGCGCATCTCGACCCTCTGGATGAGCCTCGGCAGGGACTCTACCCGCTGAGCAACACGCTCCTCGAGATCGGACAGTCGGATGCGGTCTCCGCTCGAGGTTGGCTCGAGCAGCAGGACCTTGGTCGTGTGACCGTAGATCGTCGCCGACTCGAGAGCGAGGATCGCTGCGTCGTCGGCCTCCAGCTTCTCCGCATTCGGTGCGGGGGACTCCATCACTGACCCGTCCCGCCTATCGACTGGGAGCGCGCAGCAGACGGATGACCGTAAAGATGGCTATCAGCGTCATCGTCACTGCACTGGCGAGGCACCATCGGCAGGTCGTCTCGAGAGTGGTTATGGACCAAACGGTGAGGAATGCGCTCACTCCGAATCCGACCAGCGCCAGAAGGGCTCCGGTCATCCGCCCGAGGTCACCACGGATGAACAGCGAGCCGAGGATCATCACGTAGCCGACAACCCCGATGATCGAGGTGCTGATCCCGAACTTGTCCGAGTACTCGGAGGTGAGGACGGTCGCACAGCCTCCGGTTCCGCAGGTGACACCCTTCCCCTCGATCGTTATGTAAGTGGCGATCCCGATCCCGATCACGGCCAAGATGCCGATGATCAGTCGAAGTCGGTTGTCGGTCACTTCGAGCGGGCGGCCTGAAGTGCCTGCTCGAAGGAGGCGTAGTCGAAACTCTCGAGCTCGATCGGTACCGGATCGCCGTTTCCGGTCTTGAGGAAGAGCGAGGGCGTGCTGGATACCCCGTACTCCCCGGCAAGCGCCAGGTCCTCGGCGAATACCGCCTGCGCAGCTTCCGAGGTGCGATCGGCTTGAGCTTGCTCCACATCCAGGCCGGGGATCGCGTCGTAGATGCTGGTGATGAAGTCATCCGTCACGTAGCCGGTGTTCTCGATTCCCTGGTTGAGGTAGAAGAGGTCGGTGAACTGCCACAGCTTGTCCTGGAGCGATGCGGCTGCCGCGGCCGTAGCGGCAGTCGTCGACTGGACTCCGTCTCCGACGATCGCAATCAGCCTCAGTTCGAGTTTGACCTTGCCGGTTCTGACCTGCTTATCGACCAGGTCAGGCAGCGTTTCCTTGGCGAATTCACCGCAGAAGGGACACTGGAGATCCGCGAACTCCACGATCGTCTCCGGAGCGTTCGGATCACCGAGCACTACGCCTTTCTGGGGAATCCCGGCGAAGCGCTTCTCGACCTCCTTGGAGTTGGCTGCAGGGCCCGCGCTCGTCTCGCTGCTGCCCTGACTGAAGACCACGACCAACACGACGATCACGGCCGCGAGGACGCCGATGATGGTGAGCTGTTGTGCCCGCTTGCTCATCGTCGGATAAGTCTAGCCATACAGGCACCTCGACCGGTCAGGCGCCAGACCGCAGGTCTCCCAGCTGGATCTCCGGAACGTGAATCCAGCCCTCCCGAGCGGCCTTGGCAGCATCATCGCGATCGGGGCCGCTCGTGGCCCCGAGTGCCGCAGCGCGAGCGATCAGTGAGCAGATGAGCGCGTCCAGCTGGTTGTGGTCACGCTCCAGCGCCGATCGGTCAGCCTCCCCGAAGTCGATTTCCCCGATCCCCGCCTCCAGCGATTCGAGGATCCCGGGCAACCGATCCCTTCCCTTGGCGCTCTTGTAGCCGGTGGCATCGATGCCCCAACTCTCGAGCGCTGCAGCCGGGTAGACCTCACACAGGTGTCCATCGCCCGTCCTGTCGACAGCCCTCCCCCTTGCGGCCATCAGGGTCTGGAGGTCCACAGCCCTGAGCGCCACTACTCCGATCAGGTCGGTCGAGACGCTGAGCGGCCGTCGACCGGTCTCCTGCTGGAGTCTGCGGTCGGTCTCTCGCAAGGTGAGCAACCTCCGGTCTGGAAGCGGGTCCTTCCTGCGCTGGGCGTGGTGATCGCCTACGGATTGGATGAAGTCGTCAGGCCAACCCAGCGGCGCATCCAACCCGACCCTGTCCGCACCGAGCATCGAGTCGACGAGGCCTTCGTCGTTCAATCCGCAGCGAAGATCTTCGATTGCGACCTTGCCTTCCTCCCAGCTCGTGAGGCAGATCGCCGTCGACTTCGGCTGGGCGGCGAGATCTATCCCGAGACACCTCATGCAGAGATCCTATGCGGGCCTTAGGCTCCCCGACATGGGTGGGAAGAAGAGGGGCTCCAGGAAGCCCCGTAAGCAGAAGATCAAGAAGGTCGACAAGAAGACCAGGAAGAAGGTCCGGAAGAGGACCAAGCGCGCTGACATCGAAGCCGCCGGCGGAGTCATCGTGCGCACCGGCAGCAAGAAGTCCATCGAGATCGCTGTGGTCCATCGACCCAAGTACGACGACTGGTCTCTGCCCAAGGGCAAGCTCGACAAGGGCGAGAAGTTCAAGAAGGCTGCGCTGCGTGAAGTCCGCGAGGAGACAGGACTGATTTGTGAGCCGATCCGCGAACTGTCCCCCACGATCTACGCAATCGGTGGCGGAAAGACCAAGTTGGTCAGGTACTGGCTGATGGATCCGATCGACGGATCCTTCGAGCCCAACAACGAAGTCGACGAGCTTCGCTGGCTCGATCCTGCGAAGGCTGCCGATCTCCTCTCGTACAAGCATGATCGTGACTTGGTCCTCGAGACCATCGCCGATCTCTAGGATTGTCACTGAGGGTTGAAGCTCTGACGACGAGGAGGCTCGAGTGACCGACGAATCCGCAATCCAGACCGCCACCTTTGCAGCTGGCTGCTTCTGGCAGATCGAGGTCGAGTTCAGGAATACGGAAGGCGTGACCGACGCCATCGTCGGCTACACGGGCGGCGATGCGGCCGATCCGACCTACGAGCAGGTTTGCACGGGGGCAACAGGCCATGCCGAGGCATGTGAGGTTCGCTTCGACCCAGGATTGGTCTCCTACGAGCAGTTGCTGGCGGTCTTCTGGCGAATCCACGATCCGACCCAATTGAACCGCCAGGGTCCGGACATCGGCTCCCAGTACCGCTCCGCGATCTTCTTCCATTCACCAGAGCAGGAGTCTGAGGCGATCGCCTCCAGAGAGGAGGCGCAGAAGCGATTCCCCAGTCCGATCGTGACCGAGATCGTCCCTGCGGCGCACTTCTG
This sequence comes from uncultured bacterium, assembly GCA_903901855.1. Taxonomy (GTDB): domain Bacteria; phylum Actinomycetota; class Thermoleophilia; order Solirubrobacterales; family 70-9; genus CAIUSP01. The sequence continues at coordinate 19,384 of CAIUSP010000040.1, read as the reverse complement.
GCCTGCCGAGGAGTACCACCAGCGCTATCTGGAAAAGCGCGGTGTGGCTTCCTGTCGGATCTAGCCGAGCGGAACCGACTCCGGAATGACGACCGCACCGGCAAGACATCTGGAGGCGGATGTCCTGGTGATCGGCGCGGGACTGTCCGGTTTGACGGCTGCTCGGCGATTGTCGGCGGCTGGTGTCGATGTGACGGTGATCGAAGGACGTGACCGCGTCGGCGGTCGCACACTCAACCTGGAGTTGTCGGATGGCGATGTGGTCGAGATCGGCGGCCAGTGGGTGGGTCCCACCCAGGATCGTGTCCTCCAGCTGATCTCGGAGCTCGGCATGGAGACCTACCCGACCTACTGCGAGGGTCGGAACGTGCTCGAGCTCGGTGGCAGGAAATCCACTTACACGGGGACGGTCCCGAAGGTCTCCCCGCTGGTGCTGCTCGAGATGGAGCGGATCAGACGGCGGCTCGGGCAGATGCAGCAGGAGGTCCCGATCGACTCCCCATGGAATGCTCCCCGGGCGAACGAGTGGGACGAAATCACCTTCTCGGAGTGGATGTCGGCGACCACTCGCTCGAAGCGCGTACGCGATCTCTTTCGGGCGGCCTCAGCAGTGGTGTGGGGTGCCGACCCTTCGGAGTTCTCGCTCCTCTGGGCGCTCTTCTACATGCGCTCCGGCGGAGGTCTCGACGCCCTGCTCGATACGCGCGGAGGGGCTCAGCAAGAGCGGCTTGTCGGCGGTTCACAGGAGATCTCCCTGAGGCTCGCACGAGAGCTCGGCGAGAAGGTCGTGTTGGGGACGACAGTGACCCGGGTAGATCAGGACGAGCGCGGTGTAAGCCTGGTCACCTCGCTCGGTTCCGCGAGAGCCAGGCGCGTCATAGTCGCCTTGCCGCCACCGCTCTGCAGGGGGATCGATTTCGATGCATCGCTCGACTTCGCGCGGGCCCAGTTGTCGTCGAGGATGCCGATGGGCGCCGTGATCAAGGCAACCGCTGTCTACCCGACTCCCTTCTGGCGCGAGGCGGGGTTGAGCGGTGAGGCGGTGAGTGACCGTGGTCCGGTCTGCACGACCTTCGACAACTCGCCCTACGACAGCGAGAAGGGTGCGCTGCTCGGCTTCATCGGAGCGCGAGAGGCCGCTCGGCACGCCCAACTCGGGATCTCGGAGCGTCGCCGCCGTACGCTCGAGTCGTTCGCCCGGCTTTACGGTGAGGCGGCGCTGCACCCTCTCCACTACCACGAGCAAGTCTGGGGTGAGGAGGAGATGAGTGGGGGTGGGCCGGTCTGTTCCCCGAGCCCTGGCACCCTCACTGCCTATGGCCGGGCGCTCAGGGACCCGGTCGGGCGCCTTCACTGGGCCTGTTCGGAGAGTTCGACCGTCTGGGCGGGCTATATGGATGGAGCGGTTCGAAGCGGAGAGCGAGCGGCGGAAGAGGTGGCGGTTGCCCTGGGGGCTAGCGAATCCGGCTGACCGGCCAGCTCACTCCAGAGGAGAGTGGGCCTCGCACGCAAACGGCCGCCACCTGCGGGGCGGACGCCTCTAGATCGCGCCTGAGCCTCGAGGTGGCGGCCGAAAGCCGCAGCAGAAAGCGGAGTCGCTACTCCATCTTTCCGATCCTGAAGATCTTCGTCCCGCAGTCAGGGCAGGTGCCCTGAACGGCAGGTTTCCCGTTCTTCATCGTGACTTGGGTCGCACCTTGAATCTCGACCCCCTTCTTACGGCACTTGACGCAATAACCAGTGACGGCCACTTGGCCCTCCTTTTGGTTGCTGGGCAATTCCCATTCACACCGGAACCTACCTAGATAGCCTCAGGCGTGGCGCGCACGCTAGACCAAACGGCGGATGACCTTGCGACGCCATGACCGTAAACGGTTATCTCAGGCGTGGCTGGAGCGTGGGTCCGCGTTGTGGAGGATCAGCCGCCGACGACCAGATCGCCCTGCATCCCGGCCTGGCGGTGGCCGGGAACGGTGCAGTAGAAGACGTATTGACCTGCTCCCACGTCGACCGTGACGCTGGCGGAACCCTTGGTGAGGACCTTGGTCTTGCCGAGCACCTTGCCGTTGCGCGAGACGGCGAGGTTGTGCGGCACGAGTGAGGGGTTCAGGTAGGTGATCGTGAGTTCACCCGCGGGCACCCTGAGCGTGCTCGGCGAATACCTGAGGGCGCCGCTCTTCGGGGAATCGACTCCGACCTGCGTAGAGGACTTCTGCTCTGGCGCACCGCCGCTCGCGCCTGAGTCCTTCGTGCCCTTCTTGTTCTTCGTACCCGAGGGCGACTGCTCGAGCGCATCCACTCGTCCCTGGAGATCCGTCAGCGAGTCAGATACGGACTGAAGCTGCTCCTCGGTCGCGCTCTTCACCTCGGTCTGGATCACGTCCAGGCGCGCGTTGATCTCGTCCACATCCTCCTGTGTCGCTCCGTTGCTGTTGTTGATCAGTGCCAAGGTGAGCGCGGCGATACCGAGGACGATCGCTGCGGCTGCGAGTCCTCCACCGATGTAGGTCATCAATCGCTGACGCTTCTCGATCTCGGCCATCCAGCCTTGGACACCCTCCATCCGCTCCTCGAGGTTCGGCGCTGGCTTCTTGCCTTTCCCCTTCGACGCAGCGACCTTCTTGCTCGGCTTCGCCTTCGAAGAGGATGGCTTGGAAGCCGAGGCAGAGGACTTGCTCCCGATTCCCAGCCGGCTCAATAGGGAGGCAGACTTCTGATTTGTCTTCTTCTCGGTAATTTCTGTACCTCAATCCAACGTTACGTGGCGTGGACGCATCATGACCCGGCACGTACCTCAGTGGTTAGCACAGGAGGCCCTGATGCCTGAAGCAGTAATCGTAGACACCATTCGCACTCCCATAGGTCGCGCCTTCAAGGGATCGCTCGCACAGCTCCGCCCGGACGAGACCGGAGCCTTCGTGATCGACCAACTGTTGGAGCGCAATCCGGATCTCGACCCGGCCGAGGTAGAGGACGTCTTCTGTGGAGTGGGTATGCCTCAGGGGCTTCAGGCGTTCAACCTCGCACGGATTCTGGTGCTGCTCTCCGAGAAGCTTCCCGACACCACTAACGGCGTCACTGTGTCCCGTTACTGCGCCTCGAGCCTCGACGCCATCCGCCATGCCGCGAATGCCGTCAAGGCCGGAGAGGGAGACGCCTACATCGCCGCAGGCGTCGAGTGGGTGAGCCGTTTCAACGAGAGGACCGAGCCTGCCGGAGCAGCCGATCAGAACGAGAAGCTCCAGGGCAAGGGCGACACCCCGAACGCCTACATCGACATGGGAATCACCGCGGTCAACGTCGCAAAGAAGTACGGGGTGACGCGGGAGCAGATGGACGAGTACGCCCAGCGCTCGCAGGAACTGGCGGTCGGCTCGCAAGAGTCCGGGTTCTTCGATCGCGAGATCGTCCCCGTAGCGCTGCCCGACGGGGGTACCGCCGACAAGGACGACGGTCCCAGAGCGTCCTCTTCGGTAGAGAAGCTCGCCGAACTCCCTGAAGCGTTCGAGGGCGGAGGCGGTGTCACCGCAGGAAACTCCTGCCCACTGAACGACGGAGCGGCCGCGGCGCTGATCATGTCGGCCGATCGCGCAAAGGAACTCGGCCTGAAGCCACGGGCCCGGATCATCACCGCCGCCACCCACGGCAACGAGCCGGAGCTGATGGGTGTTGCGCCTATCGGCGCCGTCCAGCGAGTACTCGATCGGGCCGGGATGAAGATCGATGATGTCGACACGGTCGAGTTGAACGAGGCCTTCGCGGCTCAGGTGATCCCGATCATGGACGAGTGTGGAATCCCGATCGAGAAATTGAATACCCACGGAGGGGCAATCGCCCTCGGCCACCCGTTCGGAATGACTGGTGCGAGGATCATGGGCACCCTCTTGAACGTGATGGAAACCGACGATCATCAGGTCGGAATCGAGACCATGTGCGTCGCTGGCGGTCAGGGTGAGGCGATGATCGTCGAGCGGTTGAACTGAGCCCCCGTCGGTCAGCCATAGGTGACGGAAACTCCATAGGCTTGACACCGTGGATCTAGGCCTTTATCTCGGGTACTGGGGCATCGGCCCTCAGGGTGACGAAGCGGTCGAGTTGACCCGCGAGGCTGAGCGCCTCGGGTACGACTCGGTATGGGTTGCCGAGTCCTACGGGTCCGACGCGGTCTCGGTTCTGTCCTATCTGGCGGCCAAGACCGAGACGATCAAGCTCGGGTCGGCGATCTTCCAGGTACCGGCCCGCACCCCCGCCGCCGCCGCGATGGCCGGCGTGACCTTGGACACCCTCTCCGGTGGTCGCTTCATCTTCGGGTTCGGCCCGTCCGGCCCGCAGGTTTCCGAGGGTTGGTACGGCGTCCCCTACTCGATGCCGTGGGGGCGCACCCGGGAGTACGTCGAGATCGTCCGAGAGATAGTCGCCCGCAAGGGGCCGCTCGATCACCACGGTAAGCACTTCGACCTGCCCATCACCGAGGGAGAAGGTGTCACCGGTCAAGGGAAGGCCCTGAAGCTCAACTTCCATCCGATCCGAGACGAGATTCCCGTCTACTTTGGAGCGATCGGCCGCAAGTCGGTCGAGCTCGCGGCAGAGATGGCCGATGGCTGGATTCCCATCTTCTTCAGCGTCGACCGCTGGGAGGAGGCTTGGGGAGAACACCTCGAGGCAGGCTTCGCCAAGAGTGGTAGGTCGCGTGATGACCTCAGCATCTCGCCTTCGATCCAAGTCGCGATCGACGGCGACCTCGAGACCGCGCGCGCCATGGTCAAGATGGGACTTGTTCTCTATCTCGGAGGCATGGGGTCCAAGGAGAAGAACTTCTACGTCGACCTCGCCACACGCTTCGGTTTCGGAGAGGCGGCCGACGAGGTCCGTGATCTCTTCCTCGACGGCAAGAAGGAAGAAGCCTTCCAGGCCCTTCCAGATGAACTGGTCGATGCGACCTCTCTCGTGGGTACCGCCGATGAGGTGGCCGGGCGGGTCAGCGAGTTCGCGAGTTCGGGCGTGGATCGACTGATCGCGACACCCGTGCAGGTCACCCATGAAGAGCGGGTGCACACCTTGACGAAGTTGCAGGAGATGGTCGGAGCGGGGGCACCGGCATGAGCATCTCGATCGGCACACCCAAAGAGACAGTTGATCTGGAGCGGCGGGTTGGCGCAACCCCCGACACCGTCAAGGCCCTGATCGAAAAAGGCGCCGAGTTCACGGTCGAAGCTGGCGCTGGCGAGGCAGCCGGGATTCCCGACTCCGCCTATACCGAAGCTGGGGCGAAGATCGGTGACCCGTGGTCGGCGCAGGTCGTACTCAAGGTCGCGGCTCCGACTCCTGAGGAGATGGGAAAGCTTTCCGCCGGCCAGGTTCTGATCTCCTTCCTCAACCCCTTTGTCGATACCGAGCTCGTCAGTGCCCTGGCCAAGGCCGGGGTCAGCTCGCTCGCCATGGAGGCGATCCCGCGGACCACCCGCGCGCAGTCGATGGACGCCCTCTCCTCGCAGGCGAATGTCGGCGGCTACATGGCATCGATCATTGCCGCCCGCGAGGCCGGTCGTTTCTTTCCGATGCTCACGACTGCCGCAGGCACCGTCGCGCCAGCGAAGACCCTGGTCCTCGGCGCCGGAGTTGCCGGCCTGCAGGCGATTGCAACCGCAAAGCGCCTCGGCTCGGTAGTAACCGGCTTCGACGTGCGCTCGGTCGTGAAAGAGCAGGTCGAGTCTCTCGGAGGACGCTTCCTCGAGGTCGATGCGGTGAAGGATGCCGAGGGTGAGGGCGGGTACGCCCGGCCGCTCACAGACGAGGAGAACGAGCGGTTGCGGGCCGAATTGGCTGAGGCCGCCGCGAGGCAGGACGTGATCATCTCCACGGCCCAGATACCCGGCCGACCGGCTCCTCTTTTGATCACCGCCGATGCCGTCAAGGCGATGGCACCGGGCTCCGTGATCGTGGATCTCGCGGGTGAGTCCGGCGGCAACTGTGAGCTGACCAAAGCCGGGGAGACGGTGATCGAGCACGGAGTGAAGATCATCTCTCCGGTCAATCTGCCGAGCGAGATGCCCACCCACGCATCGCAGCTCTACGCCAAGAACCTCCAGAACCTCAGCGAGCTGCTCTTCGCCGAGGACGGATCGCTGACCCTCGACTTCGAGGACGAGATCATCGAGGGCTCTTGCATCACCCATGGTGGGGAGATCGTCAACGAGAGGGCCAAGGAGGCCGCCGCATGAGCCTGATGACCGAGATAACCATCTTCGTACTCGCCGCGTTCGTCGGATTCGAGGTGATCTCGAAGGTTCCCACGACCCTTCACACACCTCTGATGAGCCAGACCAACGCCATCCACGGCATCGTGATGCTCGGTGGACTGATCGTCGTTGGCTACGCCAACGATCCGCTCGAGTACGTGATCGGGGCGATCGCGATCGCCTTCGGAGCGATCAACATCGTCGGCGGATTCATGGTCACCGACCGGATGCTCGGCATGTTCACCCGCAAGCCGAAGCCGAAGGCGGATGAACCGCCGGATTCGGCCGACGGTGGAGGGAGTTCGTGATGCCGCTCGCCGTCCTCGCTCCCGGTGGCGCGGCCTCGACCGCGCTCTACATCGTCGCCTTCTCGTTGTTCATCATCGGGATCAAGCGCGGCACCCACCCGACCACCGCAAAGCAGGGAAACCTGATCGCTGCGGTTGGTATGGGGGTGGCCGTGATCACCACCCTGCTGCTGGATGGGATCGGCAACTGGGGAGTCCTGTTCGGCGCGCTGATAGTCGGCTCGGCGATCGGCGTAGTCGCGTCGGTGCGTGTCCAGATGACCGACATGCCCCAGATGGTCGCCCTCTACAACGGAGTGGGCGGCGGAGCGGTGGCGCTGATCGCGTGGGCCGAGTTCCGCCATGAGCTCTCGCTCGGTGAGACCATTCCGCTCGATCTGCTGATCCCGGGACTGCTTTCTGCCGTGGTCGGATCGGTTTCCTTCTGGGGATCGAATATCGCCTTCGGGAAGCTCCAGGGAATCATCCCTGGGCAGCCGATCAAGGTGTTCGGACAGCAGGTGATCAATGCGCTGCTGCTCGTCGGTGTGATCGCAGCCTGCGTGATCCTCGCGATCAACAACGACGCGCCATCCGAGTGGGTCTTCATCGGGGTCCTGATCGCCTCGGCGATACTCGGCGTCCTCGTCGTCCTGCCGATCGGAGGCGCCGACATGCCGGTGGTGATCAGCCTCCTGAACGCCTTCACCGGTCTCGCCGCGGCATCGGCCGGATTCGCTCTCGACAACGTCGCCTTGATCGTCGCCGGAACGATCGTGGGATCTTCCGGCACCATCCTCACCCTCGAGATGGCCACGGCCATGAACCGGTCGGTCGGGCACATACTCTTTGCAGGCTTCGGTGGAGCACCTGCTGCATCTCAGGGATCGACCGAGGAGCGACCGGTCACCTCGGTCAATGCTCAGGATGCAGCGATCAAGATGGCCTATGCCGACTCGGTCGTGATCGTTCCCGGATACGGGATGGCGGTCGCGCAGGCGCAGCATTCGGTCAAGGAGATGGCAGACGAGCTCGAGAAGCGAGGAGTAACGGTCGACTACGCCATCCACCCCGTGGCAGGGAGGATGCCCGGGCACATGAACGTGCTGCTCGCCGAGGCAGATGTGCCTTACGAGAAGCTGAAGGAGATGGAGGAGATCAACCCAGAGATGCCTCGAACCGATGTCGCACTCATCATCGGGGCGAACGACGTGACCAATCCGGCAGCCAAGAACGATCCCGACTCCCCGATCGCCGGGATGCCGATCATCGAGGTCGATCAGGCCCAACAGGTGATCGTGATCAAGCGTTCACTCAGCCCCGGTTTCGCCGGAATCGACAACGATCTCTTCTACGCCGAGAACACCTCGATGCTCTTCGACGACGCCAAGCAGGCGGCCGCCGACATCGCGGCCGAAGTACAGAACCTCTAGGCCGTCAGATCCCCGTGCGGCCCGGGCATCAGGCCTGCGAGCCGGACTTGTCGGCCCTGAGCTTGGGGAAGATCAGGCCGACGATGAACCCGAGCAGCATCGAGACGATCAGCGCGACCAGCAGAGGCGCGGTTACCTTGAAGAAGAGGAAGTTGATCTCGACCTGATTGGTATTGATGATCACGAAGACGATCGCGAGCACCGCCGCGACCGCGGCGACTACCAACTTCGCGTTGCCCCGCTTCTTCGGTTTTGCCACTGATGACTCCACTGGGGGTGAACCTATCAGCGCTCACGGACCGTTGGCGATCTCGTGATGGTTCGGGCACCTCTCGGGTTGGATCGGTGGATCTCCGGGACCTAGGTTCACCCGATGCGGGGGAGACGAGGGCGAGTTACGTTCGCAGCGGCCAGAGATCGCTCTGGGCAGGCGACGGTCGAGTGGATAGGGCTCACCATGCTCGCGGCGTTCCTCATGCTGGCGCTGATCGGCGCCACCGGCGAACTCTCCGGTGGCGGTCTGGCCCGGGAGGTTGCCGAGCGGCTCGTCTGCGCGGTCCGGCTGCAGATTCCATGCAGGCATGATCCACGCCTGCTCGCAGCCTACGACCCGGAGCTCGCGGGGCTGCTGAGAGAGCATGCTCCGCTGATCTCGTACGAGCAGGGCATGCGCTCCCTACCGGTCGACTTCCGGGAGTGTCGCTCGCCTGATTGCGCTGACGGAGCGACGGACGGTCTGGCTCGCGCCTCACTGCTGGGCAGACCGGTGACCGCCTTCACCCACGTGGTCGACTGCCGACGGCCAGACGATCCGGTCCCCGCGCAGGCGGACTGCTCCGGTCCGAACAGAGGGAACCTGTATCTCCAGTACTGGCTCTACTACCCGGACTCGGCGAGCCTCCGAGGGGTTCCGGTCCTCGGCAAGCGCGGGTTCCACCTCGACGATTGGGAGAGCTTCCAGGTCCGAGTGGGTCCGGGCGGCAAGGTGATGTCTAGGGCGAGCTCTCACAACGGCTACAACGGACTGCCGAGCGTCGCAGACTGGGCCTCAGACGCTTCTGGGAGGGTCCCGGGCGCCAACTCACTTCGGCTGCTGTCGGAGCGGCTCGGCCTGAGGGAGCGGAACGGATGGACGCCAGTCTTGCGCTCTCGCTCGCTGCTGCTCGTGGCAGGGGGAAGCCACGCCGGAAGGGCTGGCGGGGCCGACAGGAGGATCCGCTGGACACCGCCTGCCGCCCTCCGCCTCTTTCCGATCGAGGCGCTCTCGGGCGGCGGGTCGGATTTCGCCGTCACCCCACCGTGGCTCAAGCGCGTCTACCGCGCGCCCGAACACTTCGGAACCGACTGAGGTTGCGCTCGCTACGCTTTTTCGATTACGCCCGAGGTCACATCCACCGCGCGCCGGGAGGACATCGCTGCAGCTCTGGTCGAGGCAAGGGAGCGGACTCTGCGCCTGGTGGAGAAGCTCGACTCCGGGCAGCTGAATCGCGTCTGGTCACCGATCCTGAGTCCGTTGGTCTGGGACTTGGGTCACATCGCGAACTTCGAGGAGCTCTGGCTCGTGCAGAGGGTGGCCGGCAGCGAACCGCTCGACGGATCGCTCGGCGAACTCTACGACGCGATCGCACAGCCACGGAGGGTTCGCGGCGAACTTCCGATCCTCTCTCCGGAACGGGTCTTCCCCTACCTCGACCAGGTCCGGGAGCGAGCGCTTCGAGCACTGGAAACGGTCGATCTCGAGCCGGACGCCGAGGATCCTCTGCTCCGCGACGGCTTCATCTACGAGCTGATTCTCGCCCATGAGCATCAACACAACGAGACCATGCTCCAACTCATGCAGCAGATACCGGGATACGACTCTCCTGATCTCGGTCCTCCGAGCGCTGCGCCTGTCGATACCGAGGGGCCGGCAATGGTTGAGTGCCCGGGTGGGATGGCCGAGATCGGAGCCGGTACGGACGGATTCGCCTACGACAACGAGCGCCCGCAGCACACGCGCGAGATCGAGACCTTTCTGATTGACCGCACCCCTGTGACGAACGGTGACTATCGACTGTTCATCGAGGAGACCGCCGCCGAGCCGCCGATGTACTGGGTTGCCGATGGCGAGAGTTCATGGCATCGCGAGCGGTTCGGACGCGAAGAGGAAATTTCCCCCGACTCTCCGGTGATCCACGTTTCGCATCAGGAGGCAGAAGCTTTCGCGGTTTGGGCCGGCAAGCGTCTGCCGACCGAGGTCGAGTGGGAAGCCGCATCCGTGGGCTGCGATCGGGAGCGGGCCAATCTGGATCACCTCAACTGGGACGTGGCGCCGGTGGGGTCATTCGCGGACGGGGTATCCGACTGCGGTGCCGTCCAGATGCTCGGCGATGTCTGGGAGTGGACTTCGAGCGAGTTCGAGCCGTATCCGGGCTTCGAGGCTTTTCCTTACGACGAGTACTCGAAGGTGCACTACGGGGAGGGCTACAGGGTCCTGAGAGGTGGGGCCTGGGCGACCCGGAGGCACACCATCCGCCGTAGCTTTCGCAATTGGGACCTTCCGGAGAGAAAGCAGATTTTCTCGGGTTTCCGATGCGCAAAGGATTCGGTATGAGCGGGGGCGAAAGGAGGACGGTGTCGGTAGAGATCGCACTCCCACCATCTGGTTCCGTATCCGGGGCCGCTGCCGACATCCGCGCCGGTCTGACCAAACCGTTCAAGGAGATCTCTCCCAGATACTTTTATGACGATCGCGGCTCGCAATTGTTCGAGCGGATCACGGAACTGCCGGAGTACTACCCGAATCGCTGTGAGCGGCAGATCCTGCGGGACCATTCAACTGAGATCGCCGAGACCACTCGTGCATCGACACTGATCGAACTCGGATCGGGGTCGGCAGCCAAGTCACGCGTCCTCCTCGACGCGATTCGGGATGCCGGAACACTGCGTACCTACTGTCCGGTGGACATCTCCGAGGAGATCACTCGCGAGACGGCCGAGATGATCGCGAGCGAATACGACGGGGTAGAGGTCAGAGGGCTGGTTTGTGATTTCGAGCACGACCTCGAGAGGATTCCGGTTGGGGGGCCGAGGCTGATCGCGCTCTTGGGCGGCACGGTCGGGAACCTACCCCCACAGCAGCGATCCGGATTCCTGCGTCGGGTGGCGAATCTGCTGGACTCGGAGGACTACTTCCTGCTCGGCGTCGATCTGATCAAGGATCCTGCCACCCTCGTTGCCGCCTACGACGATCCTCAGGGCGTAACGGCCGAGTTCAACCGCAACGCGCTCCGGGTCCTCAACGATCGTTTCGGGGGTAATTTCGACCCGGAGGCATTCGAGCACGTGGCCCTCTGGGATCCTCAGAACCTGTGGATTGAGATGCGCCTGAGGTCGTTGCGCGATCAGCGGGTCAGGCTGGAGGATCTCGATCTCGAGCTCGACTTCTCGCAGGGAGAGGAGATGCGGACCGAGATCTCGACCAAGTTCGCCCGGGAGGGGTTGGAGTCGATCTTTGCCGAAGCCGACCTGGAGTTGACCGGCTGGTTCCCGAGCGAGGGCGACGAGTACGCGCTTGCCATCGCCCGTAGCGCTCGCCCGGGCTGAACGGCGCTACCGGGGCGCGAGCGCCTCGATCAGTCCGCCCATCCGGTCGGGAGTCGTGATCGGGGTGATTACCGGACAGGTGATCCCACCTTCGACGAAGGCGTCGAGCCGTTCACGTATCGAAGCGGCATCGCCGAACATGAATGCGTCTGCGATCAGCTCCCAAGGAGCCTCCTCGGCCGCCTTGGCACGATCACCCGCCTGCCAGGCCTCGCACATCGGATCTATCTGGTCGCCGTAGCCGAGCCAGCGGTAGAAGGCCTCGTAGACCGGGACCGTGATGTAAGAGCTGAACATGAATCGCGCAAGTGGCTCGACCTGTTCGCGCTCTCCTTCCAGACAGAAGAATCGACACAGCAGCTCGAATCCATCAGGCGCCTGTTCCAACTGTGCGGTGACTTGGGGAAGTCCTGCCAGCGGGAGGAAGTTGGTGAACGCTCCATCGGCCTTCTCCACCGCGAGTTCGAGCATCTTGCCCCGCAGGGCAGCGAGCACGATAGGAACCGGCTGTTCCGGAGCCCGTTCGAGCTTGAAACCACCCTCACCTCTCTCGCCGGCGAGCACGGTCCTCAGATAGTCGACCGTCTCCGAGATCTTGGTCAGCGGCTTCTCGAAGGTGAGTCCGTTCCATCCCTCGACGATCCGATCCGAGGATGCTCCGATTCCCAGCACGAAGCGCCCGTTGGTGGCATCGGCCACGCCTGCTGCCTCTTGGGCGAGCAGCGCCCTTCCACGCGTCATCACGCCTACTACTCCCGTGCCGAGGCGCACCTTCTCGGTCATCGCGCCGGCCATGGTGAGGGGGGTGAAGCCGTCGGCGCCGTTGGTCTCACCAGACCAGAGGTCCGTGTAGCCACTCGCTTCGGCGAGCCGCACGAACTCTCCGTGTTGGCTGAGCGACAACCCGGGCAGCGGCAGCGTCAAACCCCATCGTTTCTCTCCGTTTGCCACCCGGCGAGACTACTCCACCCAAAGCAGCGCAAGCGCGACGGCACACGATCCGGCCGGGGGAGGTAGAGTCGCAATTGGTGGACCCCTCGCGAATCAGCCGTGCGGAGATGACCGCAGTAGTGGCAGGTTTCGTCCTCGTTCTGAGCCTGTTCCTGCCTTGGTACTCGCTCGGCAGTGGCCCCGACATCGCACGTGGTCAAGAGCCTGCGGCGTGGGCCTGTGGCATAGGCGACAACTCCTGCACCGCGTTCGAGACCTTCCAGACGCTCAGGTGGTTCTGGATCGTCGTTGGGCTAGCTCCACTCGTGCTGACCTTCCTCGCCGTTCGAGGCCTCGAGACCAGCTGGCCCCGCGGTGAGCTGACCGCGATCATCGGACTGATCGCGTTCGTCCTGATCTTCTTCAACGGCTTGATCGACCGGCCGTCGGGCCGGGACATCCAGATCGGGCTCACCTGGGGCTACTTCATCGCCCTGCTCTCGTCGTTCACGGTGTTCGCCGCCGGAGCCTGGGGCTCGCTCGACCACGGCGGTGGGGCGCCACGCCGACCGCCGGGGAGCTTCGGATGAGCCAGGCCGGCGAGGTCATCTCGCAGGATCAGCGAAGTGGCGATCGACCAGACAGGAACCTCGCCCTCGAACTGGTCCGGGTCACCGAGGCTGCGGCCCTTGCGGCCGCCGGCTGGGTGGGAAGAGGGGACAAGGAAGCAGCCGATCAGGCTGCCGTGGATGCGATGCGGCTCTTGCTCGATACCGTCCCGATGGATGGACTGGTCGTGATCGGAGAGGGCGAGAAGGACGAAGCGCCAATGCTCTACAACGGCGAGGAGATCGGAGACGGCAGCCCTCCCGTGGCCGACATCGCGGTCGACCCGCTCGAGGGAACCACGCTGACGGCTCGGGGCTTCCCGGGTGCCCTTGCGGTTATCGCTCTGGCAGAGCGTGGGACGATGTTCGATCCGGGTCCGTGCGTCTACATGGAGAAGCTCGCGTCGGCCCCCAGCCTGGCTGACTGTCTCGATCTCAATATCCCTCTCGCCGAGGTGATCGCTCGCGTGGCCGAGAAGAAAGGCAGCGAGCCGAACGAGGTGACGGTGATCGTGCTCGATCGGCCACGCCACGAGGAGGCGGTCGCGGAGATCCGTCAGGCCGGAGCCCGTATTCGCTTCATCACCGACGGCGATGTCCAAGCGGCGCTCATGGCCGTCAGCGAAGGGACCGGGGTGGATCTGCTCTGGGGCATCGGTGGAACACCGGAGGGCGTCCTCTCCGCCGCTGCGATCAAGTCGCTCGGAGGCAGGTTCCTCGGCAGGCTCTGGCCCCGGGACGACGGTGAGCGCAAGGCCGCCGAAGACGCTGGCTACGATCTCTCCAGGGTGCTCGAGACCGACGACCTCGTATCCGGAGACGACGTCTTCTTCGCCGCGACCGGCGTGACCGATGGAGACCTGCTCGACGGCGTCCGCTATCTCGACGGCCGTGCCACGACCGAGTCACTCGTGATGCGCTCCAGGTCAGGCACCGTACGCAAGGTGGGGGCGACGCACGACATCCGTAAGCTGAGGGCGATAACCGGTGGACGATATGGCTGATCAGACACAGTCACCAGACGCCGTCGTGGCGGGAGCCACCGGCTACATAGGCCACCTGTTGTGTCGCGCACTACTTGACGCCGGACGGTCGGTCAGGGCCCTCGCACGCGACCCTGATCGTGCACGGGATCTCGAAGAGGAGGGTTGCGAGATCCGAAAGGCCGACGTGCTCGAACCAGACTCCCTTCCCGCGGCGCTGGAGGGAGCGAAGGTCGCTTACTACCTGGTTCACTCGATGGGGCGTGGGAGCAAGGGGGATTTCGTCGAACTCGATCGCAAGGCCGCGCTGAACTTCGCTCAGGCTGCGGCAAAGGCTGGGGTGGACCAGATCGTCTACCTCGGGGGATTGGCGTCAGGAGGCTCCGAACACCTCGAGTCGCGGCACGCTACCGCCGGTTACCTCGGCTCGGCCGGGGTGCCGGTGACCTACTTCCAAGCCGCAGCGGTGATCGGTGCCGGCTCGGAGTCCTACCGGACCCTCTACTGGCTGGTCAAGCGCCTGCCCGTCATGGTGACCCCACGGTGGACCTCCACGCGCACTCAGCCGATTGCGGTTGGGGATGTGATTGCGTACTTGGTCACAGCTCCGGAAACCCCTGGGGCGAAAGGACAGGTCATTCAGATTGGGGGTCCAGACGTGACGACCTACGGTGGAATGTTCTCCGAGCTGGCGTCGGCAATGGGAAAACGGCCACCACTTCAACTCAAGATCCCATTGCTCACTCCGAAGCTCTCCTCTCACTGGATCGGCCTGGTAACTCCAGTCGATGCCGGTGTCGCGAAGCCGCTGATCGAAGGTCTGACGGTCGAGACGGTGGTCGATGACCCTGCGGGGATGGCGCTATTCGATGTTTCGCCGACTCCAATCACCGAAGCGATGAAGCTGGCGCTGATCGAGCAGGGGGTTGCCCCCGCTCAGTCGTAGGCGCTCTGTCTCTCCGGTCTCAGTTCCGGGAAGTCGAGGCTCGCCAGCGACCGTAGGAATCCATGCGTCATCCAACGGTGGAGGCGGGCCTGCGTCTGTCCGTAGAAGAAGGCGCCGAATCGAGCCGTCTTGCCGGAGCCTCTGAGCATCGGGTAGAAGTTCGCCACCTCGATCCGGACTCGCACGTGCTCCCGTCCGTCCTCCGCCTCACCCAGGCGCCGAACGTCGAATCGGAGGAAGCCCCTGCCGCGACCCTCGGGCGCAACCAGCACCCCGCGCTCGATCCGCCAGGTGACTCTGCCGAAGCCCGGGCCACGATCGAAGTTGGGGGCACGGAATCGCAGCAGCGTCAGGTTCGGCGAAACCAGCACGACCGACCGGTCATTCGGCCCGTAGACGACCTTCAGTGCGTGGAGGGACCGGGTCTCGAGGAAGCGCCAGTAGGCTCGGGCAAGGCGCTCTAGGGTCTCGGGCTGCCAGAGCTCCTCCAGTTCCGCGCGAGTCAGGCTCACATCGGCCTCCTGGGCCGAGCGTAGGGGTCCGTCTTCGGTTGCCGCACCCCTGATCGGATCGGGGAGGATCTTCAGCTTCGCCTTGCGTCTAGCCATGCTGTTGGTTCGCCTTTGCGTCCATCGGGAGTACGCCGGTGTCGTCCTTCTCGTGCCGAAGCGAGTTCATCACCGCGCCAGCGAGCATCGCCAGGGAGACGAGATAGAACCAGATCAGGACGATCAAGAAGAGTCCGAGCGTACCGCCGATCTTGCTCAGTTCGGAGTTCTGGAGATAGAGCGGGAAGATGAAGTTCCCGATGGTCGTGGTGACCGTGAAGAAGAGCGCGCCGATCCAGATCGAGCGCCAGGGCATGTGCCCCTTCGGCACCAGCCAGTAGACGATCGAGACGATCAGGAAGCTGGAGAGCATCGCGATCAGCAGGATCAGGATGTTCGCTCCGGTGCCAGCGTCGGACAGACCCCACGGCAGATCTCCTGTAGCCGCGTACGCGGCGCTCTCGATGGTCGGGATCAGGAGACTGGCGAACATCAGCGCGACCACGACGACCAGCATCGCGAGTGAGAACCTCTTCTGCTCCACCCAACCGCGGCATTCGACGTGGTAGATCCTGCAGAAGGCAGTGTCGACGGCTCCCCAGAACGAGCTGCTGATCCAGATCACGCCGAGTGCGCCGATCAAGCCGACCGTGGCGGAACTCGCGCGGATCCTGTTCAGGTTCTCCTGGATCGCTGCCGGATCGGTATTCGGCAACAGGATCTGTAGATCCCGCAGCACACTGGCCTCCGCTGCTTCCGAACGCAGGATCTGACCGACCACGAACAGGATCAAGAGGGTGAACGGGAAGGCAGCGAGAACCAGGTTGTAGGCGATCATCGCCGAGAGACCGGTGATGTTCTCCTTGTAGGCCCTCTGCCAGAAGGCTTGGAGCCAACGGTTCTCCCAGAATCTCGGAAGGTCCGTCATCGGATCAGGTCTTCTCGGCAAGAATGCCTGCTTCGGGCGGCGGCTTCGTTGACTTTACTTAGTGAAGTAATTACTCTTGTTGGTCGCTCGAAGTACCGAGGCCTTCCCGGCAGGGGAGCGCAGGGTGTCTCAGGCGAGGCCTTCGGCTCACATTTGGCCGTTCGGCGCCTAGGGAGTTGTCGGTTGGAGCGGTTCAATACGTTTGGCAAGCGTCAGGCTGGTGGATTTCTGGCCGACGAAGGACTCAGAGCCGGGTAACCGAAAAGACTCCCCGGTGTTTAAGAAACGGACCTAGAGACTATGGCTAGCAAGACAGGAAAGACTGACGACAAGACAACCCTCCTCGCCGATCTCCAAGAGATGGACGAGGTCAAGTCGCTGATCACGCGTGGTCAGCAGCTCGGCGTGCTGACTTTCGGTGATGTCGCGACCGCGGTATCCGAGGTCGAGCTCGAAGAATCCGACATCGAAGGCCTCTACGGCCACATCGAGTCGAGCGGCATCGAACTGGTCGAGGACCTCGACCCGGCTCAGAAGGCCGCCGCAGAGGAGGAGGCGCGGACCGCCCGTGGGCGCAAGCGCGCCGCAGCCAAGGCTTCGCTCGATCTGAAGCCCGACATGACCACGGATTCGCTCCAGCTCTTCCTCAAAGACATCGGCAAGGTCCGACTGCTCACCGCTCAAGAAGAGGTAGACCTCGCTCAGCGGATCGAGAAGGGTGACCTGAACGCAAAGCAGAAGATGGTCGAGTCGAACCTCCGCCTCGTCGTCTCGATTGCCAAGAACTACCGCAACCAGGGACTGCCATTCCTCGACCTGATCCAGGAGGGAACCCTCGGCCTCGTTCGTGCGGCAGAGAAGTTCGACTACCGCAAGGGGTTCAAGTTCTCGACCTACGCGACTTGGTGGATTCGTCAGGCGATCGCCCGTGCGCTCGCCGACAAAGCCCGCACCATCCGTATTCCGGTTCACGTCGTCGAGAAGCTGAACAAGATCGGTCGCGCCGAGCGCAAGCTGGTTACGGAACTGGGCCGCGAGCCCACTCCGGACGAGATTGCCGAGATCACCGGTATCGATCCCGAGGAAGTCGACGCGATCAAGCGCTCAGCACAGGCTCCCGTATCGCTCGAGAAGCCTGTCGGTGATGAAGAGGAGTCAGAGTTCGGCCAGTTCATCGCCGACGAGCAGGCCGAATCGCCCTTCGACCGCGCCGCAGAGCTGCTGACCAAAGAAGCGCTGAAAGAAGCGCTGGAGAATCTTTCGTATCGCGAACGCCGCGTACTGGAGCTCCGTTACGGGCTGGGCGGAGAGCATCCGCGCACCCTCGACGAGGTCGGCCGTACCTTCAACGTCACTCGCGAGCGAATCCGCCAGATCGAAAACCAGTCGCTCAAGAAGCTGCAGTCACTGGCCGAAGCACAGAAGCTCCGCGACTCCGCCTGATTCCTGATCGGTCGCTAGGGGCTGTCGAATGAAGTCCGTGGTCCTCTGCGCCAGCCCTCGGGTAGACGGTAACTCGCGCGCTCTGGCCGAGGCCTTTGCTGAGGGGAGCATTTCGGCGGGCAGCGAGGTCGAGCTGATAGATCTGAGCGAATCTGTATCGGGCCTACTGCGCGACTGCCGAACCTGCAGGGGCGAGGACGGTCGCTGTTCGATAAAAGATGGCTACTCGAGCCTCCTGCTGGACAGCCTCCTTCCGGCGGATGCCTGGATCTATGCAACACCTCTCTACTACTACGGGATGGCGGCGAGTCTGAAGAACTTCTTCGATCGGATCGTCTGTTATCAGTCGGCAAGCTATCCGGATCACCAAGTGGTGATCGAAGGCATACGAGGAAAGCGCTCGGGGTTGCTTGTCTCGGCCGAGGAGAAGAATCAGGCCTCGACGCTCGGTCTGGTGAATCAAGTTCAGGAGATTTCCAGATACTTCAAGCACGAATTCGTTGAAACGGTCATCGGCAGCGGCAATCGCAGGGGCGAAGTTCGCTTTGACCCAACCGATCCGCTGGCGGCGGCCAGATCGCTCGGCGAGACGATCTTTACCGCACACCACAGCGACTACGACATGGATTCGGAACGCTCGAATGCCGTTTGGCCGGAATCCCGCGACGCAGCAGACGCCGAGGGCCCCTACGCAGACAGCTGATAAGGGTCACGAGGTCTAGGGGGAGAGGTTCTCGGCGTCGCCCATCGTCAGATGGTGGTTGCCGATGATCTCTGGACCTCTCTGATCGTCGGGATATCCGGCTCGGCCACTCTGGTTTGGGTTTGCGTCACCGATCTGCGCGAGCGCCTGATTCCCAACCGGGCATTGATGTTCGGCTCACTGCCCGTCTTGGTTGCGGTTGCGACCTTCTCGCCAGATCTTCTGCCCGGACGATTTCTCTGGGCGTTCGCGGCGGCGATTCCATTCGCCTTCGTCTCCTGGTTCAGGCCCGATTCGATGGGGATGGGGGATGCCAAGCTGGTCGGGTTTATCGGGCTCTGTCTTGGCTCGGCTGTTGTGACCGCAGTGATCTGCGCTCTGGTCGTCGGCTGCCTTGCGGCGGTGTTCTTGTTCGCCCGCCAGGGACTGGCGGCGCGTAAAGCCACGATTCCCTTCGCCCCATACCTTGCATTCGGCGCTGTCTTCGCCGCAATTGGAGCTGGCTGGGTCTTTCAGATCACACACCTGGCGAGTTCGTGAAGTTGCTTTACTTTCTGAAGCCTCTCCCTATAATCGTCCCATGAGTTTCGATCCGACCTGCCCCGTCTGTCGCACCGCCGAGGTGATTTCGGGCAAGTGGACGCTGATCATCATCAGAGATCTTGCCCACTCGCCCCAGCGTTTCTGCGAACTCGAACGATCGCTGGAAGGCATCAGCCCTCGCACGCTCTCGCTGCGCCTGCGCACGCTC
>CAIUSP010000039.1 GCA_903901855.1 uncultured bacterium | reverse complement strand
GTCCATATCGACGGCCCGGTTTGGCACCTCGATGTCGGCTCGTCGCATCCTGGGGCTGGAGCAGGTCCCAAGGGTTGGGCTGTTCGCCCATTAAAGCGGTACGCGAGCTGGGTTCAGAACGTCGTGAGACAGTTCGGTCCCTATCTGCCGTGGGCGTTGGAGAGTTGAGAGGAGTCGTCCCTAGTACGAGAGGACCGGGATGAACGCGCCTCTGGTGTACCAGTTGTCCTGCCAAGGGCACCGCTGGTTAGCTACGCGCGGATCGGATAACCGCTGAAAGCATCTAAGCGGGAAACCGACCTCGAGATGAACTCTCCCATCCCCTTGAGGGAGTAAGACCCCTGGTAGACCACCAGGTTGATAGGCCAGCTGTGTAAGCGCAGTAATGCGCTAAGCAGACTGGTACTAATGGGTCGAGGTCTTGACGGTTTTTTTTGTTTCTTGCGCGCCTGATGCGGTTTTCAAGGTCCACCGGGACCGTCTCTACAAATTTCCGGTGGCGCGATAGCGAGAGGGAAACACCTCTTCCCATTCCGAACAGAGCCGTTAAGCCTCTCTGCGCCGATGGTACTTGGTGGGAAACTGCCTGGGAGAGTAGGTCGCCGCCGGTTTTTCATTCGATCAGGCCGCTCCGGGAGACCGGGGCGGCCTTTTCTATGCGCCGAGACCTACGTCAGACCGATGAAGGCGTGCGATCGACCCGACCCGCAGAGAGGGATGAGTACCCAACCCTCTCGCGCCCCTCGCACGACCTGCTCAGCGACATCTCAGCGGGGGGCACCGGCTCATAGCCATACTCGCCGAGCGTCAGGATCTCGATCGCGCCGTCTACGGCGTCGCAGAGAGTTTCACGCGCACGTCCGAATAGCTCATTGATCATGCGGCGAAAGTTAGGCTCTCCGACGGACGGAAATACGGGATTTGCAAGGGTTTTCGTGCCACTTCCCTCGAAACCTGGGGTTTCGTCCCTTCTGTCGATGGCGAGCCCACGAGGTTGCAGCCCCGTTTCGAGTGGTATCCGCCCTCGATCGTCCGAGCCGACGGCGCTTGTTCCCGCAAACTGGGGATTTGTACTCCGGAGCCCCCTTGCGCCGCCTCGAGATGATGGGTAAGTTCTTCAGCAGAAGGAAGGACCGCAAGGAAATTCCTTCGAGGGCGAGTCGCAAGGCGAGTCCTAAGGGGAAGCCGCAAGGCAGAACCTGACGAAGGGTCCGGGAAACCGGGCCCTTTCGTTTTGTCTGGGGGCAGTCTCCCGTGCGCGAGAAATCCCGCAAGTCCTCCAACCGCATCGCTACGCTTCTCGTCCGCCCATTTCAGCGTTCGAGTGCGGCCGTCTTCGGCCGCTGATGTCGGGGGGACCAAGACCATGGAGAAATTCGTAATCCAAGGAGGCGTTCCGCTCTCTGGCGAGGTGATCCCCGCCGGCAACAAGAATGCGGCCCTGCCGATCCTCGCGGCCAGTCTCCTTACGGATGAGGAGTTGGTCCTCCACAACGTCCCACGGATCAGAGACGTGGAGTCACAGCTCGAGCTCCTCGAGGCGCTCGGAGTGAAGGTTTCGAAGGAAGGCGATCACACGGTGCGTCTGCAGGCTGACTCGGTTGCGGACACTGCGGTTGCCGAGGGTCCGGCGAGCAAGATCAGGGCATCCTTCCTCGCTGCAGGCCCGCTGCTCGCTCGCTTCGGGGCCGCCAAGATGCCACCTCCTGGCGGGGATACGATCGGGAGGCGCCGACTGGATCCTCACCTGGACGCGTTCCGGGATCTCGGTGCGCGCGTCGGGGGCGATACGTGGGTCGAACTCTCAGCTCCGACCGAAGGCCTGACCCCTGGTCGCATCTTCATGGATGAACCATCGGTGATGGGGACCGAGAACGCGCTCTTGGCGGCTGCACTGATCCCCGGGGAGACCGTGATCGCGAATGCCGCCTCAGAGCCCCACGTTCAGGATCTGGCTCGTCTGCTGACGAAGATGGGCGCTCGAGTCGATGGCATCGGCTCGAACGTCATGACGGTCCATGGCCGAGACAAATTGGGCGGCGCCGAACACCGGATCTCGCCGGACCACATCGAGATCGCGAGCTTCATGGCCCTTGCCGCAGCCACCGGTGGCGAGCTGAGGATCCGAGAGGTGATCGAGGGGGATCTCGACGGCATCAGGAGGAACTTCAGGAGGATTGGACTGCAGACGATGGTCGAGGGCGAGGACCTGCTCATTCCGCCGGAACAGAAACTGGTGATCAAGGACGATCAAGGGGACGCTGTCCCGAAGATCGACGACGGGCCTTGGCCAGCCTTTCCCGCTGATCTGACCTCGATCGCACTTGCGCTGGCCACTCAGGCGGAGGGGACGATCCTGATCTTCGAGAAGATGTTCGAGAACCGGCTCTTCTTCGTGGACAAGCTCGTGTCCATGGGGGCCCGGATCACGCTTTGCGATCCGCACCGGGCGATAGTCAGCGGCCCCGCGAAACTCCACGGAGAGCGGGTCGAGAGCCCCGACATCCGTGCTGGCATGGCGATGCTCATCGCTGCATTGGCGGCTGAGGGAGAGTCTGAGATAGGGAACATCATCCAGATCGACCGCGGCTACGAACAGATCGATGTCCGCCTCAAGGCCCTCGGAGCGAATATCGAACGTATCGCCACCGAACCGGTGGTCGTCTAGCTTCCCGCAGCGGCTTCTTTGGCCTTCGCCTTGGTCCTGTCCATCGGTTCGAGACCGTAGATCCTGCGCTTTCCGGTGAGGATCAGCCATCGTCCGTCGGAGACCGCAGGGTTGTAGGCGCCATCCGGAAACCCGAAGTTGCGGTTCCCGGTCTTCGCATTCAGCCCGAGCGTGGTCGTCTTGCGGAGATTGGAGACGAAGAGCGTCCCACCGATCAGGCTCGCCGCACCCGAAACCGCCCCTCCGACTGGTTTCTGCCAATTGACCTCTCCTGTGCGGGCGTCGAGTGAGTAGAACTCGCCGTCGTAGGACCCGAAGTAGATAGAGGGCTCGGTCAGGGGGGTGTCCGCCGCCACCGCGGCGGCATACACATAGGCGCCCGTCGACCGGCTCCATGCCAGGTGCCCCGATCGACGCTCGAAGCTGTACATCCGCCCATCGGTATTGCCGACGTAGATCCGGTCGAACGCTACCGCTGGGGTTGCGTAGAAGTTCCCTGAGCCGAGCAGACCCCCTGACTGTGATCCGGCGCTCCAGATCTCGCTGCCGTCGGTCAGATCGACGGCCTTGAGGATTCCGCCATATGCGGCCACGTAGAGAGTCCCTGACTCGAGAGCCGGCGCTGCCTTGATCGCACCGCCCACCTCGGTCTGCCAGATGGTCTTCCCGGTGCGAACATCGAGGGCGAACAGCTGTCCCGTCTCGCATCCGAAAACCACCTTTCCGTCGGCGATGAGGGGCGAGGACTCCGAGCGGCCTGGCAAGTCGCGCTTCCATAGCCGCTTACCGGTCGCCGCCGAGAGGGCAAATGCCGTTCCCGGCTCGAGAGAGACCCCGTAGAGGACCCCATCGGAATACACAGGCGAGGAGGCGTTCAGATCCGAGATCTGCCGCCTCCAGATCACCTTTCCGGTGTCGCGCCGGAGTGCGAATGCCTCACCGTCGTTGCTGAACCCGTAGACGACGCCATCGGCGATCACGGGGGAGTACTCGAGCAGTGAGTGCGCACGAAAACTCCATCGGACCTTGAAGGGTGGCCTGACGTAGGAAGACGGCAGATAGCGTGTTCTGGTGCCGTCGAAACCGTAGAGTCGCCAAGGCACAACGCGGGCGGTGAGGCTGGCCTCGTCCCCCCGGAAGTCGGAGTCCTCGCCTTCCGACACGTCTCCCGGGCGCTGCAGGGCGACGAGCAGGGCGATCAGGACGAGAGCTACGGCAATTCCTCCTCCGAGCACGGCGAACCTCTTCTCGCGGGATTCGGGTAAGCGAGAGATGGCACGTTTCAGTGCCTCGTTACCCTTGCCGGCCATCCCGAGGAGACTCTTCTCGAGCCTGCCGAGCGCCTGCAGCAACTCGTCCCTTGACTTCATCAACAACCATCATGCTAGGGAGTACGGCGTGAGCCCCCGAGCGGACAAGCGAATCTCCACAGAAGACCTCGGGTCGAAGGTCTCGAGTCTTCCTCTGCATGACAAATTCGAGTCGACGCCCGAGGTCGCGATCTACCTGGTCGGTGGTGTCGTCCGGGATCTGTTGATGGGTCGCGAGTCCATGGATATCGACTTGGCCGTAGATGGTCCACTCGATTCCGTGCTCGAGTCCCTCGAGGCCGAAGTCATACGCCATGAGCAGTTCGAAACCGCGTCCGTGCAATTTCCCGATGGCCTGACGATCGATCTGGCACGCACTCGTGGTGAGTCGTATCCACGCCCCGGTGCCTTGCCGGTGGTAGAGCCGGCCCCGATCGAGATCGATCTAGGCCGACGGGATTTCACCATCAATGCAATGGCCATCGACCTCGCCCGCCCCGAGGAGCTGATCGACCCCTTCGGAGGGCAGGCCGATCTCGAGCAAGGCGTTCTGCGAACCCTCCACCCGGGGTCCTTCCGCGATGATCCGACCAGAGCGCTTCGTGGCGCGCGCTACGCGTCAAGGATGAACCTCACCCTCGCCCCTGAGGCCAGCGAGCAGCTCGCCGGCCTCGACCTTGAGACAGTTTCGGCCGAGAGACTCGCTTCGGAGCTGGGCCTGAGTGCCACCGAGGAGTGTGGGTGCGGAGCCCTCACCACGGCGATCGAATGGGGCCTGTTTCCCGCGCCAGCTGGCGATCAGGGTCTCCTCACGAG
The DNA here is from genome assembly GCA_903901855.1 of uncultured bacterium. Classification (GTDB taxonomy): domain Bacteria; phylum Actinomycetota; class Thermoleophilia; order Solirubrobacterales; family 70-9; genus CAIUSP01. The sequence continues at coordinate 5,164 of CAIUSP010000039.1, read as the reverse complement.
GATCTGCGAAGTAATCGCCTTGCCTACATGGAAGAGTTATCTGTCCTCCATCGGGTCGGGCGCCCGGGTCATCCTCGTCGACGCTGTCAACCCGACCTCCGCGGGGGACTCGAGAGCTCTCACCGCAGCTGCCGGTCTGGTCGATGCCCACCCCGCGAGCGGCTCGGAGGTGACCTCGCTCGCGTCGCGGCGGAGTCCGTCGGAGATCGTCATCGCAAGGGCCATGGGAGCGGAATGGCTCGATCGGTGGTGCGACGACCTCCGCTCCGTGAGGCTCAGCATAAGCGGAGACGATCTGATCGCTGAGGGGATTCCGCCTGGACCGCTGATCGGAATCGGACTCACGGCGGCATTGAACTCCAAACTCGACGGCGCCGTCGATGGTCGCTCGGATGAGATGCAAGTCGCGCTCGAGGCTTGTCGCTCGGCAGAGGACCAACCTCTCTAGTGGCCTGGGTAGAGAACGATGGTGTCAAGTCGTGGCGCGAAGAGGTTGCCAACGCAACGTTGGTCTTCGGATCGAGGCGCCGGGGCCAGAGCGTCGGGTCCTATGCCAGCTTGAACGTCGGGCTCGGCACGGGTGACCATCCCGCCTCGGTGGCCAGCAACAGGTGCCGGTTGAGCGCTTCCGTCGGAGTCGACCCCGAGAAGGTCGTGATGGCGCGACAGGTCCACGCAGACAGGATCATCGAGCACGAAGCTCCTGATCCGGACACGGCTTGGGCACGCGGGGAGGTGCCCGACCGAGATGCCGACGGCCACATGACGAAAGTCGCCGGACTCGCGCTGGCTGTGATCACCGCTGACTGCCTTCCGGTGGCGGTTGTTGGCAAGAAGGGCCTCGGCCTAGTCCACTGCGGATGGCGGGGTCTCGCTGCGGGTTTGGCGCAGAAGACAGCTGAGCGGGTGGCGGGGGAGATTGCGGTCATCGGCCCCGGAATCGGAGCGTGCTGTTACGAGGTTGGGGAGGACGCCCGGTCCTGCTTCGCCGAGTACCCCGAGGCCCACGCCGACAGACATCTGGATTTGGCCAGTATTTGTCGACAGCAGCTTCTCGCTACAGGTGTGCAAAGAGTGCAGTCCGTCGACATGTGCACTTACTGCGAAGATGAAGACTTCTTCTCCCATCGGCGCGATGGCGAGATCACCGGACGACAGGGGACGCTTGCGTGGTTGAACTGATCAGAGAGGTCGACCCGGATCTGGTCGCAAAGCGACTGGAGAGGGTGAGAGAGGTCACCGGCGACGGAGTCGAGATCCTGGTCGCCTGCAAATACGTACCGCTCGATCAGATGGGAGCTCTGTCAGAGGCAGGGGTCGCCCTAGTCGGAGAGAACCGGCTGCAGAATCTAGAGGCCAAACACGCCGAGTGGGGTGATCGCTTCGTGTGGGATTTCATCGGGACCCTTCAGTCGAAGAAGATCAAGAAGCTCCTTCCCTTGGTGCGTCTGATCCATTCAGTTGCTTCCGAGTCTGCACTCGATCAGCTGGGCAAGCACGGGGGGCCCGACACGGAAGTGTTGCTCGAGGTCGATCTCGCCGGAGAGGAGAGCAAGGCCGGGATCCCGCCCGAGGCGATCGCGGACTTCATCGACAGATGCCCGGTGACCGTTTCCGGTCTGATGACGATGCCTCCCTACAGCGAGGATCCGGAGTCCTCCAGACCATATTTCGCCGAGCTCGCATCGTTGGGCGCGGAGCATGGGCTGTCGCGACTCTCCATGGGGACGAGTCAGGATTGGAAGGTGGCGGTCGAGGAGGGATCCACGATCATCCGGCTCGGATCTTCTCTGCTCAGGTGAGGGTTGTGGGAAAATCGCTGCAAGTGCCCGGAAGCTGGCAGGAGATAGCGGCGCTGACCCGAAAACCACCCCGATACCCGTGAAAAGCACTTGGCGAAAATCACTCGAATATTTCGGCCTGGTCGAAGGAGACTATGCGGACGATGCTGCCTACCGCCAGCATGAGACCGGCAGTAGCCAGACACTGACCGAGGATCCGATCGCGGCCCCCAGGGTCGAGGCCGATCCCGCACCCAGGCGTGCCAGCAGGGGGCGTGGTCGCGAAGACGATATCGATGAAATCTTCAGCGAGGACGACATCGGGCCACGGGGGAGATCCCGCCGGAGCATGGGGGTCGTCGAGCCTCTCACAGACACCGGGAGCGTCTCCGATTCAAGTTCTGATTTTTCCATGCATGTCGTCACTCCGAGGAGCTTCAACGACGCTCAGCAGGTCGCCGACGAGTTCAAGCGGTCCAAGCCCGTGATCATCAACCTTCAGTCGAGCGACAGAGAGCTCTCGAAGAGGCTGATCGATTTCTCCTCGGGAATGACCTATGCGTTGGGTGGAGGGATGCAGCGGATCTCTCAAGGGATCTTCCTGCTCACACCCCAGAACGTCGATGTATCCGCCGAGGAGAAGGCCCGTATCCTCGAAGGCGGATTCTTCAACCAGTCCTGAGCGGGCTCTCCCGTGCGCATCGGCCGCGCTCTCTAGCCTCTTTGCTGATGAGCAGTGTCTCTCTCATAGGTGCGGGCAACATGGCGCGGGCGATGGCGCGCGGTTGGCGCGCGGGCGATGGCGGCCCTGACGAGATCTTCATCTCCGACTCGGGATCAGGTAGTGCCGAGAGCTTGGCCACCGAGGTTGGGGGAGTTGCCGTGTCAGGCGCTTCAGAAGCCTTCTCTAGTTCGGGAATCGCGTTCCTCGCCGTCAAGCCAGCAACGCTCGCTTTGGTCGCCGAGCAGGCGAACAGTTTTTCCGGCACCGTCGTGTCACTTCTAGCCGGCACCGAGCTCTCGCTCGTCACAGCTTCATTTCCAGAGGCTCAGTGCGTCAGGGTGATGCCGAACGTGGCAGTAGAGAAGCGGCGCGGTGTCCTTTGTCGCACCGTGCCCGCAAGCAGTGGGTCGAATGAGTCAGATGAGGGAGATCTGGCCGAGCTGCTCGCCGTACTCGGGCACGTGGTCGAAATCCCCGAGCGGTTGTTCGATGCCGCAACAGCCGTGATGGGGTGCGCCCCCGCCTACTTCGCGCTGGTCGCCGAGGCGATTGCCGACTCGGGCGTGAGAGCCGGGTTGCCCGAGGATCTTGCTGCCGAGTTGGTTTCCGAGACGCTGGCCGGCACGGCCGAGTTGCTCGATGACCGCGACACCCTCGCATTGCGTCGGGCCGTGACTTCTCCCGGCGGTTCGACCGCCGCCGGTCTGGCGGCACTGGAGCGAGGGGCGGTGAGGGCTGTATTCGCCGAGGCGGTGGCTGCCTCGATCGAGAGGATGAAGGAATGACGCCTGCACTGGCGGCTATCGGACGGGCCGATATTGCAGAGTACGTCGGTGCCCTCTTCAGTGTCTACTTCGTTCTGATCCTCTTGAGCATCCTGCTCTCCTGGATCCCGCGAATCCCTTACAACCGAGCCCTGTACGGGGTGATCGATTTCATCAACGACGTCACCAACCCCTATCTCAATCTGTTCCGGCGGTTCATTCCTCCGCTGGGAGGCGGTGGTTTCGCACTCGACCTGAGCCCGATCCTCGGCTTGATCGTGCTCGGACTCGTGCGCGGGCTGGTCGTGGGGGCGATCGACCCGAATTGATCCTGCTCCGCCGCAGCACACCTCGGATACTCCTGGTTGCTCTGGTCGTCTTCGTCCTGGACCAAGTCAGCAAGGCTCTCGTCGTCGCACGGATGAGGGTCGGCGAGGAGATAGAGGTCTTCCCCCTCCTGGCCTTGGAGCGGACCTCGAACACGGGCGTGGCGTTCGGGCTCGCCAGCGACGTCCCGCCTCTCGCGTTGGCGCTTCTGGCATCCGTGATCGTCCTCTTGCTGCTGATCCTCGGCAGTCGGCTCAAGTGGCGCGGATCCTCCCTTGCGATCGGCCTCGTACTCGGCGGCGCGCTGGGCAACCTCGCGGACAGGATCTTCCGAGGATCCGTGGTCGACTTCATTGCGGTTCCGTACTGGCCGACGTTCAACTTGGCCGATGTTGGGATCACTACCGGGGTCGTACTGCTGCTGGTCGGGAGCCTGAGGTCCGGTGGCGGCCGCTGATGAGACACCTCGCTTTCGCGAGGTGTATTCCGATCAGGACATCCTGGTGCTCGACAAGCCAGCCGGTCTGGTCGTGCACGAAGCTCCTTCCCATAAGGGGGAGACGCTCGTCGATCAACTGGAGGGAAGTGGTCAGGGTGGGGAGCCTCAGAGGCCCGGGATCGTCCATCGACTCGACAAAGACACATCCGGGCTGATGGTCGTCGCGCTGAGCGAGGAGGCCTTTACCTCTCTGGGAAGCCAGATTCGCAAGAGGACCGTCAGGCGTGAATACCTCGCGCTCGTCGAGGGTCACCTGGGTTCCGACACAGGGACGATCGAGGCACCAGTCGGCCGGAGCCGTAGAGAGCGGACCAAGATGACCGTCGGAGGTGTCGCATCTCGCGAGGCGACGACCCATTTCGACACCGAGGAGGTTCTTCCAGCGGCAACCTTGGTCCGTGCTCGGCTCGAGACCGGCAGGACACATCAGATCCGCGTGCACTTCTCGGCCATCGGACACCCGGTGGTCGGCGACCCCCGATACGGGAAAGAGGGGACGTATGGGCTCGGGAGGCAGTTCCTGCACGCAGAGACACTCGAGTTCCTCCACCCGCGCACCGGAGAGCTCTCGAGGTTCTCGTCCCCGCTGCCGTCAGATCTGATGAACGCGCTCGAACACGCGAGAAGCGAAGCCTGAGTAACATCATCGACGTAACTGCAACCTAATCCCTGAAGCGGAAATGGGGTGCTGCCCGGCGGGAAGAGCCGGGTCCCCGCTACCGGTCAGGGCGCGATCGACACCCACAAGCGAAAGGAATCGAATTGGCCACAAGCGCGCCAGAAACTGCGCAGGTCGGACTCCGCGAACTTCTCGAGGCCGGCGTGCACTTCGGACACCAGACCCGTCGTTGGAATCCCCGGATGCGGAGATTCATCCACGGTGAGCGGGACGGTATCCACATCATCGATCTGATCCAGACGGAGGCCTTGCTGGAGGAGGCTCGAGCCTTCGCGACGGATCTCGCCGAGCGGGGTGGCGTGATCCTCTTCGTGGGTACCATGAAGCAGGCCCATGACTCGGTTCAAGAGTGGGCCGAGAGATGCGGAATGCCGTATGTCAATCGACGCT
>CAIUSP010000038.1 GCA_903901855.1 uncultured bacterium | reverse complement strand
CGAGCAGCAGGCCCGCGAGGATCGAGAGGATCGCAGCTCCATTCGAGATCGCTCCGCGACGCAGGATCGGGAACAAGATCAGCGCCGCCGCTGCGACGAGGCCGACCAAGCGAAGCGCGGTCAGCTCAGGTGGAAACAGCGCGGCTGTCGAGGGGAGAAGTTCCAAGCCGGAGCAAGATACCCGGACCTGCCGCGGGAATACGGGCGATTCCACGCAATACGCACCTACCCACCCGGCAGACGACCAGCCGCGCTGCTACGCTGCCGCGACGATGAAGGTCTTAATCCTCGGTGGAGACGGCTACCTCGGCTGGCCCACAGCAATGAGATTCTCAGAGAAGGGCCATGAGGTCTCGGTCCTCGACAATTTCTCGCGCCGCCGTTGGCACGAGGAGCGTGGCTCGGACTCACTGACTCCGATTCGCCCCCTCGATGAACGGCTCGAAGCGTGGCACGAATTGACCGGCAAGCGCATCAGGAGCTTCGTCGGTGCGATGGAAGACGCCGACTTCCTCGAGGAGGTCGTCATGGAGACCCGTCCCGAGGTGATCATCCACTACGGGCAGCAGTCCTCTGCTCCCTATTCGATGATCAGTCGCGACACCGCCGTCGAGACCCAGTACGCCAACGTGATCGGGACCCTCAACCTCCTCTTCGCGATGCGCGACCACGTGCCGGATGCCCATCTGGTCAAGCTCGGAACGATGGGTGAATACGGGCAGCCGAACATCGACATCGAAGAGGGCTACATCGAGATCGAGCACAACGGCAGGAAGGACACCTTGCCCTTCCCCAAGCTTCCGGGCTCTCTCTACCACCTCTCGAAGGTCCACGATTCACACAACATCCACTTCGCCTGCCGGATCTGGGGCCTGCGGAGCACCGACCTCAACCAGGGCGTCGTCTACGGGATCGAAACCGAGGAAAGCGCTCGCGATGATCGCCTCATCACCCGCTTCGACTACGACCAGTACTTCGGCACCGTCCTGAACCGGTTCTGCGTTCAGGCGGTCATCGGCAAGCCCCTCACCGTCTACGGAGCCGGCACTCAGGTCCGCGGCTTCCTCAACATCCGTGACACTCTGGCCTGCGTCGAGTTGGCGGCAGAGAATCCGGCCGATCCCGGAGAGTTCAGGGTCTTCAATCAGTTCACAGAGCAGTTCTCCATCCTGGACCTCGCGGAACTGGTCAAGAAGGCCGGGGAGCACAAGGGGTACGAGGTCTCGATCGACCACCTCGAGAACCCCAGGGTCGAACTCGAAGAGCACTACTACAACGCCAAGCACACCAAGCTGCTGGATCTGGGACTCGAGCCGCATCCGCTTGGCGAGGAGCTCGTCGAGTCCGTGCTCGACGCAATCGAGGCGAACAAGGAGCGGGTGATCGACGAAGCAATCGATCCGAAGACCCTTTGGAAGCCTCTGCCTGAGCCTCAGCCCGCCAAGTAGTAAGCCCTCATCGGACTGCGCGGGAGGTGACGCATTCGCGGGATTTTCCCTGCGAAAACACTTGGCGCCTCTGCCCACGGGCCTCGGGCGGCTACCATCTCCTCAATGAGAGCTGCGGACGCGATGATGGAAGCCCTCAAGGTCGAGGGCGTCGAGTACATATTCGGGATTCCCGGGGGAGCCAACCTGCCGGTCTACGACGCTGTTCACGGAGCGGACTTCACGCACATCCATGCTCGACATGAGCAGGGAGCAGGTCATATGGCTGAGGGCTACGCCAAGGCGTCCGGCAGGGTGGGAGTCACGTTCGCTACTTCGGGCCCAGGCGCAACCAACCTCGTCACCCCGATTGCGGATGCCCAGATGGATTCCGTCCCGACCGTCTTCATCACGGGCCAGGTCCGGACGGATCTGATCGGCACCGACGGCTTCCAAGAGGCCGACATCACCGGGATCACCTATCCGATCGTGAAGCACTCGCTGATGGTCACCGAGGCCTCCCAGATTCCAGAGTACGTCCACGAGGCCTTCCAGATCGCGTCCACGGGGCGCCCTGGGCCCGTCTTGATCGACGTCCCGCAAGATCTCGGACGTGCGGAGATCGACTACGAGCCGAATACCAAGCCCGTCGAACTCGCCGGCTACAAGCCCTCCGTCGAGGGCAACATCAACCAGATCAAGATCGCGGCCAAGGCGCTGGCCAGCGCCACCCGTCCGGTCATCTATGCCGGAGGCGGCGTGATCAACGCCGAGGCCTCGGAGGAGCTCCGCGAACTCTGCCTGGTCGATGATCTTCCGGTCACCTGCACCTTGATGGGGCTCGGATCGTTCCCCGCTCCCAACGAGCAGTGGCTCGGAATGCTCGGAATGCACGGAACCCGGGCTGCCAACTACGCGATGGACGAGGCCGACTTGATCGTCGCGGTCGGTGCTCGCTTCGACGATCGGATAACCGGGAAGCTGTCCGAGTTCGCTCCAAACGCCAAGTTCATTCATATCGACATCGATCCTGCCGAGATCTCCAAGAACGTTGCTGCTCACATTCCGATCGTCGGCGACGCAAAGGCAGTCCTGACGGCTTTGACCAGCGAGTACCGAGCGCTACAGCCCGACGGGACCCGTCTCGCGGAGTGGTGGGGTCGGATCAGCGAATGGCGCAAGGAGTATCCGCTCACCTACAAGGATTCGAAGGATTCGACCATCAAGCCCCAGGCGATGATCGAGTCGCTGAATCGCGCCACCAACGGAGAGGCGATCGTGACCTCCGACGTGGGGCAGCATCAGATGTGGGTCGCTCAGTACTACGACTTCCCCCAGCCGCGCCGGTGGATCAACTCCGGAGGTCTCGGAACGATGGGCGTGGGCCTCCCGTTCGCGATAGGAGCGAAGATCGCCTGCCCCCAGGAAACCGTCGTCTGCGTGACCGGAGACGGAAGCCTGATCATGACCGTCCAGGAACTCGCAACCGCCGTCTCCAATGACGTGCCTGTGAAGGTTCTGCTGATGAACAACGGCCACTACGGGATGGTGCGTCAGTGGCAGGAACTGTTCTGGGACTCCAAGCACGTCGCGATCGAAATGGGGGAGAGCCCCGACTGGGTCAAGCTTGCTGACGCTTTTGGCTGTGCCGCTGCCAGAGTCGACGACAAGGCTGATCTCGATCAGGCAATCTCCGACACCCTTGCAGAGGAGGGGCCAGCGCTACTGGACGTGCGCGTCGATCCCACAGAGAACTGTTATCCGATGATTCCGGCCGGAGCCGCGGCCAGAGACATGGTTGGTTGAGGATGGATTCAGGCGCACCCAATCTCACCGAGCTCGATCAGCTGGCCGCAGAGACTGGCTCACTGACGGGACGCAAGCATCTACTCTCCTTGACGGTCGAGAACAAGCCGGGGGTCCTCGCGCGTATTGCCGGACTGTTTTCGCGGAGAGGGTTCAACATCGACACCCTGGCTGTCGGACCGACCGAGGATCCCAACTTCTCGCGAATGACGATCACGATCGATGGAGCGAAGCATCCGATCGATCAGGTGACCAAACAACTGAACAAGCTGATCAACGTGGTCAAGCTCCGGGACATGGAACCGCGGGAGACTACAGCCCGCGAGATGGCGCTGTTCAAGGTCTCAGCGCCCGTCGAGAGCCGCCACGAGATCATGCAGTTCGCAGAGATCTTCCGTGGGCGTGTGGTCGACGTTTCGCGTAAGTCGATGACCGTAGAGGTCACCGGGCCTGCCGACAAGATCGAAGCATTCGAGAGGATGGTTCGGCCGCACGGCCTGATCGAGATGGTCCGCACGGGCGAGGTAGCCCTCGGGCGCTCTCCCGCGGACTCCTGAGTCGCTCGAATCTCATCGAGGCCCGTTCCGAGTTGCTCTCGGAACTGGCGGCGCTGACCTCTCCGGAGCAGAGTAGGGGTCTGGTTGCCGTCACCGTTCCGGTGTCGGGGGAGACGGATCCAAGCGCACTCGTGATCGGATCGCGGCGGGCCCGTGATCGTTGGTCCTGCTGGGAGCAACCGGATCGTGGAGGATTCTCGCTTGCGACACTGGGCCAGGTGCGAGAGGTGGTCTCGCGGGGCGATGACCGGTTCGGACAGGTCGAACGAGACGCAAGTGAGATCATCTCTTCGATCGACAGACGCGGGAGCGAGGACCTCCCTCAGGGCGCGGGTCCGGTCTTCACCGGTGGCTTCGCGTTCGCTCCGGACGGTTGCTCGACCTCAGAGTGGTCATCGCTGCCTCCCGCTCTGCTCGTGTTGCCCGAGATCTCGATTCAGAGACTCGATGGTCAGGCGTGGCTCACGGCGGTAGTCGATCTCGCTCAGGACCCTGTTGCAAGCCTTTCCTCGATCAAGGCGCGACTCGAGGCTCTCAGCGAAGCGAGCATGCCGCAAGGGGTGCCAGGGCTCAGCGATGAGCGTCCAGCCGAGATCGGCGAGGGCTCCCCGGAGTGGGGTCCGGCGGCATACGAGGATGGCGTGGCCCGCGCCACCGAGGAGATACGCGCTGGATCGTTCGAGAAGGTGGTGCTTGCACGAAGCCTCAGGATCGACCGCAGTGCGGCCTACGATCCGGCGCTGGTCGTCGGTTCGCTTCGAGAGGCGTTCCCGTCTTGTTTCTGTTTCGCCGTCGGCACTCCCGAGTTGACCTTTTGCGGCGCCAGCCCGGAGTTGCTCGCGCGACGTTCAGGTCCGCTGGCCGCGACCGTGGCACTTGCCGGCTCCGCTCGTCGCAGTGCCGACCCAGCGGTCGATGACCACCTCGGTGAAGGGTTGATGCGCAGCGGCAAGAACAGGGCCGAGCACGAGATCGTCGTCGAACGTATCCGGCGGGAACTCGAACCGATCTCGGTCTGGGTCGAGTGTCAGGACGAGCCCTCGCTGGCACGGATCTCCAATATCCAACACCTCGCAACACCGATCCGCGCGCAGCTCGCCTCTGGGACCTCGGTGATCTCGTTGGTATCGCGTCTCCACCCGACTCCGGCGGTAGGAGGGGAACCGGCCGCTCCGGCTCTAGACGCAATCGCGAGAATCGAGCGGATGGATCGAGGGTGGTACGCAGGTCCCGTCGGCTGGATGGACTTCAGCGGTGATGGTGAATTCTGTGTCGCACTCCGGTCCGCCTTGCTGAGGGATCGCACCGCAACCCTCTTCGCCGGCGCAGGGGTGGTAGCCGATTCCGAACCCACCGCAGAGCTGGCCGAGACCGAGCTCAAGCTGGACGCGTTACTGCCCCTGCTGAGCTGACCTGCGAGTGACTCCGGTACCTCAGGAGGCCAACGCGCTGGCGACTCGTTCATTGAGCCGCCGATGCAGCGCTATATTCTCCGCTCGCTGGGTCTCGATCAGGATGAGATCGCAATCACCGCCGAGCGCGACCTCGAACTCTCCTGCCGAACGGGGTCGGGTGACACGCATCCCGTGGGACTCCGCTACAGCTGCGATATCCACCTCCGACGGGGTGGTGAAGAGGCGCTCCATCTCGGCTGCCTCGATCATGTCGGCTATTGGCAGGAAGTCGAAGATGCCACCTCCGCCGTTGTCGATCACGATGAGTTTGAGCCTGTCCGATGCACGGGCGTTCGTGAGGACCCCCTGATCGTGGGCGAAGGCCAGATCGCCGAGAACGCCATAGGTGGTACCCAGCGCATCGCTCGCGATCCCCACGGCGGTCGAGATCTGCCCGTCTATCCCGTTGGCACCGCGATTCG
>CAIUSP010000037.1 GCA_903901855.1 uncultured bacterium | reverse complement strand
GTCGGCAAGAACGGGTTGCCTCTGGTGATAAACGAGAAGGGTGCCCGCTTCGGAGAGGACGTCCACGCGAGCATGATCTTCGTAGACGGTGTCGCCATCGGGGAGCCGGACGAGTTTGCCCTCCGCGATCGCCGCAAGCTTTCCGGCGACGGCCTCATAATCGTGGTGGCAACCATCTCTGCCGATGATGGGTCTCAGGTCGCTGATCCGGAGGTCATCCTGCGCGGTGTCCCTGAGGGAGACGATGGTAGGGGGTCATCCCTGGTGGCCGAACTCAAAGAGGTGGTGGCGGATACGCTCTTCGAGGCAGCCGAGGACGAGATCAGTGAGATCTCGATGATCCAGCAGGATCTGCACGAGGATGTCGCGGAGCACACGTGGAAGCGCATGAAGAGGCGCCCTCTGGTGCTCCCCGTGGTCGTCGAGGTCTGAGGCCCGAGATCTCGGTCACCTGCTCAGGGTGCCGGGATGACGATCTCGAACTCTGCGCCACCCTCAGGTCCTCTTCGGGCGACTGCGCTTCCACCATGCGCTTCGGCCACGGCCCTCACGATCGCGAGGCCGAGTCCCGTTCCCTCACTTCGCGTGGTGTCAGCAGACCCGTCGGCACGTGCGAACCGCTCGAACACCTTTTCCTCTTGGCCTCGAGGCAGGCCAGGTCCATCGTCTGACACCACCAGCTTGATCGAATCTCGTGAGCGCTCGGTTCTGATCGTCACCTTCGTTCCCGGAGGAGTGTGTCGCACGGCGTTCTCGACCAGATTGCGGGCGGCTCGCTGGAGAGAGTTCTGATCCCCCTCGACCCTTGGGCAGTCAGTCAGGGCGGCCACGAGCAAATGATCCGCGGCGATCGGTTCCACCTCTCTGATTGCAACGCGGGCGATCTCGGAGAGGTCCACCGGTGCAAGCGAGTGCGGGGCGCTGGAGTCCGTGCGTGCCAAGAGCAGCAGGTCGGCAACCAGTAGATTCATCCGCCGAGTCGAGTCGAGCGCCGAAGAGACCGCGACTCCTTCCTCGTCGTGTCCATCTCGCAGCATCTCGAGGTTGAGTTGGATCGACGTGAGGGGAGTTCTCAGTTCGTGTGAGGCATCGGCTATGAACTCCCTCTGTCGACGGAAGGCGTCTTCACGTTGGGCCTCGGATGCCTCGATCGAATCCAGCATTCCCTCGAACGTCCTTGCCAGTTCACCCACCTCATCGTCCGAGGTCAGGATGGGCGCGCGATCGGAGGGATCTCCCGACCGTGCAACCTTGCGGGCCAGTTCGGTGAGGGAGGTGATCGGTCTCATCGCCTGTCCGGCCACTGTCAGTCCGGCGAGGAGCGCCAGCGCCGTGCCCCCGATCACGCAGAGACCGAGGAAGAGCCATACCCGGCTGATGGTTGCGTCCATCGCGTCATCGGGTCTCCCGAACTGGACGAACCCGATCTTCTCGGCCCCTCTGCCGATCGAGGCGGTTGCCACGAGCATCCCTCTGGCCTCGGTGATCTCGCCGCCGGGGGACCCGAAGGCGTGTGCCACAGGAGCATTGACTTTCTTGGTGACACCGAATGGGTCGAGGATTCGGTAGACGGCATCGGCCGGGAGTAGGGGCCGTTCCAGCTCGAGACCGTCGGGCCGCACAGCGAGCGCCAAGTCGCGGGCCTGCCGTTGTAGTTCGACTGCTTGGTCATCCTCTATCCGGTTGGTCAGGAGGGTTCCCAGAACGGCGGCGAATGCGATCAAGATCAGCATGGTCAACCCGGCGCAGAGCCCAGCGATGCGCCAACGCAGGGTCGAACGGATCGGGAACATCAGGAACCCTTGATCACGTAGCCTGCGCCGCGCTTGGTGAAGAGGATCCGGTCCTCGCCGCCTGCCTCGAGCTTCCGCCTCAGATTCGAGATGAAGACGTCGACCGTATTTGTCTCATCCAGGGGGTCGTATCCCCAGACGTCCTCAAGTAGTTGTTGACGGGATACCACCAGTTTCTGATTCCTCAAGAGGTACTCCAAGAGTTCGAACTCCCGCTTGGTCAACTCGACCTCCCGGTTTCCCCGGAACACCTCGCGTGTGTCCGGGTTGCAGGTCAGGTCACCTACGACCAGCTTCGCCTGCCCGCGAGGAGGTCTCCTGCGGAGCAGGGCACGGACTCGTGCCATCAACTCGTCTCTCTCGAATGGCTTCGGCAGATAGTCGTCGGCCCCCGAGTCGAGCCCTTCGACTCGGTCGGTGACATCGACTCTGGCTGTGAGGACGAGGATCGGCACATCGCTTTCGGCTCTGACCCGCTTCAGGACCTCTGTGCCGTCGAGTCTCGGAAGGCCGAGATCGAGCACGATCAGATCCGGAGAGAACTCTTCGGCCAGCGACAGCGCCTCGACCCCGTCCCCGGCCGAGCGCACGTCATGCCCCTCGACGCGGAGGGACCGGCGAACGACATCTGCGATGGCCTCGTCGTCTTCGACCACGAGGATCCTCGCGCTTGCTTCAAGATCGGACACGTGGGGGAAGGGTAGTCCCGACTCCGGCTCCGGCACGTCTTTCTTGACCGAACCTTTAGGCGCAGGGAACCGACCAGCGACGACGAAAGCGTGAGGAATGCTGGCAGACCTACTCACACGTAAACCCCCCAAGCAAGGGGGGCGTCAGGCGCGCCCAGGAGCGGGTAAGCGGGCCTCCAAGACGCCTGCCGCCAAGCGTGGAGCAGGCGCGAAGCGCCCCAGTCCTAAGCGTGCGGGGGGGAAGAAGCAACCGGCGCGCGGCCGTATAGCGGCGGCAGCTGAGAAGCGGCAGCGCAAGGCGGACCTTGCCGGTCTCGCCTGCCTCGGCATCGCCATCTACCTCGGGTACGTGGTCTATCTCGAGCGTGACGGGGGGACCGTTGGCAACGGGGCGGATACGGTGCTCGAGTTCCTCTTCGGGGCCGCCGCGGTACTGGCACCCTTGGTGCTCTTCGGTATCGGCTTGATGCTCATCCTGCGGCCCGTGATGCGCTCGCCTGCTTCGACTGCTGCAGGCCTCGCGGCAGCGTTCTGTGGACTGCTCCTTGCACTTGCGGCTCAGACCGCCGGGCTTGGCCCAGCAGGAGCCAGAGAGGGCCTCTTCGACCCTGAGTTCTTCACCCGTCACGGAGGAGGCATCGGCGAAGTGTTCTACTGGGCAACGGTCACCCTCTTCCAAAGGCTCGGGTCCCACATACTCGCGGTCGGCCTGATCCTGGCCGGCCTCTTGCTCATCCTCGATCGGTCACTCCTCGACATCGGTTCGATCGCTCGGCGCGGCGCATCCCGGGCGAAACATGCGACCTCGGAGTTCGCGACAGCCGTCCGTGACACGAGAGCGGTCGACCCCGACCTCGTAGACACCAAGCCAAATGACACCGATCCTCTGTTCGGGCCGCCCGAGCCGGTGGATGAGGAACCAACCGTGATCGTGCCGGAGATCAATTCGGTCACCGACGCTGAGGGCGGCTTCGCCAATTTCGATGAGGGTGTTCGAGTGGCCGATGAACGGGCCGACGAGGAGGAGGAGCCAGAGGCCTCGACAGCCGAAGTCGCCGAGGTGTACGACGGCGAAGATCCACCGAGCGATGTCGTGGCTTTGGTCGAGACAGGAGACCGGCAGGAGGAGGCCTCGTCCGAGCCCGCCCAGCTCACGCCTCAGGGGGAGAAGAGGGGCGGCTACACGCAGTCGGAGGAGATCGACTACACCGTGCCGTCGGCTGATCTACTCGAGAAGGGTAAGCCCGAAAAACCATCCGATGGCGCGGACCACGAGGCTGTGGGTACCGCGCTGCTCGAAACGCTTGGGCATTTCGGCATCGAGGCGCGGATGCTCGGGGTCGTCTCGGGCCCGCACGTCAGTCGCTACGAGATCCAGCTCGCACCTGGAACGAAGGTCGGGAAGATCACGCAACTGAAGGACGATCTCGCCTACGCACTGGCTTCGACAGACATCAGGATCCTCGCTCCGATTCCGGGCAAGCAGGCCGTCGGGGTAGAGGTACCAAACCAACGCCGCCGGTTGGTGCGCCTTGGCGATATCTATGGCGGTCGCCCCAAGGGGTCCTCGCCGATGGTCGCCTGGCTTGGCAAGGACATCGCCGGGCACTCCGTCTGGACAGACCTGCAGAAGATGCCGCACGTACTGGTGGCGGGTACGACTGGCTCGGGAAAGTCAGGGTGCGTCAACGCGATCCTCTCCTCTCTCTTGCTGCACGCATCGCCCAACGAGTTGCGCCTCGTCTTGGTCGACCCGAAGCAGGTAGAGCTCAATCACTACGAGCGAGTTCCTCACCTCCTGACGCCCGTCGTGACCTCCCCTCGCCTCGCCGCCAACGTCCTCAACAACTTGATCGCCGAGATGGAGAGCCGCTACCAGGTCATGAGCGAAGCACGGGCCCGGAATCTCGACGAGCTCAACCAGACACGACGCGCAGAGGGAGAGCCACCGCTTCCTTACATCCTCTGTGTGATCGATGAGCTTGCAGATCTGATGATGGTCGCCCCGACCGAGGTCGAAGACGCGATCATCCGTCTGGCCCAGAAGTCCCGTGCGGTTGGTATTCATCTCCTGCTCGCGACCCAGCGGCCGTCTACCGACATCATCACCGGGACGATCAAGGTGAACATCCCCGCCCGGATTGCATTCTCGGTTTCGTCTCAGGTGGACTCGAGGGTGATCCTCGATCAGGGCGGGGCGGAGACCCTGCTCGGGCAAGGCGACATGCTGTTCAGACCCGCTGGTACTTCGAAGATGCAGCGGATCCAGGGGGCTTTCGTTACCGAGGACGAGATATCCGAGGTCACGGGTCACTGGTCGAAGCAGGGTGAACCGGTATTCGAGCAGGCCCTGCTCGAGTCTCCGGAGCCGTCGCAGGAGGAGGCGACCGGTGATGAAGATTTCGATCCCGACCAGGACGACCTCCTCGGCCAGGCAGCGCAGGTAGTGGTGGAGAGCGGAACCGCCTCTGTTTCGATGATCCAGCGTCGACTGAGGGTCGGCTACACCCGTGCCGGTCGCCTTATCGACATGCTCGAAAGGCGGGGCATCATCTCGGGCTACGAGGGCTCGAAACCGAGGCAGGTCCTCGTCAGCGCTGGGGACCTTCCATCGCTCCTCGGTTCCGGCGGAGATTCAGCAGCGACCACAGGTGGGGGGACCGATGGCGGGCCACCCGACGAACCGGTCGCAACGGCCGTGACTGACGAAGACGCCTGAAGCCTCTCGTCGAGGCGCCGCTGCTGACGAAAGGCGGCAGAATGTAGGCATGTCAGACACCGGTAGGACCGTGCGATCCGAGGAACCGACCGCAGGCGTAATCGTCACCGGTACCGAGGTCCTGTCCGGGCAGGTAACCGACCGGAACGGACCCTGGATATCGGAGAGGTTGGGTGAACTCGGAGTCAGGGTCATCTCCATCCTTTGCGTGGGGGACAGGCCAGGAGACCTCGGCGCAGCCCTCGACTTCATGGCCGCTGAGGGGTTGGACCTGGTCTTCACATCAGGCGGATTGGGGCCGACCGCGGATGACCTCACGGCGCAGACGGTGGCAGATCACGTCGGGCGCGAGATGCAGCTGGACGAGGCTCTGGAGGCCCAGATAGCCGAGATCCTCGCCGGATACGCGAAGCGCTGGAAGTTCGACCCGGAGGCCTTGGCGGAGTCGAACCGCAAGCAGGCGATGGTCCCAGACGGGGCGCAGCCGCTCTCTCCCGTAGGAACGGCTCCCGGGCTGGTCGTACCCGGGCGTGAAGGTCAGGTGATAGTCGTGCTCCCGGGGCCTCCGCGTGAACTGCAGGGGATGTGGCCGGATGCACTCGACTCGAAGCCTGTCTCGGCGGTGCTTGCGCGGGCGGAGCCATACCGCAACCTCGCGATCCGGATGCATGCCTTGCCCGAGTCAGAACTCGCAGCCAGTCTTCGCGAAATCGAAGCCGAGACGGACCTGTCGGAGCTCGAGATCGTGACCTGCCTCCGGGGGGGAGAGATCTACGTCGATGTTCGATATCGCCCGGGCGCCGAGAGCGCGGCCGAGGCCGTCAGGGAGGGACTGCGGAGCCGGCACGCGGGGTTCATGTTCAGCGAGGAGGGCGAATTGGCCGACGAGGTAGTGACCCGGCTTCTCGCCGGTCGCACCGTCGCCGTGGCTGAGTCGTGTACCGGAGGCATGTTGGCCGCGAAGATGACGGATCGGCCTGGGGCGTCGGACCACTTCCTGGGTGGTGTCGTGTCCTATACGGACCAGGCGAAGGTCGACCTGCTTGGCGTGGACCCGGCACTGATCGAACGGGATGGCGCCGTCTCAGCCGGTGTCGCAGAGTCCATGGCCGATGGGGCTCTGGAGAGGTTCGGATCGGACTTCGCCGTCGCTGTGACCGGGATCGCGGGCCCGGGCGGAGGGAGCGAGGAGAAGCCGGTCGGAACGGTCTGGATCTGTGCGGCCTCCAGCGATGGACGAAAGCTCACGCGCGGTCCCTTGATTCCCGGAGACAGGGCATCGATCCGGCTGCGTACGGTGGTGGTCTCCCTGCATCTGCTTCGACACCTGATCACCGGCGAGGAGCCTCCGCGGTGAAGGCAAGCCCGGCGCCGATCGAGGTCCCCGACTCGGTGCTGGTACCGATGAGAGACCGTCTTGCATCCGCCCGGATGCCCGAACTGCTGGCGGGGGAGGAAGGGTGGAGTCTGGGTTGTGACCGAGAGGCTCTGGAAGCGGTATGTGGGTACTGGGTAGAAGAGCACGACTGGCACCTGACCGAGGACAGGCTCAATTCCCTCGAGCCGGTCGCATTCGGTGGCGTCCACACGTTCGCCCTGGGGTTGGACGGGGATCGGACGCCTGTGATCTGCCTGCACGGCTGGCCGAGTTCGCCACTGGAGTATCTCGATGCTGCGGAGAAGATCGCCGCAGCTGGTCATCCCTGCATCGTTCCGTCGCTCCCCGGCTTCGCTTTCTCCGACGATCCAGGCTCTCCCGTCACGGTGCCAGAGATCAGCAGGCTCCTGCGAGATCTCGTCTCGGAGGGATTGGGGCTCGATCGCTATGCCGTCGCCGGAGGGGACTGGGGCGCGATCATCGCTGCGAGGATGGTCCACGACTCGGCTGGGGAGATCGTCGGGCTCTACGTCAGTACCCCGGCTACGCTCCCCGCACCGGGGGATTTCGACGAGCCGCCTGCGACCGGAGAGGAGATCGAGTTCGCATCGAGTGCTCAGAGGTGGCTCAAGCGCAGCGGCCACCATATGGTCCTCCAGTCGGCCGTTCCCGATGCGATCTCGCCAGCACTCCAGGACTCACCGGCAGGCTTTGCGGCATACCTGCTCGAGAAGTACCGGCGTTGGGGGGACTGTCAGGGGGACCTCTTCTCTCGGTTCACACCATTGACCCTCTGTGACTGGATGACCGCTCAATGGGGTCCAGGCTCCGTGGCTTCGTCGATGCGGCTCTACTGGGGCGAGAGACAGGATCGGTGGCGACTCGGCAAAGGGGAGCGCTTGGAGATTCCGGCTGCCGTCTCCGTCTGGAGAGGCGAACCCCTGCTTCCTCCCAGGAGCTGGACCGAGCGAGTCTTGCCGGATCTGCGTTCCTGGACCGAGATGCCGCGCGGAGGGCACTTCGCGGCCTTCGAGGAACCGGATCTCTATACGGAGGACCTCCTGGCCTTTCTCTCGTTCCTGCAGGACTGATCGGCTTTCGACCCTGTTTGGTCCCTGATGCGTGGTTTTGCGGGCTTGTCCGGGCACCAGCGGGTGCGTAGCTTGACCTTGCAGAAACAGGCTGCTCCGTCCGGGGTCACGACTACCTTCTCGTAGTTGCTCCCCGTGGAGCAGAGCTGCACCCGCCGGTGGAGGCCGATTTGGAGCCTCGGTGGGCAACGAGAAGAGAAGGAGCAAGACGAAATGGCCCAGGCAAACGACACCGACAAGACCAAGAAGGCGGCCGGCAAGGACAAGGACGCAAAGGCGCGCGATCAGGCACTACAGGCCGCCGTGACTCAAATCGAGCGGGAGTTCGGGGCAGGTTCCCTGATGAAGTTGGGAGACAAGAGTGCGGTCGAGATCGAATCGATCCCCACGGGGGCACTCTCGCTGGACCTCGCCTTGGGCGTCGGTGGCGTCCCCAAGGGACGCATCGTCGAGATCTTCGGCCCCGAGTCATCGGGCAAGACCACACTGATCTACCACATCCTCGCTCAGGCCCAAGCGCAGGGAGGCGTCTGCGCCTTCGTCGACGCCGAGCACGCGATGGACCCCGTGTACGCGAAGCGTATCGGCGTGGACATAGATGAACTCTTGGTTTCCCAGCCCGACTACGGGGAACAGGCTCTCGAAATAGTGGACGTACTGACCCGCTCAGGTGCGGTCGACATCGTCGCGGTGGACTCGGTAGCCGCGCTCACACCCCGCGCGGAGCTCGAGGGGCAGATGGGTGAGATGCAGGTGGGGCTACAGGCCCGCCTGATGTCCCAGGCGCTGCGCAAGCTCGCCGGAAATCTCAACCGCTCTGACACCATCTGTCTCTTCACGAACCAGATCCGGGAGAAGATCGGCGTGATGTTCGGATCCCCCGAGACCCAACCGGGCGGCAGGGCTCTCAAGTTCTACTGCTCACAGCGCCTCGACGTCAGGCGTATCGAGACGCTGAAGGAAGGCACCGAGGCAGTCGGTAACCGGGTTCGTGTGAAGGTGGTCAAGAACAAGGTCGCGCCGCCGTTCCGTCAGGCCGAGTTCGACATCGAATACGGGATGGGAATCTCCCGCGAGGGCTGCATTCTCGACCTCGGACTCGAGCACGACCTCGTTCAGAAGTCGGGCTCCTTCTTCTCCTACGGGGACCTGCGGCTCGGCCAAGGGCGGAACAACAGCAAGCAGTTCCTGCGCAACAGCCCTGAGGTCGCAGACGAGATCGAGGCAAAGGTTCGTGAAGCGGTCACCAAGGCCGACGAGGAGAAGGCCGCGGCATCGGGTAACGGCCCGAAGGCCGTCGCGGACAAGCCGAAGGCTGATGCGGCAGAAGAGCCGGAGGCCAAGGCGTCGGCGAAGCAGCCGGCAGCAGCCCGGAAGGCATCGGATAAGAAGGCTGCTTGATCCGTCTCAGCTCTGGACCCCGACAAGCCTGACGCAATAGGCATTGCCCTTCGCGCGCTGTCCTCTCATGAGCGCACCGCTTCCGAGATGGAGGGTCTCCTGCGTGAGAAAGGGGTCGCCGAGGCCGCGCTTGCTCTGGTCATCGACCAACTCCATGAGGACGGCGCGCTGGACGATGAACGTTTCGCTATTCGGTACGCAGAGGACAAGCGCGAGTTGGCTGGCTGGGGGCCCGAACGAATCCGGAAGGCCCTGAAGGAGCGTGGCCTCCCGGATGACCTGATCGACCCGGCGCTCGCAGCGGAGAGCCGTGACGACCAGTTACAGAGAGCCGTGGATTTCCTCGCGTCGAAGGATTTGGCCGTGGAAGGCCCGGAGGAGCGCAGGAAGGCTCTGGGCGCCCTGGCGCGGCGGGGATTCGAATCGGAGGTCTCGTACGAGGCCATGCGTGAGCACGAGCGCACGAGGCGTGACGGGGGCGGCAATGGGTAGGATTCAACTCAGATGAACTACGAACTGTTCCTCATCTTCGGTGGTTTGCTGGTGGTCTCAGCCCTTGCGATTTCCTTCGTTGGGGTCAAGTCGGAGAGGTTCCCCGGCAGCCGGGGCGTACTCCTCGGGCTGTGTACGTTCTTCTTCGCGCTCGTGATCGGAACAGCAGCGTTCGGCTGGCTCCACGCAGAGGATGAGCAGCATCACCGGGAGGATGAGCCGATAGCCGAAGAGTCTGCTGCCAAGCAGGAGGCCGGCGTGCCGATGAGCGATATGGGGGCGACGACCGTACTCGCCCTGACATCACCCGCAAGTGGTGCTCTCGTCTATTCGCCAGAGGGGCTCAAGGCAGCTGCCGGAGAGGTAGAGATCGTCTACGACAACCCCTCGGTGGTCCCTCACAATGTCGCTCTCGAGTTCGAAGGCAAGGAGATCGGCAAGAGCGAGGTGGTCACCAACAGCGAGTCCTCGCTCAAACTCGACCTGGATCCCGGGGAGTACGTTTTCTACTGCACGGTTCCCGGGCATCGGCAGGCCGGTATGGAGGGCAATCTGCTGGTAACCGGGCGCGTCAACTGACGAGGAACGATCTCTCACCGCTCAGGTCGTGAGCGGTAGCCTGACCTATTCGTGAGCGGGACCTTCCACCTAACGACCTTCGGTTGCCAGATGAACGCACACGACTCCGAGCGCCTGAGTGGAATGCTCGGTTCTCTCGGTTATACGCCGGTCGACGACCGTGATCTCGCTGACCTGATCCTCTTCAACACCTGTTCGATTCGCGAGAAGGCAGATTCGAAGCTGATCGCGCACTTGGGAGACGCCAAGCGTCTGAAACGAGAAGACCCCACCAAGGTGGTCGGAGTGGGGGGATGCTGGGCTCAATCCCTGAAGAACGAACTCTTCGAATCCTTCCCGTGGGTCGATGTGGCGTTCGGACCAGGGCAGATCCATCGATTGGCCGAGTTCCTGAAATCCGACTCGATCACCGCCCAAGGCTTCTTCGATTTCGAGGCCCTCTCGAGTGAACTGCCTGCGGCGCGCGAGCGGCCGTATCAGGCCTGGCTGCAGATCTCCCAAGGTTGCAACTGCGTCTGCTCCTACTGCATCGTGCCCTCGACCAGGGGTCGTGAGGTCAGCCGGGACCCGCACAGCATCATCGGGGAGGCCGAGGCCCTCACCGCAGATGGCGTGAGGGAGGTCACCCTTCTCGGCCAGAACGTCAACAGCTATGGGAGGGACCTTCCCGCTTCGAGGAGGATCGGATTCTCCGAGATCCTTCGAAGGCTGGATGCGCTTCCAGGTCTCGACCGCCTCCGCTACACGAGTCCACATCCGAAGGACATGCGTGCTGATGTCCTGCAGGCCCACATCGACCTGCCTTCCCTCTGTGAGCACATCCACCTGCCCCTGCAGGCAGGATCCAGCCGGATCCTCAAGTCGATGCGCAGGACCTACGACCGGGAGCGTTATCTCGACCGCGTCGAGGCAATACGCGAAAGCGTGCCCGACTGCTCGATCACCACCGACATCATCGTCGGCTTTCCCGGGGAGTCCGAACGCGATTTCGAGGAGACTCTGGAGGTGGTCGATCGGGTCGGCTTCGATGCAGCCTTCGCCTTCCCCTTCTCACCGAGGAGGGGGACCCATGCCGCGACCCTGCCAAGGCAGATCAGCCGAGAGGTGAAGAGCGAGCGGATGGGGAGGTTGGTCGAGCTCGTGAACGAGCGGGCTGCCGCTCGTGCAGAGCGGTTCCTCGGCAGAGACCTGGAGGATTTGGTCGAGGGTCCTTCCCGGACCGACCCGACACGCTTGCGCGGCCGGACACGCCACAACAGGGCGGTGAACTTCGACGGTCTTGCGGCCCCCGGGGAGCTGACCGAGGTCGCCATCACCGACACGACCTCGCACAGCCTGGATGGAGTCGAGAAGCTGCTCGTAAGAGCGGGATGACATGAGGGCAGGGTCAGCTGATGCGCCTTCCCCGAAGACCTCGGCGGTCTCGAGATCGGACACGATGGTGATCGCCCTCTTCGGTCCGACATCGGTGGGTAAGACCGGGGTAGCCATATCGATGGCCAATCTCCTTCGCGCTCAGGGGCACGATCCCGTCGCGGTCAATTGCGATTCGATTCAGATCTATCGAGGTCTCGAGGTGATCAGCGGTGCCGCTACGAGGGAGGAAAGCGAACAGCTCGAGCACCGTCTGGTGGGTTTCGTCGATCCGGCCGAGGAGATGAGCGCAGGAACCTATGCCGAAATTGCTCATCGCGAGATCGACTCGCTCCTCCAAGACGGGAAGCTACCCCTGGTGGTCGGTGGGACCGGACTGTGGCTCAGGGCCGCTCTATCCGATCTCGACCTGCGCCCACCCGTGGATGAGCAGATTCGGAGTGCGGTGGAGCAGGATCTGAGGGAGCGCGGCGCCGAGGCGTTGCATGCCGAGCTTCCGGAGCACCTCTCGGCGAAGGTCCACCCGAACGACAGCAATCGGATCGGTCGTTGGACAGCGCTGGTGAGGAGCGAGATTGAGCCTCTCACGGACGCTTCGGGCATGTGGGAGGCCGACCTGAGACATCCAACCCGCATGATCGGTTTGATCGATACGAAAGAGCATCTTGCCCGTCGCATCTCGATCAGGGTCGATGGTATGCAGCTCGCTGCTCAGGCCGAAGCAGAGGCGTTGGATTCGAAAGGGCTCGGGAGAACCGCGAGCGCCGCTATCGGCCTGGAAGAGTTCCGCAGCGGCGATCTGGACTCGATCAAGGCTCAGCATCGTGCCTACGCGAAGCGACAAATCACCTGGATGAGGAAGATCCCCGGCGTCGAACTGGTGGAGCGGGACGGCGATTCCGATGCCGAGGTCGCCGCGCGTATCCTTCAGCCACGATGAAGCTCGAAAAATGGCAGGCCCTTGGAAACGACTACCTGATACTGGAGCGAGAGGCCCTTCCTTGGGAGCTGACACCGCCACGGATCAGGCTGCTCTGCGACGCGCACTTCGGGCTCGGGGCAGATGGGGTCTGCGAGTTGTCTGCGGCCGATGACGGCGAGTCGGTTGCTCGGCTGGCGATATTCAATCCCGATGGCTCCCGTGCAGAGATATCGGGAAACGGAGTGAGAGAGGCGGCGCTGTATCTCCACGGTCACGGACGCACCGGGGGGGACACCTTCAGCATCCAGACCGATGCGGGCATCGTCACGCCCGAGATCACCTCGCCGAACGAGGCCCGCGTTTCGATGGGGATCGCGACGACGAGTTCGGAGGCCTATCCGGATGGCGAGCCGGACGGAGTCGGCGTACTCCCCGCCGGCGGCAGAGACTGGCAGTTCCGGCACGTATCGATCGGTAACCCGCAGTGCGCGATAGAAGTGGATTCCGGCCTGGAGGAGCTCGATCTCGACTTGGTCGGGCCCGAGATCGAATCCGCAGAGAGGTTCCCTATGAGGACCAATGTGTCTTTCTGGTCGCGAGGCGAGGGACGGGGTGGAAGGGACTCGAGGATCCGCGCGCGGATATTCGAGCGGGGAGTTGGCGAAACGCTCTCTTCAGGGACAGGCGCAACCGGCGCCGCGGTTGCTGCGCATCTCTCAGGCCTCGAGTCTCCGATCGAGGTCGTGCTCGACGGTGGGTCGCTATTGGTCGAGATAGACGATCAGATGAGCATCCATCTCAGTGGCTGGGCCGTCCCCGTCTATACGGTTGAGCTGTCAGGTCACCTGCTGGACGCCCTGTCGGATCAGGTCGAGCCACCAACCCTCGGCAGCACCTCGTAATCTGCTGTCGATGAGCGGCTCACACCAGAAACCCGGTGCCGGCGCACCATCGCGCCGCCTCGAGGCGATGCCGCCGTACATGTTTGCCGAGCTCGAACGCAAGGTCGAGGAAAAGCGGGACGCTGGCATCGACATCATCAGCCTCGGGATCGGGGATCCAGATCTTCCGACCTTTCCCCACACGGTCGAGGCCATGCAGGCAGCGGTTGCGGATCCCGCGAACCATCAGTACCCGTCGAACCGCGGTCGCAAGGAGTTCAGAGAAGCGGTCGCAAGCTTCTATCGGGGCTCGTTCGATGTCGAGCTCGACGTCGAGACGCAGATCATCCCTGCTCTCGGTTCGAAGGAGTGTCTCTACAACCTCTGCTTCGCCTTCCTCGACCCGGGAGACGTTGCCCTGGCTTCCGATCCCGGTTACCCGGTGTACACAGGCGGTCCGATCCTGGCAGGCGCAGAGCCGTTCCTACTGGGTCTGGATCCGGATCGGGGGTTCGCACCCGACTTCGATTCGATCCCCGAGGAGAAACTGAAGGCAGCCCGCCTCCTGTTCCTCAACTACCCGAACAACCCTACGGGCGCGGTCGTTCCCGACGGGGTCTTCGATAGGGCAATCGAGCTCGCCCGGGAATACGACTTCCTCGTCGTCCATGACAACGCATATTCCGAAATCGTCTTCGACGGCTACGTGGCCCCGAGTTTCCTTGCGACGCCGGGCGCCTTCGATGTCGGTGTCGAGGTCTTTTCGCTCTCGAAGGGCCACAACATGACCGGCTGGCGATGTGGCGCGATCGTAGGAAATTCGACGGCGATCGAGACCTACTGGCGCCTCAAGACTAACGTCGACTCCGGCATGTTCGAGGCCGTACAAGTAGCGGGAGCAGCCGCCCTCGAGGCACCTCAGGACGAGGTCCGCGAGATGTGCGCGATCTATCAGCGTCGCCGCGATCTCGTGGTCGGGGCCCTCCGGGATATCGGCATCGAGGCCGAAGCCCCCCAAGCGACGATCTACGTATGGGCACCCGTTCCCGACGGATTCACCTCTACATCGTTTGCCGAGCACGCACTCGAAGAAGCTGCGGTCATCGTCTCACCGGGCTCCCTGTACGGACCGACCGGTGAAGGATTCTTCAGGATCTCCCTCACCACCCCTGACGAGCAGATCACCGAGGCGGTCGAGCGGATAAAGGAGAACCTCTCCTGATCGACGCTCGAGGCCTTGGCCCCGGGTGGAGCAGGTCCTAAGATCGAATCAGTGGGAAAACACTCTGCCAACCCTCAGCGCGAGGCCGTGAAGACCGAGGCTGCAGGTCTGACCAATCCCAGGGCACGTCAGCGGGCCTTGGTGGTGGCTGTGGTTGCGAGAGGCGAGCGCGACGAGGACCGGCTGGACGAGATGAAGGAACTGCTCAAGACGGCCGGTGTTGCAACCAGTGGTTCCATGCTGGTCCCGAGGGATGAACCCGATCCCGACCGCTATGTGGGGACTGGAAAGCTGGCGGAGATCAAGCAGGCTCTTGCGGACACGGATTCGAACCTCGTTGCTTGCGACGACGAGCTCTCACCGCGTCAGGAGAGGAACCTCGAGAGCGAGTTGGGAGTTCCCGTGATCGACCGGACCGCCGTGATCCTCGACATCTTTGCCGATCACGCGCACACCGCTGAAGGCAAACTCCAGGTCGAGCTCGCGCAGCTCGACTACAACCTCGCGCGCATGAGGGGCCTCTGGACTCACCTGGAGAGATTGGGAGCCGGAATCGGAACGAGGGGGCCGGGTGAGTCCCAGATCGAGACTGATCGGCGACTCGCACGAGATCGCATCGCGAAATTGCGGCGGCGTCTTCGCAAGGCTGAGCGGGGCAGAGAGGTCAGGCGGACCCGACGCGAGACCTCATCGGTTCCCACCATCGCGCTGGCTGGCTACACCAATGCAGGTAAGTCGAGTCTGATGAACGCGGTCACGTCGGCCGAGGTCGGGGTGGGGGAGCGCCTCTTCCACACGCTCGACCCGACCACCAGATCTTTCAGGCACCTTGGGAGGGACTTCCTCCTCACGGATACCGTCGGGTTCATCCGCAAATTGCCGCATCAACTGGTCGAGGCTTTCAAGGCAACCCTCGAGGAGACTCACAGAGCAGAGCTGATCTGCCAAGTGGTGGATGCGTCCGAGTCGGAGGCCGACATGAGCCAGGCGATGGCCGCTGTCGAGGCGGTGCTCCGTGAGATCGGTGCAGATGCCCTCCCGCGTGTCGTTGCGATGAACAAGATCGACCTGCTCGATCAGGCGTCGCGTGAGGAACTCCGGCGGCTGTACCCGAAAGCAGTTCAGGTGTCCGCGCTCGAAGGCGACGGCCTCGATCTCTTGAAGGACGCGTGGGCGGAGACGCTGCGGGCATCACTTACCGAGATAGAGCTCGTGATCCCCTACGAGGAAGGAAACCGTCTGGCCGAGGTCTACCGGGCTGCCGGCGATCTGGAGAGAGAGGATCTGCCTGAGGGGACATTCGTTCGGGCCCGGATCCATCCTTCGGAGATCCATCGTTTCGCCGATCTCAGGCACGCTGGCTCGCAGAATGGCGTGGAGGTACCTCCAGCGGGTCTGAATGGCTCCCAGAGCGCCCCTGAGGGCCGCAGAACAGGTGTCTAGCCGCCTCGATGGGCACCTTCGCCTGTATCGCGACCGCCTGACCGCCTAGGTTCGCTTCCTGACCGTGGAAGAGTTGTTGATCAAGAAACTGGACCCTGCGGCGAGGGTTCCTGTCCGGGCTCACCCGGGTGATGCGGGCCTCGACCTCTGCTCGGTGGAGGCTCTCCGCCTCGAGCCCGGTGAGAGGGCGTCAGTTGGTACGGGTCTGGCCCTTGCTCTTCCGCCAGGCCTCGCCGGCTTGGTGCTCCCGAGGTCTGGGCTGGCGGCAGACCATGGGATCACGCTCGTCAATTCCCCGGGTCTGGTCGACAGCGGGTACCGCGGAGAGGTCCGGATCCTGCTCTTGAACACCGATCGTCACGAGGAATTCATGGTGCAACCGGGGGATCGCATCGCACAACTCCTTGTCGTCCCCTTCGCCGATGTACATCCGACGGAGGCAGCGGAATTGCCTCAATCCGAACGCGGCGACTCGGGATTCGGCTCGAGCGGCAGACGTTAGGAGCGACACGCCTTTCGGGCGTTTTCATGAGCAGCAATCTCCAGTTGGTCGTCGAGAGGCTCGAGCTCCGGCAGAGGCTCTCCCGGACGAGTGAGGGAGATTGCGATGAGCCAATCCGCGAACCAGGAGTTCTTCGGCAAGAGTGGTCCGTGGAGGTAGGTACCGATCACCCGACCGTGCTGCACGCCCTCGGTCGAGTCCTCGCCGTTGTTCCCATGCCCCTTGAGCACGCGCCCGAGGGGACGCGCCTCTGGCCCCAGGTAGGTGCGACCACCGTGGTTCTCGAAACCCGCCAAGCTTCCCGGTCCCCCAAGGCTCTCTAGTCCGGAGACCTCGATCTCGATATTCCCGATCAATCTCTCGCCCGGTTCGCGGCGTGTCTCGAAGTCACAGATTCCGAGCCCCTCGATAGTGCGATCGCCCAGGGTGTAGCTGTGGCCGAGTAGCTGGAAGCCACCGCAGACGGCGAGGACGGCTGCACCCGATTCGATAGCCGCACGTATGGATGCCTGCTTGCGCTCGACGAGATCCGTCGCAATCTCGATCTGGTCCCGGTCCTGACCGCCACCTATGTAGATCAGATCGGTGGCGTCGGGGTCGAGGTCCTTCTCTTCGTTGCAGAGCATGAGCTCGAAGCCCAGCCCTCGCCACTCACATCTGCGCTGCAGGAAGATCAGATTCCCTCGATCCGCGTAGATATTCATGCGGTCGGGATAGAGCGCTGCAACCCTGATCCCGTTCACTTCGACCTCCGCTCACCCTGTGGCTGGAAAACCAACAGTTCGGATTCGACCGTCCCGGCCTCTGCGGGTATCGGGGAACTCGCGGCAAGTTGGTAACCGAGTCCCTTGAAGGCGGCCTCGATCTCGGCGGGTCGGTAGCGCCACAGGCCCTCTGAGACCCGCTGTAGCCTCCTGCTCCCTGACGGTGACACTGTCTCGCGCAAGCGCTCGATGACTATTCGTCGCTCGGTCACGACCATGCGTCGGATCCGGCTCGAGAGGATCCATCCATTCGACTCCACCATGTCCGGCAGTAGATCGAATTCGAATACGCCCTCGGACAAATCACTTTCCCGCAGCACGGCGAAGGCCATCACGGGTCGTACCTCTGCATCCTCCGCGAAGCGCCCGATCACCGATCGGCAGCGGTCTGGTGAGAGGTAGTGCAGGAACTGCATGGGGCCGATCACCAGACCGATCTCGCGCCCGTCGAGAGAGGAGGCCTCGACCGGGGCGCTCTCGACCGAGAGAGGAAGGTCCCGGTTGTTCCCTTCGGTCTGCAGATGTCTAGCAAGCCCAGGGTCAGCCTCGATCGCGATCACGGTGTGCCCCGTTTCCAGCAGGGGGAACGTGACCCGGCCCGCCCCGGCACCGAGCTCGAGTATCGGATCTGCAGAGCCAGCCGCGATTGAGAGCCAGAGGGGAATGTCGCTCTGATACGGCCCGAGCTCGAGG
This sequence comes from uncultured bacterium, assembly GCA_903901855.1. GTDB lineage: Bacteria > Actinomycetota > Thermoleophilia > Solirubrobacterales > 70-9 > CAIUSP01. The sequence goes on along the minus strand of CAIUSP010000037.1, from coordinate 3,017 downwards.
CGCTGCCAGTCGGAGCTGCGGCAGGCCTCGACCGACGGGTCTGCGTCTCGGATCTCATACCCAGAATTCATCGGCATGCCCCTTACCTGCGATCTTTCCTCGGACATCGAGCAACGCCGTATAAGTGGGGAGGGCGTATACGGTTCCCTGGGAACCCGCAACGGCAGCTGTCAGTGAGTTCCCGAGATCCTCATCTACTGCGATGCGCCCCACCGGCCAGCCCGCATACTTCAACCGCAGTGCCATTTCAGGAGCGCGGCTTCCCGAGCAGGTGACGGACCGGACGTGCTCGGCGAGTAGTTCGAAGTCGGCGTCCCAAACCCAGGAGACATCACGACCGTCGGCGATTCGATCGTTCAGACCGATCCAGAGATCCAGTGCACCCGAGGGACCGGCCTCATCGACCAGCGTGCGGAGAACCTCGTTCGCACCGGTCGGGTTCTTGATCAACAGCAGCGACACCCTGCCGCCAGCCAGGTCGATCGTCTCGGACCTGCCGAAGACAGCTGCCGTCTCGGAGAGACCCCTGACGGTATCCGCCGTCGAGATCTCGAGCGCACGGCCCGCAGCTATGGCCGCGAGTGCGTTGTAGACGTTGTAGAGGCCGGGGAGGGAGAGGTCGACAGACGCACTCCCGGAGGGGGTGTCGAACTCGAATTGGCTGCCAGCAAGTCCGTCGAGTCGGACCGAGCGCGCCACTACCTGTACGTCCGTCGGTCTGCGGTGACCACACTGGGAGCAGGAGTAGTGGCCGAGGTGACCGATGAAGGTCCTCTCGTAGCGATACGTTCCGCCACATCGACGACAGCGCTTGGCATCGAACGCGTGCGATTGCTCCGGAAGTGCTCTGCTTCGGTCCTCCATCCCGAAGAAGATCGGTTCCTCCCCCGATGGCAGCGATTCGGCAAGGTCGGCAACGGAAGGATCGTCTGCACAGAGCACCAGCGAGCAGGTCGCGGGCAATCCGGCCACCATTGCAGCCCACTCATCGGACAGGCGCTCGAGTTCGCCGTAGCGATCGAGTTGGTCGCGAAAGAGATTGCCCAGTACGACCAGCCTTGGCTTGAGATAGGGGGAGAGTCGCGAAACCCAGGCCTCGTCGATCTCGAAAAGTCCGATGGCGTCCGCTGAGAGGTTCGAGGAGTCGAGCAAGGCCGTCGCGATGCCCCAGTGCATGTTGGAGCCAGCCCGGTTGTGGAGTACTTCGCGCCCCGAGACCTCGAGAATCGAGGAGATCATGGCAGCGGTCGTGGTTTTGCCATTGGTCGAGCTGACGATGATCGATCCGCCAGGAATCCTGTCGGCAAGCCGTTCGATCGCATCGGGGCGGAGCGCGAGCAGGATCCGCCCGGGGAGAGTCGTACCCCCGCTTCGCCCGCTCGCTCGAATGATCGCCCTGACGAGTCTTGCGACCGCCAGAGAGAGGCCCCAGGGAAGCCTCGCCCTCTTATCGGGGAGGTCAGCCCTCACGAGTCTCCCGTGACCGGAACCCGGATCTTCAGTGCCGACGGCAGAACGCGTGCCGTGACCGGCAGCTGGGTGAGTAGATCTCCGTCCGCATAGACATCGAAGGGTCGGTCCGAACTCACCCGGATCTCGGCTGTACGAACCACCTCGATCTCCGCGTCCTGCACGTGCGTACCTTTGAACAGCCTCGGCATTGCTCCGAGGAAACGCAACTTGCGGGTTCCCGCAATCGTAACCACGTCGAACAGGCCGTCCTGGAGGTCCGCGTCCGGGGCGATGAACATCCCGCCACCGTAGGCCTGATTGTTGGCGATGGCCACGCTCCAACCGGTGAACGCCCTATCAGGGGTGCCAGGGGAGGCGAGCTCGAACCGAGCCGGCGTCCAGCTGATCAGCGCCCTGATTGCGGCGTAGACGTAGACGAGGCTGCCACGGATCAACTTCGTTTCGTTGGCGATCCGGTTCGCATCGGAATCGAAACCGAAAGATGCGATTCCGAGGAAGGGTTTGCCATTGGCTTCTCCGAGATCGAGCAGTACGTCTTTCCCCTCCAGAAGCATCCGGGCTGCCTCGCGCGGGTTGGTCGGGATACCGACGACTCTGGCGAAGTCGTTACCTCTGCCAGCCGGGATGAGCCCGACGCAGATCCCCTCGCCCGCGATTTCGCGAACCAGACAGGCGAGAGTTCCGTCGCCCCCTACGGCCACGGGCATCTCACCGGACTGGACAGCCGACCGGGCCAGGGTGGCTACCTCTTCCGGACTCTCGGTCCTCGCGACCCGAAAAGCCGCTCCTGATTCTTCGAGTACCTGGGCCGCTTCATCGAGTACGCGCTCGGATCCGCCACCCGCAGCAGTCGGATTGAGGATCAAGAGCAGGGGCAGCTGGTCTTGGCTCACGCGAGGGAATCTAGCCGGGAGGGTGGAGGGCTGGTGTGAACACTGCGTATTGCCCCTGTCCCGACTGGCCAGAGGTCACTGGCTCCAGCCCGTGTCGCCGTGCGGCCTCTTCGAGCCTTCCAGGATCCACGTGAAAAGGCGTTCGTTCACCCCAGCTCGTGGCCGCGATGAAGAAGCCACCCGGCCTGAGGACACGGGCTGTCTCATTGAGGAACGGCGGCAGATTCAATTGGGTGACGAGATCGAACGCGTCATCTGCAAACGGGAGTGAAGATGCATCGGCGACGCGAAATGCGACCCTGCCATCGGGATCGAGACCGATGCGGCGTGTGGCGCGCTTGATCATCGGTTCGGAGATATCGACTCCTCGGACACTGCAGCGGGGGAACTCTCGTGCGATCAACAGGGCAGCAACTCCGGTTCCGGTGCCCAGATCGAGTGCTCGCTCTGGCTCCCCGACATGGGTGAGGGCGCTGGCAAGCGGCAAGAGGAATTCAGGGTCCGACTCGACCGTCCGACGATCCCAGCTGTCGGCCCGGAGGTCGAAGAATCGCTTCACGGGGCCTCGCAGCAGCGGCCAGAGCCACGGAGCCCTGATCATGGCCCTGCCGATGCCGTGTCCGGCAGACCGGATCAGGTCCTGGGAGCGGT
>CAIUSP010000036.1 GCA_903901855.1 uncultured bacterium | reverse complement strand
CCCCCTGATCGTGGGCGAAGGCCAGATCGCCGAGAACGCCATAGGTGGTACCCAGCGCATCGCTCGCGATCCCCACGGCGGTCGAGATCTGCCCGTCTATCCCGTTGGCACCGCGATTCGAGAAGAACTTCACCGCTGACTCTCCACAGGGCATGAAGGCCTCCAGATCGCGCACGGGCATACTCGAGGCGCAGTAGACACGATCCCCGTCGGCCAGAACCTGTGACAGAGTCCCCCACAGCGTTGGCTCTGTTGGTGAAGAGATCGCACCCAGCTCCTCCTGGATCGTGGAGGTCACGAGGCGATCGGCCTCCTGCCATCTCTCGCACCACTCTGTGCGCTCCGGAATCACCGCGAGCCTCTCGGCCAGATCCCCCAGAAGATTCCCCGGGGCGGCCCTGACGATCATCTCGGCGGTCTTCGCGGGTTCCTTCCAGGCAGGCTCGGATTCGATCACTATCTGCACCGGACCGTCTTCGCGGCTGATCCACTGTCGTAGCGGTTTCGAGGTCGGCATCTCGCCGATCCGGATGATGAGATCGGGCATCAATTCGGGATCTGCTGTGCGGGCGATCGGGTCGTAGGTAGTGATGATGCGCGATCGGTCATGGGGCCCCCAGCGCAGTTGCGAGGTCGGCTCCGCCAGGATCGGAGCACCTGCCTCCTCCGCCAGTCGGGTTACGTCGCGAGCGAGCCTGTCGCCGTTGCGGTTCATCCCGGCGACGATGGCTGGCCGCCGCGACGCCGCGATTCGACTTGCGATCTCCTCGCTGACCTCCGGGTCGAGTTCCCCTCTCGATCTCACGACCCTGTTCAGTGGTCCCGCGCCACGTCCAGCGAGCGCCAAGTCGTCCTTCGCGGTGACCGCGCCGGGCTGAGGGATCGGCGCAAGTGGCTCACGCAGGGCGATATTCAGATGGACGGGACCGGGCCTCGGGTCGCCTGCCGCCGTCGAAAAGGCTCTGCATGCAACCGATCGCATGTGGATCAAGCCGCTGTCGTCGGCATCGTGCGTGCCGACCTCCGCGAACCACCTCACAGCCGATCCGAAGATCTTGATCTGATCGATGGTCTGTCCGGCTCCGGTCGCCCGTAGCTCCGGAGGCCTGTCGGCAGTGATCAGGATGAGTGGTACCCCCGCCTCGTCCGCCTCGACCACAGCCGCGTGGAGGTTCGCCACCGCTGAGCCCGAGGTCGTCAGGACGGCTACCGGAAGATCTGACGCGACAGCCGCACCGAGTGCGATGAAGCCTGCGCTTCGTTCGTCGAGGACCACGGAGGTCTCGATCGCGGGATTGCGCTCGAGTGCGAGGGCGTAGGGGGTAGACCGGGAGCCAGGACAGACGATCGCCCGACGCAATCCGCTTCGGGCGAGTTCCTCGCAAAGCGCAGAGGAGAGGGCGGTGTTGGTGTTGGTTGCGTCCATCACCGAGAACGGTAGGGCAGTCCGGCCCAGGCCTGCGGCGGATGCTTTGCGGGCTCAGGCGATTCTGCGTGATGCGAGCAGTTCCTCATCGAGCGCTACCCCGAGACCCGGTGCATCCGGAAGGCTGAGGGAAGCACCGCTCCATGTGCCTCCCTCGCCGACCTGGACAGAGAAGAGACGCTCGGTCGCCAGTCCATGGGCAAGCCCTGCGTCCGGCATCGCCTGGACGGTATGCGCTCCAGCGAGGATCCCCACTGGTCCCTCGAGCGAGCTCGTCATGTAGGAGCCGATCGCTTCAGAGATGCTCAGGGCGTTGCGGATTCCACCGACTTTCGCGAGCTTGAGGGCAGTGAAGTCGCAGGCCTTCGACTCGACGGCATATCGGGCCTCACGCACCGTCGCGATACTTTCATCGGCAGAGATCGGAACCTTAGTCGAGCGCTTGACCTCCGCAAGCGCATCCAGTCCGTTGGTGGGCTCCTCGATCAACTCGATTTCGTGCTCACCCATCGCGCGGATACGATCTGGCGCATCCGCGACCTTCCAAGCGCCGTTCGCGTCCAAGCGAAGGTTCACTCCGGGACCTACCGTGTTCCGGACTGCGCCCACCTGCGCTACATCGCCCGGTATCCCGACCTTCATCTTCATCGTGTCGAACCCGTCCCCGGCCCACCCGGCGGCGATCCGGGAGATCTCTGCCGGATTGGCCATCGGGAGCGTTGCGTTGCAGCGCACCGGACCGCATTCAGCAGCTCCAAGCAGTTGCCAAAGAGGCATCTCATGAGACTTGGCGATGAGATCGTGGAGAGCGATATCGATGCAAGCGAGCAGCTCCGGGCGCGCCTGCCTGTTGCGAAATGGGATCAGTGCTCGCTCGAGTCCCCCACGGTCGATCTCGGATCCGACCAGCAGGCTGTTACAGGCCTCCTCCAGATCCGCCGCAAGCATCGCGGCCGAGTCTGCACCCCTCAGGGTCATCGCAGCGGCCTCGCCCAATCCCTCGAGTCCCTCTGAGCGCACACGGAGGAGGACCAGTTCCCGTTCAGTCAGATTCCCGCGGGCGGTCGTATAGATACGTTCGAAGGGCAGGGAGTAGTGGACTACCTCCGCGGCCTCGATCAGCATCTGCTCAACTTGCCAGAAGCAGTCCGAGGGTGCAGAAAATCCCGAAGGCGGCAAGCAGCAGGCCAGTTCCGGCAAGGGCGCCGTTGAGGGCGGGCCCGTCGACCTTCCCCGTCACAGCCCGCGTCGGTCCTACTGCGAAGGGGATCGCCAGGAGGCTGAGCAGCGCCAGCCACGGACCATCGAGAAGCGCGAGCAGCACCGGGACCAGCAGGAAGGTGCCTGCGATCATCGCGAGGTAGAGACGCCTCGTCGCCTTCCTCCCCATCTTCACGGCGAGCGTGTTCTTGCCCGCCCGCCGATCGGTTTCCATATCGCGGAAGTTGTTGACCACGAGGATTGCCGTGGCCAGTAGGCCGACGGAGATCGAGAGACCGAAGGGCAGCCAGCCCAGTTCTTCTAGCTGCACGTAGAAGGCCCCGTTGACCGCAACCAGACCGAAGAAGAGGAAGACGAACACTTCGCCGAGCCCGGCGTAGCCATACGGTTTGGGTCCTCCGGTGTAGAGGACTCCAGCCAGAATCGAAGCGAAGCCCACTGCGAGGATCACCCAGCCCGCTTCGTAGATCAGGTAGGCCCCGCAGATAATCGAAACGCCGAAGGCAAGCCAGGCGGCAGTGAGCACGCGTCGAGGCGCAACAAGTCCCGCAGAGGTGACCCTGAGCGGACCGAGTCTGTCCATCGTGTCCGCCCCACGGCGTGCATCCGAGTAGTCGTTGGAGAGATTCGTACCTATCTGGATGAAGATGCTGCCGACCAGCGCAGCCACGAAGGTCAGCCACCGCATGTCCCCTCCCGAGGTTTGGACTGCCGCCGCCGTTCCGACCAACACGGGGGCGATGGCGGCGGGGAGCGTTCTCGGACGCGATGCGGTGAACCAGAGTCGCAGGCCGCTCATTGCTCTCAGGGGCGCTTGGGGAATCGACTGAAGTCAGGGCTACGGCCTTCTTTGAAGGAGTCCCTTCCCTCCTGCCCTTCCTCGCTCATGTAGAAGAGGAGCGTGGCGTCATGCGAAAGCTGCTGGAGGCCGGTCAGCCCGTCCTCCTCGGCATTGAAGCTCGATTTCAGGAGACGCAGTGAAAGCGGTGAGAGAGCCGACATCTCGCGACACCACGCGACCGTCTCTCGCTCGAGGTCCGAGATCGGGACCACAGCGTTGACGAGACCCATTTCCAGCGCCTCCTCAGCGTCGTAGAGGCGACAGAGGAACCAGAACTCCTTCGCCCTCTTGACCCCGATGTTGCGCGCGAGAAGTGACGCGCCGAAGCCACCGTCGAAGCTGCCTACCCGCGGACCGGTCTGCCCGAAGCGGGCGTTGTCGGCAGCGACGGTCATGTCACAGACGAGATGGAGGATGTGTCCGCCTCCCACGGCCCATCCAGCAACCATCGCCACGACCGGCTTGGGCAGCCGACGTATCTGGACATGGAGGTCGCCCACGTCGAGTCGTCCGACTCCCTGTTTGGCGACATCGTCATCGCCGATATAGCCATCGTCACCACGGATCCTCTGGTCTCCTCCGGAGCAGAATGCATCGTCGCCGACTCCGGTGAAGATGATCGACGCAACCCCGGTGTCGTCCCGGGCACGACCGAAGGCATCCTTCAACTCCGCCAGAGTCTGTGGCCTGAAGGCGTTGTGAGACTCGGGGCGATTGATCGAGATCTTCGCGATGCTCTCAGCCCGTTCGTAGAGGAGGTCCTCGTATTCGTGTGCGGCCTCCCACTGGATCGACTCGTAGAGGCTCTCTTCGGACGGCGCGTGTTTGTGTCTGATTGGCATCTGGTTCGGTATCCAGGGCCGCTGTCTACCCGGACATGCGGCCAAATCGATTTCAGGCAACGATACCCGTAGCCCGTGAAACCCGAAACCTGGCTCGATACCCACGCTGAACACGCGCCTGACCGACCGGCTGTGATCGCTGACGACCGGATTCTCGACTTTGCGACCCTTCGCGAAGAGGTTCGAGCCGTGGCATTGGGCTTGATTGGGGAAGGGATTGGGCCAGGAGCGCGAGTTCGGGTCTCGTTCGAGCCCGGACTCGACTACGTACTCGTGGTCCACGCCCTGCTGCTCTTGGGCGCGACCTCGTGCCCGGTCGACCCGCGCGACCCACGAAGCGTCTCGGACTACGACCTGAGCCTCGAATCGTCCGCTGACATTCCCCGGGGTTTCGGGCACGAGCTCCCCGGGCACGCAACAGATCCGACGACGACCGTCTGTGAGATCACCAGCAGCGGAACGACAGGAATCCCGAAGTCGGTGTCCCTGTCGGCGGGGAATGTCTTCTGGAGTGCGATCGGTTCCGCCCACGCGCTCGGGGTCGAGCCGGACGACCGTTGGCTCGTGTGCCTTCCTCTGTTCCATGTTTCGGGCCTGATGCCGCTCTACCGAGCTCTGATCTACGGCACCGCGGTCACCATCCACGCCGATTTCGCCGCATCGCGAGTCGCGGCAGAGCTTGCTGGAGGAGAGGTCAGCGGCGTCTCTCTCGTCCCGACGGCCTTGAGAGATTTGATCGCGGCAGATACCGTCGCGCTTCGACAGCCGAGGACCGTCCTCACGGGCGGAGCAGCCACTCCGACAGCTCTGATCGAAGAGGCGATCGAGGCGGGCGTACCCGTGTGCGTCACCTACGGATTGACCGAAGCCACGTCTCAAGTCACGGTGCTTTCGACTTCTGAGGTTCCGGAAGCAATCGGGTCAGTAGGCCGACCGCTGGTGACCAGCCGGGTCAAGATCGATCAGGGTGAGGTCCTGGTCGGGGGACCCACGGTGGCAACCGGCTGTCGGGAACGGGACGGCTGGTTGCGGACCGGCGACCGAGGGAGGATCGATTCAGACGGCAGACTATGGATCGAGGGCAGAGTGGACGAGATGATCATCACCGGAGGAGAGAACGTGTTCCCCGCCGAGGTCGAATCCGTCCTCTCGAGCCACCCCTCGGTGAAAGAGGCGGTCGCCTACGGGGTCGATGATGTGAGGTGGCAGCAGGAATTGCGCGCCGCTGTAGTGCTGGAGGATGGTGCCCGGTTCGACCCTGAGGCGTTGCGCGAGTGGTGCGGAATGGAGTTGCCCCCCTACAAGGTTCCCAAGCTCCTTGAATCGGTCGACGAGATTCCGCTTGGTCCGTCTGGAAAGCCGCGGCGCACCGAATTGGCAAAGCGCTCGTCCAGCCAACCTCGCTAGCCTGCTGATATGGCTGACGAAGGAATCTTCTACGACAAGGATGCGGATCTAGCTGCGCTCGACGGCAAGACCGTCGCAATCCTCGGCTACGGGTCGCAGGGGCATGCCCACGCACTGAACCTGCGCGACTCCGGAGTGGATGTAGTCGTGGGATTGCGCGAGAACTCGGAGAGCAGGAGAGAGGCCGAGTCCGAGGGCCTGACGGTCTTGGACGTGGCGGATGCAGCCAGCCGCGGCGACGTGGTCATGGTGCTGCTCCCCGACGAGCGCCAGGCCGAGATCTGGTCTGCCGAGATAGCCGATGGCATCGCCGACGGGAACCTTCTGATGTTCGCCCATGGGTTCTCCATCCGATTCGGCCAGATAGAGGCTCCTGCAGGAGTCGACATCGGCATGGTTGCCCCCAAGGGACCGGGTCACCTGGTGAGACGACAGTACGTGGAGGGACGCGGTGTGCCCTGCCTGATGGCCGTCGAACAGGACGCAACGGGAAATGCCCGCGAGCTGGTGCTCGCCTACGCCTCCGCTATCGGAGGAGGAAGGGCAGGAATCATCGAGACCAACTTCTCCGACGAGGCCGAGACCGACCTCTTCGGTGAGCAGGCCGTCCTCTGCGGCGGAGCAACGGAACTCGTTCAAGCTGGTTTCGAGACCCTCGTCGAGGCTGGATACGATCCGCGTCTCGCCTACTTCGAATGCCTCCACGAGTTGAAACTGATCGTCGATCTGATGTACGAAAAGGGCATCCAGGGGATGCGGCATTCGATCTCGAATACCGCCGAGTACGGCGACATGACCCGCGGCTCGAAGGTCATCGGCCCTGAGTCCCGGGCAGCGATGAAGGAGATCCTCGCCGACATTCAGTCCGGTGATTTCGCCAAGGAGTGGATCGCCGAGAATCAAGCCGGGGGGGAGAACTTCGACCGCATGCGCAAGGAAGGCGCTGATCACCAGATCGAGAAGGTTGGCGGCGGCCTCCGGTCGATGATGCCGTGGATCGAGACGGAGTTCTAGGCACCACGCTCTACCCCTGAAGTTTCGGCTACCGCCCCTTTCGCCTCTAGTCTTAGTCACTCGCCGTTCGACCAATCGAGGATGCGCAGTTGACACAGCCGCAGATCTACAACAAGGAGTATTTGATGGCCGCGGGGCCGACGCCTCTGCCTCCGGCGGTCAGTCAGGTGATGGCGAATCCGATTCCCTACCACCGGGCGCCGGCCTTCATGGAAATCCACGAGCGTGCCCTCGGGAATCTCAAGAAGGTCTTCCAGACCGAGAACGAGGTGCTCTCATTCGCATCCTCCGGCACCGGCGCTCTGGAATCCGCTGTGGGGAACCTGCTGTTTCCCGGTGATGTCGCGGCGGTCGCTTCCGCCGGGAAGTTCGGAGAGCGCTGGGCTGACCTTTGTCGCTCCTACTGCGTCGACCTGACCCATCTCGACCTCGAGTGGGGAGATCGGATCGACGGTGAGGCGATAGACCGGATGCTCGGTTCGATGGAGCAGACTCCGCGTGCTGTGTTCGCGACCCTCTCCGAGACCTCGACAGGGGTCGTACACGATGTTCGGGGGATAGCCGAAGCGGCGCAGGAACACGGCACCATTGCGGTGATCGATGCCATCTCGGGACTGGCTGCCGCCGATCTTCCACAGGATGATTGGGGTGTCGATGTTGTGATCTCGGGATCCCAGAAGGCGCTGATGGCTCCTCCGGGACTGGCTTTCGCGTCCGTCAGCGAAAAGGCCATGGCGATTGCCACCGAGCGCGAGGGAAATCGGTTCTACTTCGACTGGGGACGGACAGCCAAGGGACAGGCTCAGTCTCCACCGAGCAGTCCGTTCACTCCTGCGGTGACCCTTTGGCTCGCGCTCGACGTGGCGCTGCAGCAGATACTCGAAGAGGGTTTGCCGCAGGTCTTCGAGCGGCACGCCATCCTCGCTCGGGCAGCGCGCGCAGGAGTAGACGGATTGGGACTGGAGCGCTTCGGTGTCCAGTTCGAAGGGTCCAATGTCGTTACCGCAGCCCATCTGCCCGAATCGATCGATGGTGCCCAGGTGCCCAAGCTGATGCGCGACTCGTACGGGGTGACCGCAGCCGGTGGCCAGAACGATCTCAAGGGAAAGATCGTTCGCATCGCACACTGCGGCTACTTCGGTGCCTTCGACATCCTCATCTCGCTTACCGCTCTGGAGAACTCTCTGCGCGACCTCGGGTACGAGGTGGAGCCCGGCACGGCAGCGGCTGCGGCCCAGCGGGTATTCGTGGAGGCAGGCAGCCCGGCGCCGGTTGGATAGGCAGCGCCCTCGATGTCTACAGGCAGACCCAAGGTCCTGGTCAAGGAGAAGATCGCCGAGGCTGGCGTATCCCTCTTGGCTGACGCCTGTGAGGTAGAGATGGGGGTCGATTGGAGTGAGGACGAGCTCTCGACTCGGATCGGTGAGTTCGACGGCATCTTGATCCGCTCTGCGACCACGATGGATGAGGAGCTCATCTCCAAGGGTGAACGGTTACGTGTGATTGGTCGAGCTGGAACCGGGGTCGACAACGTAGACCTCGATGCCGCAACCAAGCGCGGAATCGTCGTCGCCAATGCTCCCGAGGCGAATTCGGTCGCGGCGGCCGAGCACACGATGGGATTGCTCCTCTCGCTCTGCAGGAACATTCCGGCCGCGCACGAGTCGCTTACCTCGGGCAAGTGGGAGCGGGCGAGCTTCGGTGGGGGAGAGCTCTACGGGAAGACCCTCGGCCTGTTCGGGTTCGGACGTATCGGCCAATTGGTCGCCCAGCGTGCCCTGGGTTTCGAGATGAAGGTGATCGCACTGGACAAGTTCGTCGCACCAGAGCGATTCAAGGAGCTCGGAGTCGAAGGAGTCGACGATCCGGCCGAGATCTTCGGTCATGCGGATTTCATCTCACTGCACTTGCCGAAGACACCAGAGACGGTTGGACTGATCTGTGCGGATTCTCTGGCGGAGATGCGACCCGGCGTACGGATAGTCAACTGTGCGCGAGGCGAGTTGGTCGACCTCGACGCGCTCGCCGATGCGGTGGAATCGGGCTTGGTTGGAGGCGCGGCTCTGGACGTCTTCCCTGATGAGCCTTTCACCGAGCACAGGCTGTTCGGTATGGAGGGAGTGGTGGTTACCCCGCACCTCGGAGCGTCTACGGCGGAGGCTCAGGACCGGGCCGGAATAGTCACAGCGGAACAGGTCCTTGCCGCACTGACGGGCGGAGTCGTGACGACGGCGGTGAACATCGCGGCTGTCCGCCCCGAAGAGATGGAGGCCATAGCGCCCTTCGTGCCACTCTGCGAACGACTCGGAGCGCTTGCCCAGAAGATGGGGGACGGGGTACCTGGAGATATCCGGGTGGAGTTCAAGGGTCGCCTGGCAGAACGGGACACGCGGATCCTGGCCCTCTCGGTCCTCGCAGGGGCGCTTCGCGGGCACACCGAGGAGAACGTCAATCTCGTGAATGCGGCGCAGCTCGGAGAGGCTCGCGGCATCGAGGTGATCGAGACCAGCGACCCGGTGTCGGAAGACTTCACAGAACTCGTGACCGTCTCGGTGGGCGAAGGTGAGGACCGGGTCGAGGTGGCCGGCACGGGTGTAGGCCCTCGCAACGTCCCCTATCTGGTCAGGGTGTGGGGTGAGGACTTCTATCTCCCGTTCGCTGACAATCTCGCGATCTTCCGGTACACGGACCAGCCGGGAATGATCGGTCTGGTCGGGAGCGAATTCGGGAAAAGGGGTGTGAACATCGTTTCGGCGGCGGTCGGGGCAGAGGCCGAGCAGGCCGTGATGGCGCTCACGACCGATGCGCCTGTTTCAGACGACGTGATCGACGAGATCCTCAAGCTCGAAGGCTTCTTCGCTGGTCATGCCGTAGCAACGGCCTGACGCAAGATCGTCTGCGTCCCCCGCATTCATCGGGTACCGACTCGGCGTTCGCTACCCTGAAACCGATGAATCGATCGGTCGGCAACAGCCTGGCGCTTCTCCTTCTCCTCCCCCTCCGGGGGGAATAACCGCTGGGCGGCGCGATAGCCGCGAGGACAAAGAGGTATCCGCACTTGATCAGAGAAGGAGCAACGAGATGACTGAGAACGAAGGCAGCGGAGGGCGGCAGACGGAAGACGGCCCTCAGGTAAGGATTTTCGACACGACCTTGCGTGACGGCGAGCAGTCGCCGGGGATCTCACTGAACACTCAGGAGAAGGTCGAGATCGCAACACAACTCGCGAGACTCGGTGTCGATGTGATCGAAGCGGGATTCCCGATCACCTCCCCAGGTGACTTCGAGGCCGTTCAGGCAATCGCGAGGGGAGTCGAAGGCCCCACGGTCTGTGGCCTTGCCCGAACCCACAAGGCCGATATCGATGCCGCGTGGGGGGCGGTGAAGGAGGCTGCCCGACCGAGGATCCACACCTTCATCTCGACCTCGGACATACACATCGAGCATCAGCTCCAGGCAACCCGTGAGGATGTCAAGGGTCAGGCACGCGCTGCAGTAGCTTTGGCCCGCTCGTTGTGCGAGGACGTCGAGTTCTCACCCATGGACGCAACCAGGGCAGATGTCGAGTTCACCGCTGAGGTCTGCGCCATTGCGGTCGAGGAAGGGGCGACGGTCGTGAACATCCCCGATACCGTCGGCTACACGACCCCCGAGGAATATGGCGCCTTCATAACGAAACTCTATGAATTGATCCCTGGACTCGCCGAGGTGACGGTTTCGGTTCACTGCCACGACGATCTCGGGCTGGCGGTTGCCAACTCTTATGCCGGTTTGCTGGCAGGCGCGAGGCAGGTCGAGTGCGCTGTCAATGGCATCGGAGAGAGGGCAGGTAACTGCTCGCTGGAGGAGATAGTGATGCTGCTCCGGACCAGGCGGGATGTGCACGGGCTCGACACCATGCTCGACACCAAGGAACTCGCTCGCACCAGCCGTCTGGTGTCACGTCTGACGGGTTATCAGGTTCCTCCGAACAAGGCGGTGGTTGGCAGGAATGCCTTCGCCCACGAGTCGGGCATCCATCAGGACGGCGTTCTCAAGGAGCGTTCGACCTACGAGATCATGGACGCCACGGAGGTTGGGCACGAGTCGAACACGATCTTCCTCGGAAAGCACTCGGGACGGCATGCGTTGCAGGACGCGCTCGAGCAACTCGGGTTCAGGGTCGAAGGGGAGGCCCTCAACCAGGCTTTCAAGAGGTTCAAGGAGCTTGCAGACAAGAAGAAGCAGGTCTCGGCGCTCGATCTAGAGGCGATCGTCTCCGACGAGATGCGCGAACAGACCGAGCGATACGTCCTCGAGTCTTTCGACATCGAGGCCGGCAGCGATAAGCCCCCTCTCGCCAGAGTTGCGGTCAAACTGCCTTCGGGTGTGACGACCTCCGCTGAAGCGACTGGCGACGGACCGGTAGATGCGATCTTCATCGCCATAAAGGACGCGGTGGGGGTGGAGGCAGAACTGAGACGGTACGGCGTCGAGGCAGTAACAGAGGGCACAGATGCGCTGGGTGAGGTGACGGTGGTACTCCGCGCGAACGGAGTGCTCGCGACCGGTCAAGGGGTCGCCACGGACATCCTCGAGGCATCTGCCCGAGCCTACGTCCGTGCTCTCTCCAACGCTCTCGAGGGGGCAGCCGTGCGCGAGGCCGAAGAGGCCACAGCAGAGGCCGCCGGAGAGCGTTCGCCGGGTCCGTGAGGGCATAATCAGCTCATGCCGAAGACGCTCTTCGAGAAGATTTGGGAGTCACACGAGGTAGATGCGGATCTCATCTACATCGATCTCCATCTCGTTCACGAGGTGACCTCGCCTCAGGCATTCGACGGACTCCGTCTGGCCGGCAGGGGGGTGCGGCGTCCGGATCGCACGCTCGCCACCGCAGACCACAACGTTCCCACCGATGGAACTCCGACGGCGGCGATGATCGCCGATCACCTCTCGCGTGAGCAGGTGGAAGCGCTAGAGAGGAACTGTGAGGAGTTCGGGATTCCCCTGTACAGCCTCGGTTCGGACCGGCGAGGAATCGTTCACGTGATCGGACCCGAGCTCGGAGTCACGCAGCCCGGGATGACGATCGTCTGTGGGGACTCGCACACCTCTACACACGGCGCCTTTGGGGCGTTGGCATTCGGCATCGGTACCTCCGAGGTAGAGCATGTGCTCGCCACCCAGACCCTGGTGCAGCGTCGTCCTCAGACCTTGCGGATCGACTACTCCGGAACCCTGAGCTCCGGTGTGACCGCCAAGGACCTGATCCTCGCAACGATTGGGAGGCTCGGTACTTCCGGGATGCAAGGCTATGCGGTCGAGTTCGCCGGTGAAGCGATCCGCGGGCTCTCGATGGAGAATCGGATGACCATCTGCAACATGACCATCGAGGGAGGGGGCAAGGCCGGGATGATCTCTCCGGATGAGATCACGGTCGAGTTCGTTCGTGGGCGCCCCGGTGCTCCAGAGGACTTCGATGCCGCGGCAACTGAGTGGCTCGGGATGGCAACCGACGAGGCAGCATCCTTCGACCGCGAGGAGGTGATCGAGGCGCCAGACATCGCACCGATGGTCACCTGGGGCACCACACCGGGCATGGTCGCGGAGGTCACCTCCGCGGTACCGGACCCGGCTCTGTTCGACTCCCCAGCAGATCAGGAGGCCGCAGCACGAGCTCTCGCGTATATGGATCTGAAGGCTGGAACGCCATTGACCGAGGTCAGCCTCGACCGCGTCTTCATCGGTTCGTGCACCAACTCGCGAATCTCCGATCTACGCGAGGCAGCCGCGGTGGTCGAGGGAAGGAAGATCGCTCCGACGCTCAAGGGCATGGTCGTCCCGGGATCACAGCAGGTGAAGGTGGAGGCCGAGGAGGAGGGCTTGGACGAGATATTCAGATCCGCCGGTTTCGAGTGGCGTGAATCGGGCTGCTCCGCGTGTCTCGGCATGAACCCAGACATCTTGCAGCCCGGCGAGCGTTGCGCGTCGACTTCGAACAGGAATTTCGAGGGACGGCAAGGCAGACTCGGGCGCACGCATCTGGTCAGCCCGAGCATGGCTGCCGCTGCCGCAGTAGAGGGAACATTCGTCGACATTCGGGACTGGTCCTGATGGAGGCAATCGATCGCATCGAGGGAGAGGTCGCGGTTCTCGATCGCGCCGATGTCGATACCGACCAGATCATGCCGAAGCAGTTCCTCAAGCGCGTCGAACGCACGGGCTACGGCGAGTTCCTGTTCTACGACTGGTTCAAGGATGGAGAGATCGAACTGGAGGCGCATCCGATCCTCGTAGCCGGCAGGAACTTCGGTTCCGGTTCCTCAAGAGAGCATGCGGTCTGGGGTCTATACGACTACGGGTTCAGAGCGATAATCGCTCCATCGTTCTCCGACATCTTCTATTCCAATTGCACCAAGAACGGGCTGCTGCCGATCATCCTCGACGAAGAGAAGTGCAAGCTTGTGGCCTCCTCGGGACGCGCCGTGATCGAACTCGACGACGAGACGGTTACCTGCGAGGAGGGTGTGTTCACCTTCGAGATCGACGAAGAGATCAAACACCGCCTCAGCAACGGACTCGATGATGTCGCTCATACGCTGCAGCGGGTCGAGCGAATCGACTCGTTCGAGGCCACCGGTGCGGCGAACCGTGGCCCGGACACGCTCGCGCTCTGATGCCCGTTCCTTCGATCACCTTGCTGCCTGGAGACGGGATCGGTCCCGAGATCGCCGCTGCGGCCGGAAAGCTTCTCGATGCAATCGGCGACTACGAGATCTCAGAAGGGTTGATCGGGGGAATCTCGATCGACGAGAACGGGGTTGCGCTCACCGACGAGACACTGGAGAATTGCAGGGGATCAGATGCCGTGCTCCTTTGCGCGGTGGGTGGCCCCAAGTGGGACACCACCGATCCTGACGCCCCTAGACCGGAGCAGGGCTTGCTCGGGTTGAGGAGTGGCCTTGGGCTCTTTGCCAACCTGAGACCCGTCCGGCCTTTCAGGGCCCTCCTCGACGCCAGCCCCCTGAAGCGGGATCGAATAGAAGGAACTGATCTCCTCGTGGTACGGGAACTGACCGGTGGGATCTACTTCGGGGAGACCGGACGAAGCGGAGACAGGGCCTTCGACGAATGCGCCTATACGGTCGAGGAGGTCGAGCGGATCACGCGTATTGCTTTCGAGTCGGCCCGATACAGAGATGGCAAGCCCAAGCCAAGGGTTACCTCTGTCGACAAGGCAAACGTGCTCGAGACCTCTCGACTCTGGCGTGAGACCGTCTCGCGTCTGGCTGCCGATGCACCCGACATCGATGTGGAGCATCTCTTGGTCGACAACACTGCCATGCAACTGGTGTCTCGCCCGACCGACTTCGATGTGATCCTCACCGAGAATCTCTTCGGCGACATCCTCAGCGATGAGGCGGCGATGCTGACCGGGTCTCTCGGCATGTTGCCTTCGGCCAGTCTCGGTGCAGACGGTCCTGGCCTGTTCGAACCCGTCCACGGTTCTGCGCCCGACATCGCTGGCACGGGGCAAGCGAATCCACTGGCGACATTCCTGTCGGTCTCCCTGATGCTCCGCTTTGGACTGGACCAAGGGGAGAAAGCCGATCAGATCGAATCGGCGGTCGAGGAGACTCTCGACGCAGGCTTCCGCACTCCGGACCTCGCTACTGGCGCAGATGGGGAGAGCGCTGTTGGTACCGACGAGATGACCCGCGAAGTGATCTCGCGCATCACCTGACCGCCGTCGTTCACTGGCCGACGGCTCATCAGGCATACTCAGACGGGTATGGCTGCCTCAGGAATAGAAGAACTCGAGTGGATCTGGATGAACGGCGAATTCGTGCCCTGGCAGGACGCCAAGGTGCACGTGCTGAGCCATGCCCTTCACTACGGAACAGGTGTCTTCGAGGGCATCAGGTGCTACGACGGAGACCAGGGTCCTGCCGTGTTCAGGCACCGAGAGCATCTCGAGCGTCTCGAGCGCTCGGCAGAGCTCTATTACATGAAGATTCCTTATTCCGTCGACGAGCTCGCCGAGTCGACTCGTGAGCTGATCAGGCGCAACGGACTTCGTTCTTGCTACATCCGGCCCCTCGTATTCCGGGGGTACGGGGAGATGGGCCTGTATGCCAGCCATTCCGAGGTCGATGTGACGATCGCCGTCTGGCCGTGGGGCGCCTACCTCGGCGAGGAAGGCAAGAAGGTAGGGATCAAGGCAAAGGTCTCATCGTGGCGCCGGATCTCTCCGTTGAGCCTGATTCCTCAAGCGAAGGCCTCCGGTCAGTACCTGAATTCGATCCTAGCCAAGACCGAGGCCGCGGACTCGGGCTACGACGAGGCGATCCTGCTCGATGAGCGCGGGATGGTGTGCGAGGGGTCCGGGGAGAACATCTTCGTCGTTCGCGATGGTGAGGTTGCCACCCCACCGTCAGTCGCATCGATCCTCGACGGGATCAGCCGTCGCTCCATCATGAAGATCGCGAAGGACCTCGGGTACGAGGTAGTGGTGAGAGATATCGCCAGAGGAGAGCTGTACCAGGCGGACGAGGTATTCCTCACTGGCACGGCGGCTGAGATGGTGCCCGTCCGGTCCGTCGACCAGCATGATCTCGGCGAGCCCGGGGAGATCACACGGTCCCTGCAGGAGAGGTTCGAAGACGCCCTGTACGGGCGTGCCCCTGAGTACGGCTCGTGGCTGGATCCGGTTGGAGAGCCGACTGCGCCGGCTCCGCCGGAGCCTCGCCCCGACCAGGTCCAGGCCGAGGAAATCGGCGAACCGAAACCGCGTATCGTTGAGAGCCAATGACCTGTTTGCGCCGAATCGAGCGAATTACCGGGGCCGCGTTCGCCTGAGGGCACGCGGCTGGCAGCAACCGCTGCCGCCACCACCCGCCGAAGAAGGCGGGTCCGGAAAAGTCTCGATTCAAGGAAGGAAGCAATGGAACAGGTTCAGCTTTACGACACAACACTGAGGGACGGAATGCAGGGACAGGGTATGTCTCTCTCGGTCGAGGAGAAGATTCGCGTGGTCCACGCCCTAGACGACCTCGGTGTGACCTTCATCGAGGCGGGCTTCCCGGGCTCCAATCCGAAGGAGGTGGAGCTGTTCGAGAAACTCGAGCACGAAGATCTCAAGACCGCCGTCATCACGTCCTTTGGCATGACTCGCAGACGTGGTGTCGAGGCTCGAGACGACGAAACCCTGCAGCTGTTGGCCGATACCTTCGCTCCTGCGACCACCCTCGTGGGCAAGACCTGGGACCTGCATCTCGAGAAGGTCACCAAGGTGAGCCGCGAGGAGAACCTCGAGATGATCGCTGAGTCCGTTCGCTACCTGACCGAGGCCGGTAAGAGGGTCATCTACGACGCCGAGCATTTCTTCGACGGCTTCCTCTCGGACAGGGATTACGCCTTGCATTGCCTCGAGACAGCGATCGAGGCAGGGGCCGAGTGCGTGACGTTGTGCGACACCAACGGTGCGAGCCTGCCGGCGGCTGTCTCCGAAGCGACCTCCGCGGTTGCAGACAGGTTCGCCGACTCCGTGGTGGTGGGCATCCACACCCATAACGATGCGGAATGTGCAGTTGCCGATTCGCTCGCGGCCGTCGATGCAGGAGCCCGCCTCGTCCAGGGAACGGTCAACGGTATAGGGGAGAGGACTGGTAACGCGAACCTGACATCCATCCTTCCCGCTCTGCAGCTGAAGATGGGGTACGAAGTAGTGACGCCTGAGCAGCTGGCGAATCTCACTGCAACCGCTCATTTCGTGGACGAACTCCTCAACCGTACGCCGGACCCGGATCAGCCGTATGTCGGCCGAAACGCCTTTGCTCACAAGGGTGGGATGCATGTCGCCGGGGTCCGGGCCGATGCCCGTACCTTCGAGCACGTCGAACCAACCACTATCGGCAACCATCGCGAAGCACTGGTATCCGAGCTCTCCGGTCGTGGCACCGTTCTGGAGGCGGCTGAGGTCGCCGGCCTCGAGATGAGCGACGACGAGGCGGCGCGTGCGCTGAGGGCGCTAAAAGAGAAGGAACACAGGGGATACCAGTACGAAGCGGCGGATGGCTCGTTCGAGATGCTGTTGCGTCGCGAGAGTGGGGAGTACGAGTCCCTCTTCCAGGTCGAGAGCTTCCGGGTGTTGGTCGAGAGTCGCGAGTCCGGAGGGGTTACGACGGAGGCTACGATCAAACTCCTGATCGACGGCGAGCGCTCTCTGATGACGGCAGAGGGAAACGGACCTGTCAATGCCCTGGACAACGCGTTGCGAGCGGCCCTCGTGGACAGGTACCCGGGTCTCGCCAATGTCGAATTGACCAACTACAAGGTTCGGATACTCGACGAGCATCAGGGAACCGGCGCGGTGACGAGAGTCTTGATCGACTCGACAGACGGCAAGCAGGACTGGGGCTCCATAGGGGTCTCCGAGAACATCATCGAGGCATCGTGGGAAGCCCTACTCGACTCCCTCGATTACGCGCTCCAAGAAGGAAGTGGGAAGTGAGCGAGAGAACGGAACAGCTGCCGCTCGCAAAGCCTGATCTCAGTGGGCGCGAGTCGGAATTGGTTGCCGAGGTGATTGCATCGGGGAGGCTCTCCCTCGGACCTATGCAGGACCGGTTCGAGAAAGGCTTCGCCGCCTGGCTCGGCGTCGACGATGCCGTGGCCGTGTCGAGTGGTACCGCAGCACTGCATCTGTGTGTAAGGGCCCTCGGCTGGGGTGCCGGCGACCGAGTGGTGACGACGCCGTTCACTTTCGTGGCAAGCGCAAACTCGCTCCTCTACGAGGGGGTCGAGCCGATATTCGCTGACGTCGACCCCGTGACCCTCTGCATCGACCCGGATCAGATCGAATCAGCCCTCGATAGTTCCACGGTCGGAGTCCTCCCGGTACACATCTTCGGCTGGCCCGCTGCGATGCCGGAGATCGAGCGGATTGCGTCCTCCCATGGCCTGGGGATACTCGAAGACGCCTGTCAGGCGCTCGGCTCGGTCTGCTCTGACGGAAGGATGGTCGGCTCCCGAGGCAACGCATCGATCTTCGCCTTCTACGCGAACAAGCAGCTGACGACGGGTGAGGGAGGGATGGTCATTCCCGCTGACGCCAAGGCGGCCGAGCTGGCGAGAAGCGAGCGAAATCAGGGCAGGGCCGCAGATATGGATACGGTCGATCACGAGAGGCTGGGCTTCAACTACCGCCTCTCGGAGATCGCAAGCGCGATCGGGGTTGCCCAGATGGAGCGCCTCGATTCCCTGCTGGCTGATCGGCAGCGGGTAGCGGATCTCTACGCGGAAGCGCTGAAGGGCATCGGAGCGGCACCAGCCGGCGAAGGGGATTTCGATGGGCTCCTGCTTCCTTGCGCCGACCGGGGCAGCGAGCATCGGAGTTGGTTCGTATACCCGGTCAGGGTGCCTACGGGCACGGATGTGGCGGCGGTGGCGAGGGCCTTGACCGAGGAGGGAGTCTCGGCCAAGCCCTACCTTCCCTGTGTGCATCTGCTGCCGGATTATCGAGAGCGCTTCGGGTCTAGAGAGGGGCTATGCCCCAATGCCGAGGCGGCATCCAGGCGGAGCCTGGCACTGCCCTTCCATGGCGGGATGAGTCCCGAGGAGGTGGAGCGGGCTGCGCTGACCCTCCAGCGGGTGCTGGAGCGCGGGGG
>CAIUSP010000035.1 GCA_903901855.1 uncultured bacterium | reverse complement strand
TCTCCGCCAAGCGCCTGAAGCGAACCGCAGACGTCGACGCAATGCTCGACGCTGCGACCGAGAGAAGTCGTGAGGGCGGCATAGTCTCGCGAATCCTCCGCTACGTGAGGGGACGAGATGTCGCGGAGGAGGTTCCGACCGAGATCACCTACTCGACTGAGGCTGTGACCAACTTCGTCCGTTCGCTCGCCGAGACGATCGATCGTCAGCCAGAGAACGCCACTTTGATCCCCGCCGGTGACCGGCTCAGGCCGACGCCGGGTGTGGACGGCATCGAGGTTCGGAAGCGCTTCACCAAGGAGAAGATCGATCGTGCGATAGTCGAGCCGGGAACGGTTGCGACCGTAGAGCCAGTGGTGAAGCGAACGAAGCCCGAGCTCAGCCGGAAGGGTCTTGCAGATGCCTATCCGACCTACATCACCATCGATCGCACGACCTACACGCTCCGGCTGTTCAAGGATCTCGAACTCTCAAAGCGCTACACGGTGGCGGTAGGTCAGGTAGGTCTCGAGACTCCAGCAGGTCTCTACACGATTCAGGACAAGCAGGTGAATCCCACTTGGTACGTTCCGAATTCGTCATGGGCCGGTGATCTGGCCGGGACTACCGTGCCACCAGGTCCGGGTAATCCGATTCAGGCGCGCTGGATGGGTATCTACAACGGTGCAGGTATCCACGGCACCAACGACACCTACTCGCTCGGATCGGCGGCTTCCCATGGTTGCGTCCGGATGTCGATCCCAGATGTGATCGACCTGTACGACCGCGTCTCCGTGGGCACACCCGTCTACATCCTCTAGGTGGGCGACGGGTCGCCTCGCAGGGATCGCGCATGCAACCGGCGAATACTTATCGAATGGAGACCACGAATCCGGAACTCTCCGAACCCTGGGTGGAGGCATTGACTGCCTTCGACCGCGATCTGAGCACGCGTGACGCTGCGGAGAGGACCCGGGAAGCCTACGGCACCGATCTCGCGCAGCTAGCCCGTTGGGGAGATGATCGCGAGTTGGTGCCGGTCGAGATGACGCACAAGGACCTCCGGCTGTATGCGGCGCATCTGGGCGAGTCGGGCATGAGCAAGGCAACCGTTGCACGGAAGCTGGCCGCGATCGGCGCTTTCTACTCGACCCTCGTCAGGCTCGGCAGGGTGGGGGCTAACCCGGCCGAGCTCGTGCCTGCGCCCAAACGGGAACAGCACCTTCCGCGGGTCCTGGATCAGGACGAGGCGGCAGCATTGCTAGACCGGATTCCCGCCCGTACTCCGTTGGAGGTTCGGGATCGCGCTTTGCTGGAAGTCGCCTACTCCTGTGGGCTGCGCGCCGAAGAGATCGTCAGCCTCGACTGCGCATCGCTGGATTTCGACTCGGAGCGGATCCGGGTCGAGGGAAAGGGAGGGAAGACGCGACTCGTTCCGTTTGGTGAACAGGCGCGTGACGCTCTGCATCGGTATCTCGACCGGGCACGCGGATCACTCGTATCCGATCCCGACGAGGTAGCCCTGTTCGTCTCCAAGTCCGGTCGACGACTGCACTCTTCCGACATCCGGCGACGACTCAAGGTGTGGGTAGACAACGCCGCAATCGCCGGCGGAGTCTCGCCTCATGCGCTGAGGCACTCATTCGCCACCCATCTGCTCCAAGGCGGCGCCGACCTCCGTGCGATTCAGGAACTCCTCGGCCATTCGAGTGTCTCGACGACGCAGGTCTACACCAAGGTCGAGCCTTCATGGCTCAAGGACCAGTACGCGAAGAGTCATCCGCGCGCATGAAGATCACGGTCCATTTCGATGGAGGATCCCGAGGCAACCCCGGTCCGGCCGCTGCCGCTGCGGTTGCGTACGACGCCAACGGCGAGGAATTGACCGATCGGGTCGCGCTCGTCGGCGAGGTGACCAACAACGTCGCGGAGTACCGGGCGCTGCTGCTCGCCGTCTCGCTCGCAGCCGATTTGGAGGCCGATGAGGTCGAGTTCGTCGGCGACTCTCAGCTGATCGTCCGTCAGATCACCGGCGAGTACAAGGTCAAGAAGGCCGACCTCAAACCCCTGCACGCTGAGGCCAAAGCGGCGTTGACGGCACTGCCGAAGTGGTCGATCACGGATGTGAGAAGGGAATCGAACGAGCGGGCAGATGAACTGCTCAACGAAGCGCTCGATTCGATCTAAGAGTTCTTTCGCACGTACCAGTCGACGATCGCGGTTGCGACCTCCAGGCCCTCGGAGTCGGTCATCGAGACACCTACTTGGAACTCGATCTTCCCTTCCTCAGCGAGCTTGGCCTTGAGACCATCGGGGTCGGGTACCGACGCTTTCGCTTCGATAGGTCCCTTGGCTAGCTTGAGGTACTGGATGCTCGCCCCTTTCGCCAGCGGTGTTATCTCTCCGAGTAACTCGGCAAAGGACCCTACGAACGCCCCGCCGCTCGCGGTCTCGGCCAGGGTGAACAGGCCGCCTGCGTGTTGGCTGCCAACGTGGTTTCCGATCTCGGGATCGTCGGGCAGAACGGCGGTCGCGCCGTCCGGACCGAGGTCGGAGAAAGTGATGCCGACCTTCTTGACGAAAGGAATGGAGCCCGCGAGCCCGGCTGCGAGTGCGTCGTAGTCCATGGGGAGCGAACCCTATAGCCTCAGGCTCATGCTGCGTCCGGTCAGGTGCATGGAGATCAGATGAATTCCGGCAGAACGGTCTTGGCCTCGACCCTGGCCCTATCGGTGGTAGTTCTGAGCGCCTGTGGCACGCCGCAGGTCGATACGAGTGCGTTCGTAGACAGCGTGAACAAGCAGCTGCGACAGAGCCTCGCTTCGGTTCCGCGTGTCGCCGAGACAGGCGCCGCCGTCGAGATGTCCTGTCCGGCGATGGTCGAGGAAGGCAAGGCCTTCGTGTGCACCGTCTCGGGAGAACTGAGCGGCAAGAGCGTGACGGTGAGGCTGACAACGAAGCCAACCGCTGACGAGACCAGAGACGATGTCGTGCCCGTCTCCCAGAGTGCGGTCGACGCGGCTTTCGACTCCGTATCCGAGGCCGAGGGAAGGGCGGCCGGCCGGATCATCGCCGAGGGGAAGTAAGGCAGGATGACCAGGGACCTCGACTCGATCGGTACCACGACCTGAGGACCGAGGGCAACGGGTTTCCGGTCCTCTAGGATCGTCCCCGATGAAGCGTCGCCAGATCTCGATGTTGGCCTGCGTCGTTTTCGCCGCAAGCGCCTGTGTCGCCAGCTTCTCGACTGCGGTTGGGGAGGTGCGGGTGCCGTTTTCGATCTCGATATCTCCGACGACCAACAACTTCGGCAAGGTCCAGACGGGCTCGGCCTCGATCCCCGAGGTATTCACCGTCACCAACACTGGATCCTCGGCTTTCGTGATCACCGCTACCTCTTTCGCCGGGGCGGATCCGGCAGCGTTCCAGGTCGTCTCGAGCAGTTGCGGGGGCTCGCTCCTCCCGGCGGCGAGCTGCACGGTCAACTGCGACTACGGCCTCAAGGGAAAGGGGCTCACGAGCCGCAGTCGGGTGATCCGCGGCAAGGAGTGGGTCAGAGTCCTGGTTCCCTTCACGGCCGATCAGAAACGCGTCATCGAGCGGCAACTCGCCCGTGGCAGAGCCCCTCGGGTCAAGGTCACTGGTTTCGCCCAGGATGCCGTCAAGCAGCGCTACGTCTACCTGCGAGCACCCAGGGCCCCATACCCGGTCACCGGTTGATCCATACTCCGGCCGCCCGCTGGACGGGGAGGACCGCCGAGGCTCCGATCAGACGGTAAAGTCGTGTCTGCGCGGCTGTAGCTCAGCTGGCTAGAGCGTCTGCTTGCCATGCAGAAGGTCGTGGGTTCGAATCCCATCAGCCGCTTTTCCTGTTCATCGGCCTCCGATACATCTAGATGGTTCGCTAGGGTCTTGTTGATGAAGATGTTTGAAAGCAATTCAAGTGCGATCAAGGTCTCGAGCGCCTTGCTTGCCGCGCTGGTAACGGCATTTGCTCTCTCGTCATGTGGGAGCTCCGATAGCGCTGATAACTCCATTGCCGTATCTGCGTACCCGGGAGTCCAGACCGATCAATCGGTTGCAGACTTGGTCCCTGCGAAGTACAAGGGGGAGGATCTAACTGCCGCCAGCACCCTTGGACTCCCGCCGATGGAATTCATCGACGGGACCACAGCCGCGGGTGACGAGAGGCTTACCGGCGCTGATATCGATCTGTCTCGGGCGATGGCCTCGACGATGGGGCTGAAGATCGTCTTCGAGGATGTCCCCTTCGAGCAACTGCTTTCCGGGGTCAAGGCTGGAACCTACGATCTCGCGGTCTCCTCGATCACCGACAACAAGGAGAGAGAGGCTGAGGTCGACTTCGTCACCTACTTCATGGCAGGTTCGCGGTTCTATGGGCCCACCACGAGCACCCCGGTGGAGAGGATTTCCCAGGCATGCGGCAAGACGGCTTCTGTGGTTCGAGGCACCATCTACGACGAGTTGTTCGCCGACCAGGCGAGCAAGTGTCCCAAGGGGCGTGCTCTTCGGATCAGGTATCCGTCCAATCAAGATGGGATCGACCGGGAGTTGATCAATGGCGATGCGGATGTCACCGCCTCCGATACGCCGATCGCCTCGTGGGCGGTGCGGAACTCCGGTGGCAAGCTACGGGAGTGGGGAAAGCCTTTCGGCGAAGAGCCTTACGGGATAGCCGTGGCGAAGGGCAGTGGCCTCGCACGGCCGATAAGGGCCGCTCTCACCAGGCTGATAGCTGATGGGACTTACTCGGCAATTCTCGAGAGGTGGGGTCTCCAATCTGGCGCTATCTCCGATCCTGAGATCGACGGGGCAGTAC
>CAIUSP010000034.1 GCA_903901855.1 uncultured bacterium | reverse complement strand
TCTCACGAGGGCGCTGTCAACGAGTCAAAGCATCGACTCAGGGTTCACCCTTCTTGCTGCGCCAGTGTAGGGACGCATCTCACACTGTCAAGCACCGTTCGTGATCGAATGAATGAATCCGTGCACAGGCTTGGAGCGCCGATTCCGCCGCGCCCGCGCTCACCATTGCCACGATGGCGAGCAAGTC
The DNA here is from genome assembly GCA_903901855.1 of uncultured bacterium. GTDB lineage: Bacteria > Actinomycetota > Thermoleophilia > Solirubrobacterales > 70-9 > CAIUSP01. Next base: position 3,047 of record CAIUSP010000034.1, on the reverse strand, counting down.
ACGACCGGCCACCAAGACTCCGTCGCGCCGACTCTGGAAGCGCACCGACGAGTTCGGTTTCGGGCGTCTCTCGGCGCTGACCGATGGCATCTTCGCGGTGGCGATCACCCTGGTCGCGGTCCAGCTGACGATCGAGAAGCCCGCCGACGACTCGGCGCGTGCGCTGTTCGATGCGATCGGGGCCGAGGAAGGCGCGTGGGTGGGGTTCATCGTCTCGTTCATCGTGCTGGCGCGTTACTGGGTTGCCAACCACTCGCTCTTCTCCCGCCTGACGGCGATCGACACCACGGTGATCGTGCTGCAGATGATCTACCTCTTCCTGGTCGTGCTGCTGCCATTCAGCGCACGCCTGATCGGTGACTACGGCAACAACCCCGGCGCCGTGGTGGTGCTGGCGGTGATCCTCGCGCTGCTGTGCGTGATGGAGACGGTGCTGTTCGGATACGCGTCGAAGGCCGGGCTGCTCGACTACTCACCCGACGCAGACGAATTCCGCTGGGCGATGATCGCCTCGCTGATGCCGGTGGTGACCTTCCTCGGAACTATTCCGCTGGCCTGGGTGGACACCTCGCTCGCCCTGATCAGCTGGATCCCCCTCGGCCTCGCACTCGATCGGCTGATCTCCTGGATTGCTCCGGACGGTGTGCTCGAATGGTCGAAGGACATGACCTGATGGCAACCGCGGCACGGACAAGGCGTAGCGCCTCGAAGGGCAAGGGTTCGAGCCGGGTGATGAAGGGGCTGCTGGTGGTGGCGCTCGTCACCTTCGTGGCCGGACTCTTGTTCGGCTACGACCAGGGGGTGATCGCCGGTGCTCTGGCCGGGATCGGCAAGGACTTCCGGGTAGGCGATGTCGCCAAGCAGATCATCACCTCGTGGGTCACGCTCGGGGCGCTGTTCTCGGCCCTGGTGGCGGGCACGCTCGCAGACAGGTTCGGCCGCAAGCCGATCTTGATCACCGCCGGGATCCTGTTCAGCGGCGGGGCGTTGATCCAGGGGTTCGCACCGGGCGTGCCGGTACTCACCGCTGGTCGCGTGGTGACCGGCTTCGGGATCGGCTTCGCCTCCACCATCGCCCCCCTCTACGCAGCCGAGATGGCACCGAGCGAGATCCGCGGGAGGATCGTCTCGACTTACCAGTTGGCGATCACGGTGGGGATCTTCCTCGCCTATCTGGTCTCGGACCTGCTCGAGCCCGGGCGCTGGCGGGAGATGTTCCTGATCGGACTGGTCCCGGGGATCGTGCTGATCACCGGAGTCGTCTTCGCACCCGAATCAGCACGCTGGCTGGCCAAGGTCGGGCGCAAGCGAAAGGCCAGGCAGTCGCTCGCCACTGTCACCCGACCAGCGGAGGTCAAATCGAGCCTCGACGACCTCGAACACGAACTCGCCCACGAGAAGAAGGAGGGCGACTCGACCTGGGGAGATGTCTTCAAGCCCAGCGTGCGAAAGGCACTGATCGTGGGCTTGGGGCTCTCTTTCTTCCAGCAGGTGACCGGGATCAACGCGATCATCTACTACGCCAACACGATCTTCGAAAGCGCCGGACTGACCAGCACCAAGGCCCAGACCACGGCGACCCTCTACTGCGTCGGGCTGACCAACGTGCTCGCCACCTTCGTCGCGGTCGCTTATGTGGATCGCTTCGGCCGCAAACCACTGCTCTTCCTCGGGCTGGTCGGGATGTTCGTCTCGCTGTGCGCGGTCGGCCTGGGCTTCGCCATCGAGTCGACCAAGGACGTCGGCTCCGGCGCCTCGATCGTGGGCATCATCACGATGGTCGCGCTGGTGATCTTCATCGCTTCGTTCGCCTTCTCACTGGGGCCGGTGGTCTGGACGATCATCTCGGAGATCTTCCCCAACCGCATCCGCGGCAGAGCCGTGTCGCTCGCCACCGCGGCCAACTGGGGAGCGGCGTTCCTGGTCACCGAATTCTTCTTGAGCATCGTCAACGGGATCGGCGAATCGGCGACCTTCTTCATCCTGGCTGCGATGTGCGTCTTGGCCTACATCTTCATCTGGCGGTACGTGCCCGAGACGAAAGGTCGCTCGCTCGAGGAGATCCAGGCTCAGTGGGCCAAGGGCGGAAGCACCAAGAGCTGGGAGGAGTAGGCGCTCAGGCGCTTCGCTGACGCTGGGCCTCGAAGAGGATCGCCGCGGCCGCGGTAGAGACGTTCAGCGACTCCACCTGACCCTGCGTGGGGATCGCGACGAGCTCGTCGCAGGTATCGGCGACGCGCTTCCTCAGGCCCTTGCCCTCTGAGCCCATCACCACGACCGCGCGGCCCTTCCAGTCGACGTCGTAGATCGTGCGTTCGGCATCGCCCTCGGCGCCGTAGATCCAGGCCTCCTGCTTTCGGGCCATCTCGAGCCAGTCGGCGAGGTTGCCCACGTGTGAGATCTCCAGGTGCTCGGTCGCTCCCGCCGAAGCCTTGACCACCGCGGGAGTAACCGAGGCTGCCCGGCGCTCACAGATCACCACGCCCGATGCGCCCGCGACCTCTGCCACGCGGCAAGCAGCACCGAGGTTGTGAGGGTCCTGGATCTCGTCGAGAGCGAGGACCAGAGCGTTTTCGTGGCGCAGCAGCTGCGAGGGGTCGGCGTAGCCGAAGGCGTCGACCTCGGCCACGATCCCCTGGTGCTCGGCCGATCCGCACATCCGCTCGAGATCCGCATCGGATGCGTCGTCGGAGGTGACGACTCGATGGACCCGCCTCTTGCCACGTTCGGCCTCGGCAACGGCACGGCGCCCGTAGATGAACTCGGTGCTCATGACTGGGCGTCTGTCCGCGGCACCAGGCGGGCGCCGCCTGCCTCGTCGCGAACCTCCCAGCCCAGCTCGAGCAGCCGGTCGCGGATCTCGTCGGCGCGGTCGTAATCGCCTGCCTCGCGGGCAGCGTTCCTCTCCTCGAGAAGCGCCAGCGCTGCCGGATCCGGCTCGATCGAGTCATGCGAGAGGGACTCCAGTCCGAACAGCTCCAGTAGATCCGTCACGGCCTCACGCGCTCCGATCAGCTCGCGCTTGTTGGCATCGGTAACCAGATCGA
>CAIUSP010000033.1 GCA_903901855.1 uncultured bacterium | reverse complement strand
CGCCACCGACCTGCTTGAACAACTCGTCGGTCTGGACCAGTGATGGGGCGAAGTATTTCACGGCCTTGTTCTTGAGTTTGCCGTTACCGGCATACCAGGAGGCCGACCCCTGGATCAGGTCCTGAAGCCCCTTGCGCGCCTCAGGGGTGAAGGTGTTGAAGAGCTGGTCGATATCGACAGGTGAGGTAGTCGCAACCTGAGTGATGGTCGAGCCATCCTCGAGATCGGGCTGATTGCCGGAGGGCTGGTTGAGGGTGATGTATCGATTTGCGATCCCCGAGAGGGAGGTCGCCCTGATCACGGCCGAAGTGCCCTGAGGGATCGGTTCCTCCGTGGTGATCGTGATCTCGGCCTGCGAATCCTCGGTCAGTTCGACCGAGTCGACCTTGCCCACCGGAACGCCCCCGATCTTCACCTCGTTGCCCCCGACGAGTTGACCGCCGTTCTCGAACAGCAAGGTGTAGGTGTAGCCACTCTTGCCCCCCGAGAGCAGGAGCACGATGAGCGCGACGATGACCAGACCCAAGGCGCCTAGCGCTGCGATGCGGGTCGTGGAAGCACCACGGACCAGCCCGCCCGTATTGCGGTCTGGGCTCACGCCTCAACCTCCGGCATCGACCCCTCTGGCGTTGCCTGTGGGACCAACTTCTCTCCTCTCGATGAGGGTGCATCAGGCACCCCCTATCTCTCCTTTATCCCAAGCGTGACTTTACTTCAGGTGCCCCCGGAGACCACGCCTGCCTCAGCGAAATCCAAGGGACTTAATAGGCGCTTAGCAATGCCATCCCGGCAGCTTCCGGAGCCGGGCGACGCAGAGAGAGGTACCGCTACGGGGATTCGAACCCCGGTTTCCGGACTGAGAATCCGGCGTCCTAGTCCCCTAGACGATAGCGGCGGGTATTTCATGCCCAGATGAGGGCTCTGCACCCTCGGACATGAGCGAGGCGCGATTTTAGCGAGCGCAACGTCAGTCTGGGTGATGCGGCTGAGAGGAGTCGAACCTCCACGTCCCGAAGGACACAGGCACCTGAAGCCTGCGCGTCTACCAGTTCCGCCACAGCCGCGGGACGATGGAATCTAGCGGGTGGAAGACTGTGGGCCATGCTCGACGAGCGCCAGATCAGATCCCTCCATGTCGAGGCACTGACTCGCGAGGAGTTGGCAGCCGAAGGCCATGAACCGCATGTGCTCCATCAGACCTCGACGATCCAGGCCCTCCTCGATGGCGCCTACGACGGTGATCTCACCCTGGGCGAACTACGCCAAACAGGTGACCTCGGCCTCGGCACCACCAACGGTCTGGATGGTGAGCTGATCGTGCTCGAAGGATGTTGTTACCGGGCGTCCATCGACGGCTCGATCGAACGACTCGATGACGATGTGCTGACACCCTTCGCGGTCGTCGCCGACTTCGAGCCCACCGGCGAGAAGGCCCTCGTGGGGCCGATGAATTTCGATCAGATGACCTCGGAACTGGACACCCTCCGGCCCTCCGGAATGCCCTCCTGTGCGGTCCGCGTCGATGGGAGTTTCGCCCAGGTCCGGGCGAGGTCGGTACCTCGGCAGGACCCTCCGTATAGACCCTTGACCGAGATCATCGGCGACCAGCGGATCTTCGACTTGGGAGAGGTCGAGGGAACTCTGGTGGGCTTTCGCTTCCCCGACTTTGCAGAGGGGATCGAGGTGGGCGGCTGGCACCTGCATTTCATCGACGGCGACAGGACGGTGGGAGGTCACGTGATGGATTTCGATCTGCGTCGGGGAACCGCTCAGATAGATCCGAGCAACGAACTCCACGCCGAGATGCCACCCGGGATCGACCTCGGATCGATCGACTCCGATCGAGGGGTGTCGGAACAGATCTCGAAGGTCGAGAAGGACCCCGGTTGAGGCCCGTGCTCAGACTAACCCTCGACTAGAGGTTGAGGTTTTGCCCTTGCTCGGATGTACTGCCCGTGAACCGGTTGTCATGAGTCGGGGCGGTCGGATTTGAACCGACGACCTTTCGGCCCCCAGCCGAATGCGCTACCAGACTGCGCCACGCCCCGATGTCGCGATGCGGGAGAGCGGGCGACGGGATTCGAACCCGCTCTAGAAGCTTGGAAGGCTTCTGTGCAACCAATAACACTTCGCCCGCATTCGCCCGAGCGATTATAGGTAGCCGGAGGCCATTCCCCGGTCAGGGCAACTTGTCCACCGAGGCCGGGTTCTATTCTGAGAGCGGGAACGATCCGCCACCATGAGGCAGACCACGCAGATCACACCACGACCTAGCCACCGGGCGACACACCGCACCCGCGCGATCGCCCTCTGGGCAGCGCTCCTCGCGGTCTGTTCACTGGGGGCCGTCTCGGCCTCGGGGTCTCTCGCATCCGGGGACACACCGCGGAACGTCCTGATGATCCTCACAGACGATCAGAGGTACGACGAGCTCGAGGCGATGCCGAACGTGCGAACTCTGATCGCAGCCGAAGGCGTGACATTCGAACGCGCCTATGTGAGCTACCCACTCTGCTGCCCCTCCCGCGCAAGCCTGCTCACAGGCCTCTACGCCCACAATCACGATGTGCGCGGCAACTTCGCACCCCAGGGCGGGTGGGCGAAGTTCCAGGAATCGGGTGAACAGGAGGCCCTGCCGGTCCGGCTGCAGGAAGCCGGTTACCGAACCGGGCTTGCCGGCAAGTACATGAACGGATACCTCAGAGACCGCCCAGAGGCGCCACCCAAGACTCCCGGCTGGGACTTCTGGTCCGCCAAGACCTCAGAGGGGAACTTCCTCGACTTCTATTACAACTTCAATTTGGCGAGCAGCATCCACCAGAGCGATCCGATGACCTACAGCGAGTACGGATTCGCCCCCGGGGACTACATGACAGACGTCGTCGGAGCGAAGGCCCTGCAGTTCCTGGAGAGTCAGGAGGGAGAAACCGCGCCCTTCATGTTCGCCTTCTGGCCAGGGGGTCCGCACTTCCCGTTCGAACCCGCGCCGCGCCACTGGGGCCTGAAGGCCGGCCAGAAACTCGAACCGGTCCCCGGGGGCAACGAGCGGGACATCTCGGACAAACCAGCCTGGTTGAGGAAGGCAACGAAGAGGATCTCCAAGCCGAGCCTCCGGAGGATCAACGACGAGCGGAAGCGGCGACTCGAGCAGCTGATGTCGGTCGATGAGGCGATCGGCTCTCTGATCGATGAGATGGATCGCACCGGAGAACTCGAGAACACCTATGTCATCTTCACCTCGGACAACGGTTACTTTCGCGGCGAGCATCGGATACCGGCCGGGAAGTTCCTTCCCTACGAGCCCTCGGCGCGGGTTCCCCTGATCGTCCGAGGTCCGAACCTTCCCGCAGGAGAGACGAGTCGAGAGTTGGTATCGCTCGTGGATGTCCCGCAGACCATCCTGGAGATCGCCTCGGGCTCGATCGACCCGGCTGCCGACGGGCGCTCCCTCCTCCCTTATGCGAGTGATCCCGACAGCCGGAGCACCCGGCCGCTGCTGATCGAGGGCTTCACCGGCGGCTCCACCGACGACGAGGACGCGTCGGGGTCAGATGGTGGGGACAATCCAGCCACCGGACTGACCGGGGTCGGGGACCTCGAGCAGGAACCGGTCTCACCTTCCTCGGAGCGTTACCGAGCGGCTGGAACGAGGGCACGGATCACCATGAGGGCTCCGGGCTACCTGACGGTGAGAACGAACAGGTACGTCTTCACGACCTACTCCAACGGGCAGAACGAGCTCTACGACATGAAGCGCGACCCCGCACAGATGCAGAATGTTGCAACCAACCGGAGGTACGGATACGTCAGGAACTGGCTGACCGGCCTGCTCGACGAGCTTTCCCGGTGCAGTGGCGAAGCGTGTCGTGAAGAGACCGGTCCGCAGCCGGTTCCTCTCCGGAAGAAGTAACCCTCGCCCTCCTGAATCGGCCCGCCACCCCTGTCGAGGAGCGGCTGGCTAGCATCACAGAGGTAGGGACAGTGGCCAAATTGGATAAGGCTCCGGTCTCCAAAACCGGCGATTCCAGGTTCGAGTCCTGGCTGTCCCGCTCCCCCGTTCGATCTCGGTCCAAAGCAGAGGCCGTACAGCGTATGCGGACGAGAGGACTCGAACCTCCACGGGCGTCAGCCCACCAGGACCTAAACCTGGCGCGTCTACCAGTTCCGCCACGTCCGCTTGGGTCCTGAAGCGAGCGACCCGCCGAGATTCTAGACTTGACAGCCATGGAGGTCGCAACCGCTCGTCCGGGGTATGAACTCTGGAGGCCCAACCGGGAGAAGTCTGCCTCTCAGGGCGCCCGCGTCGCTGTCATCTTCCTCCTGCTGCTGTCGGCGCTGCTCGCCCTGATCATCATCCTCGGTGGCTGGAGCAAGCTCGAAGGAGGTAAGAACTTCGCCCTCGCCTACGTGGTGATCTACCTGCTGCTCGCGTGGCGGGTGTTCAACTGGAGCAGAGGGGTCCTCCCGGTCGCAGCCGCTCTGGCGATGATCCTTGCGATCTTCTCGGTGCTCGCGGCACCGGGCTGGTTCGAGCGCGCAAAGGACGGACTCAGCAGCCCCGCACTGCCGGAGGAGATACTTGGGCTGCTGACTATCGCGATGATTCCACTGCAGATCGTCCTGGTGGCGCTCTCGATCGTCGCCTTCAATCAGGACTGGCACGTGGAGGAAGAACGCCCCATCGGCAAGCAGGTCCCCGCCTAGAAGAGATTCATCGGTGGCTCGAGCAACTCGGGTCCCTCGTTGCGTGAGGAGTTGACCGACTCCGATACTTCTCGCACCTCGAGACCCGGAAGAGGCCTCATCATCTCCAGTAGCTCTTCGACCGGGGCATCGGGGCTGAGCCATCGCGCCTCATCTTCCTTGGCGAGGATGACCGGCATCCGCTTGTGAACGGGAGCCACCTCGGCGCTCGGCTCGCAGGTGAGCAGGGAACACGAGGCCAGGATGCTGCCGTCGCGGGATTCGGCGAGCGACGAGATTCCGGCGAAAGCGAACAGGTCCCTCCCGGGTAACGAGAAGAAGTGCGGTCGCTTCCCTGTCTCGGTCTTCTGCCACTCGTAGAAGCCGTCAGCCGGAATCAGACAGCGTCCGCTCTCGAAGGCCTCACGGAATACCGGTTTCGATGCAACCGTCTCGGAGCGAGCATTTATCAGCAGCCGGTCGAAGGTGGCCGGATCGGCGAAAGACGGAACCAACCCCCACCTGAGCAGTCCAGACTCCCTGACCGGCACCTCATCCGAATCCCCCGGCACTCGCCTCACCGCGAGCACCTCGCTGGTGGGCGCGATGTTGAAGCGGGCGGGTTGATCGATCACCGAGTCCCCGGGTAGCTCGAACCGCATCCGCAGCCCCTGCGGATCCGGATCGGTGAGCGTGTACCTGCCACACATGGCCGCGACGCTATCGCAGGTGGTTCGGCAACCGAGGTGCCGGAGGTGGGATTCGAACCCACAAGCCCTTACGGGCAACGCATTTTGAGTGCGTCGCGTATGCCAGTTCCGCCACTCCGGCCAGCAGAGAAACCATAGACGCGACACTACCCCCCTTGACGGGGCGATAATCCCGATCATGGTCGACAGGGAAATCGATTCGCTGGTGGCAATCGGGGGGCGTGCCCCCGGAACCGATGCAGAGCGTCGGGCCGCGAATCTGCTCAGGGACAGGCTGAGCCAGCTGGGACGGGTGACGGAGATTCAGGCCATCTACGTGCATCGCAGCGCAGAGGCCGTGCAGGCCCTGCACGCAATACTCGGTGCTCTCTCGAGCGTCATCTCCGCCTACAACGCACCACTCGGATTTGGGCTGCTGCTCCTGGTGATCGCCTCCTGCTATCTCGACCTCTCCTCTCGGTTCTACCTGCTGCGGAGGCTCTTGTTCCGGCGTGGATCGCAGAACGTGATCTCGATGGGAGAACTTCCCGATGCACCCGAGCGGATCATCCTGGTCGCGGGCTGCGATGTCCCGAGGACAGGCTGGGTCAAGGGTGCTCGCGCTTTCGATCTGCGCCGCCGACTGCCCATCGCCGTGGGCACGCGGCTGGGTATCTACCGAGCCCTCCTCTGGGTTGGCTTGGCACCGTTGATGCCGCTGATCGGCGCGAGGCTCGCCGGCTTCGATCCGGCTTGGTTGACCATCATCCAGATCCTGCCCACCGTGGTCCTCGCCGTCATCGCCTTCCTGTTGATCGATTCTGCTCTGGCGAAGCCGAGCCCGGGTGCCTGCGAGAACGCATCAGGAGCCATCGCCTGTCTCGAGCTCGCGCGCAGACTGAGTGTCGATCCGCCCATCCGTTCTGACGTGTGGATCGTCTTCACGGGAGGCTCGACCTGCTTCGGCGAAGGCATGAGGGCGTTCTTCGCCGACCGAGAGCTTCGCCAGCCCGACCGCCGCACCACCGTGGTCGAGATGCAGTCGGTGGGCTCGGGAACCGTCTGTTTCAGGTCATCCCAGGGTGCGGGCGTGGGAATCCAGCCTCCCCCCAGGCTCACTGCCGAACTAAGTCAGATTCCGTCGGCCCCTGAGCCGGTCAGCGGCGATGCAGTGGCGGCACACTCAGCGGGCCTAGACGCAGTGACCCTGACCGCCCTCGAGCAAGGGCTGCCTCAGCCCTGGCGCAGCACCATGGCGGACCTCCCGGTCACAGTGGATCCGGCGGTCATGCGACATGCAGTAGATACGGCTGAAGGTCTGGTCCGAAGGATCGACGCTGAGGCTGAATCGCCATCCCATGCCGTTCGACGCGCTGGAGTAGACGGATGACGCGCGAAGTGACACCCCTGTGGCAGCCCTCTGCCGACCGGATCGCCTCCGCGCAGTTGACCGAGTACACCAGATGGCTCGAGGAGACCCGCGGCCTCGATTTCCCCGAGTACGCGGACCTCAGGTCGTGGTCGGTCCAGCAGATCGAGGATTTCTGGGAATCTCTCTGGGAGTGGTTCGAGATCGACGCCGACGGCAGCGGTCCCGCACTCACCGACCGGACCATGCCGGGAGCGCGATGGTTCGAGGGAACCAAGTTGAGCTACCCCGAGCACATCTTCCGCGGCAAGGAGGATTCGGATCTGGCGGTCATCCATGCGTCAGAGATCAGGGAGACGTCGGAGGTGCGGTGGGGGGATCTCCGCGCGCAGGTGGCCGCCGTAGCCTCAGGCCTGCGGAGCCTCGGGGTGGAGTCAGGGGACAGGGTCGTCGCCTATCTACCCAACTCTCTCGAGGCCGTAGTCGCGTTCCTGGCAACAGCATCCATCGGCGCCGTCTGGTCGAGCTGCTCGCCTGACTTCGGAGAGTCGAGTGTGGTCGATCGGTTCGCCCAGATCGAACCCAAGGTCATCTTCGCCGTCGACGGATACAGATACGGCGGCAAGGACTTCGACCGGCTAGAGGAGGTCGAGCGCATCTGCCAGGAGATGGGGAGCCTCGAACAGGTGGTGCTGTGCCCCTATCTCGACCCGACGAGACGCGAGGAGAGTATCGGCGGTCTTCCGACGACCGTCTGGGGGGACCTGCTCGAGTCCGGAGAAGGAGCTGATCTGAGGTTCGAGAGGGTGCCGTTCTCGCACCCCCTCTGGGTCCTCTACTCATCGGGGACGACCGGCCTGCCGAAAGCGATCGTCCAGGGACAGGGCGGGATCCTGATCGAGCACCTGAAGAAGCTCCATCTCCACAATGACTTGAAGCAGGGTGATCGCTTCTTCTGGTTTACGACCACCGGCTGGATGATGTGGAACTTCCTGGTTTCCGGCCTGCTCACCGAAGCCACGATCGTGCTCTACGACGGCAACCCGGGATACCCGGATCTCGGGCGCCTATGGGACCTGGCAGCCGAGACAGGAGTCACATGCTTCGGTACCAGCGCGAGCTTCATCGCAGCCTGCATGAAAGCGGAAATCCCGCTCCGCGGTGGAAGAGATCTCTCGGCGCTCGAATCGATCGGTTCCACCGGCTCCCCCCTCTCGCCGGAGGGCTTTCGCTGGCTCTACGAACAGCTCGGCTCCGACCTCTGGCTCTTCTCCACCAGCGGCGGAAGCGATGTCTGCACCTCGTTCGTGGGCGCTGTCCCCACTCTGCCGGTTTATGCGGGAGAACTGCAAGACAGGTCCCTTGGAGCATCCGTCGAAGCCTGGAGCGAAGACGGAGAACCACTGACTGATGAGGTCGGCGAACTGGTGGTCACACAACCGATGCCGTCGATGCCCCTCTACCTATGGGGAGACTCGGACGGCAGTCGCTATCGCGACAGCTACTTCTCGATGTTCCCCGGCGTCTGGCGACACGGTGACTGGATCGAGATCACGTCGAGGGGAACCGCGGTCATCTACGGGAGGTCGGACTCCACGATAAATCGGCAGGGAGTCCGAATGGGGACCAGCGAGATCTACTCAGCAGCGCTGCGAATCCCTGAGATCACCGATGTCCTCGCCGTGGACCTGCCGCGAGAGGGAACCGAGGGTTGGCTGGCCCTGTTCGTGGTGCTCGGGGAGGACCGAAAGTTGGATGAGGATTTGACGAAACGGATACGCGGCTCGATCCGCCAGCACTGCTCACCCCGCCACGTCCCAGATGAGGTGACCCAGATCCGAGAGGTTCCGAGGACGCTGTCGGGGAAGATCCTCGAAGTCCCGGTGAAGAGGATCCTGATGGGAGAGGATCCAGCCCGCGCTGTCAGCCGGGACTCCCTCTCGAATCCGGAAGCCCTCGACTTCTTCATCCCCTCCAGCGACAGCTGAGACGCAGTGATCCTCAGACAGGCGTGATCGCGCGATTCCGTGGGGGATCGTCCCGACCACGCGATGCGGCCATCGAGAACCGTCTGATCAGTTCCTCGCGCAGCGCGGATGGCTCGACGATGGCGTCGATCACCATCTCCGATGCGAGGTGGAGGAGATCGATGTCAGCCGCGTACTCCTCTCGCTTCTGCTCGACGAATCGGACACGTTCGTCGGGATCGGTGATTTCGGCGATCTGATTGAAGAAGACGGCGTTGACTGCCGCTTCCGGACCCATCACCGCGATCTGAGCCCCTGGCAGCGCCAACGAACAGTCCGGATCGAAGGCCGGTCCAGCCATCGCATACAGGCCAGCGCCATAGGCCTTGCGGACGACCACCGAGATCTTCGGCACCTGGGCACCAGAAACCGCACTGATCATCTTCGCACCGTGTCGAATGATCCCCTGACGCTCCACCTCCCTGCCGATCATGAATCCAGGGACGTCGGCGAGGAAGAGGAGCGGCAGATTGAAGGCGTCGCAGGTTTCGATGAAGCGCGCAGCCTTGTCTGCGGAATCGACGAAGAGAACGCCCCCTTTGACCTTCGGCTGGTTGGCGACGACGCCGGTGACCTTCCCGTCGAGCCGGGCTAACCCGACCACGATCTCGCCGGCCCAACCTTCCTGGACCTCCAGGAAGGAGTCAGCGTCTACCAGTGAATCGATCAGGTCCTTGATGTCGAACGGAGACTTCTCGTCGTCCGGGACTATCTCGGACGGAGAGGAGCCGGCCGACGGCTCCGCCGGGGGTGCGGCAGGGGGTTCTCCATCCCAGCTCTGCGGCATGTAGCTGAGGTAGCGCTTGGCAAGCGTAATGGCCTCCTCGTCGCTGCCGACCAGGAAGTGGCCGCACCCCGAGACGGTCGTGTGCATCTTCGCTCCGCCCATCTCCTCGAGGCTGACCTGTTCGCCGATCACCATTTCAGCCATTCGCGGGGAACCGAGATACATCGCTGCGTTCCCCTCGTGCATCACGACGACATCGCAGAATGCCGGAATGTAGGCGCCGCCGGCAGCGCTCGGTCCCAGCAGGAGGCAGATCTGCGGAATCTGTCCGGACATTCGCACCTGGTTGCGGAAGATCCTGCCTGCGCCGCGTCGCCCGGGGAACATCTCGACCTGATCCGTGATCCGGGCACCAGCGGAATCGACCAGATAGATGACGGGTACCTGCAGACGCATTGCGTCCTCTTGGGTTCTCAGGATCTTCTCGACCGTCTTTGCTCCCCATGATCCTGCCTTCACTGCAGGGTCATTGGCCACGACCGCTACCGTGCGACCGCTGATCTTCCCGAGACCACAAACGACACCGTCCGCACCGAGACCCTCCTTCTCCCAGTTCGCGAGCAGTGCCGACTCGGAGAAACTCCCCTCATCGAGGAGAGAGGCAATTCGTTCGCGGACCTGCAGTTTCCCCTGGCCGGCGACCTTTTCGCGATGATGCGCAGGACCGCCGCCGATTGCCGCCTCGGAAGCACCCCGGATATCGTTCATCTCGAACCGGCCGCTCAGGACTTGGACTTGGCGGAAGCCTTCTGCTTGGCAGCGCCGGCCTTCGGCTTGGCCGTGGAGCCGTTATCGCCAGCGTGTTCCTTCGCGGTTTCTCCGAGCTTCGAGGCAAGGGTCTCGAGATCGGCGACCGTCTCGTCGCGCCTCTCGTAGAGATCGTCGATTACGGATTCGATGTCGCTCTTGCGCCGAGCAGCGTCGTCGAGGATCTCGTCAGCCTCGGCCTTCGCCTTCGCGATCAGTTCCTTGGCTTCGGTCTCGGACTTCTTCTTCGTCTCGGACTGGAGCTGATCGGCCTTCTTCGCGGCGTCTCCGGAGGTTTTCTTCGCCTTCGCGAGAAGGCTCTCGGATTCGCGCTTGGCACGGGTAAGCAGGTCGGCAGCCTCGGTCTCAGCCTCTTGACGGATCTGACTCGCGCTGTCCTCTGCCTGGGCGAGGATCGCGGAGGTCCGCTGACCGATGCGCTCCAGTTCGCGCTTCACTGCATCGGTGCGCGATTCGTCACCCGCGCCGGTCTCGAGCCAATCGGCGAGTTTGGTGAGGAACCGCTCTACCTCGGTCTTGTCGTACCCACGACGTACGGTCGGGAACGAAGCGTTCCTGATGCGATCGAGACTTGTCTGATCTACAGCCATTGCCTGGACAATCCTAAACGGAAACGAGTGTCTGGCTAGAAGTATTCATGCAGGAACCGAGCTTCCGAACTCGCCAACTCAGATGACGCCCGCAGCCTCGAGCCGCGCTTTCATCGCCTCCGCCAGCGCCATCGCTCCACTCAGCGGGCGAACCATCACCATCATCTCCTCCACCTGACCGGTCTCGTCGAAGTAGAGGAAGTCCGCACCCTCGACCTCACGCTCCCCGACCCGGGCCTTGAAGACGAGTACCGCTGAATTCCCGGTCTCGACCTGATCCGTGTAACGAAAGTCTTCGAACACCTCCGAGACCGTGGAGAGCAGCACACTGAGCGCATCTCTGCCCTCATAGGCCTTGAATACGACCGGACTACGGAAGACGACGCTCTCCGTGAAGAGATCCTCCATCTTGGAGAAGTCCTTCGCCTCTGCTGCCTGTCTGAATGGATCGCTGAGCATTGACCAACGGGAATTTAGACCTTCACGCTTCCGGAGACTGCTCGGGTCCACTCCAATCGACCGGACCAGCGGTCAAGACATGAGAGCCAAGGGGCCTGCCCAGTATTTCCTGAGCGGCCGCCGAGGCGCGGACGACCGCAGCCGAATCGACCCCCGTGTCTATTCCCATCTCCTCCAACATGCCGACCAGGTCCTCAGTGGCGATGTTTCCCGTGGCGCCCGGGGGGAACGGGCAGCCCCCGAGTTCACCGAATGAACTCTCGAACGAGCAAACACCTGCCTCGAGAGCCGCGAGGGCGTTAGCGAGGCCCTGGCCCCGAGTGTTGTGGAAGTGGGCAGTTAGCTCGGTGCCGTCCAAACGCTCGCTCGCCGCTACGAAGAACTCACCGACCTGACGGGGATTGGCCATACCCGTGGTATCGCCGAAGCCAATTTCGTCGCAGCCAGCCGCAACCAGACGCTCGGCAATCCCGAAGACGGTCTCAGGTTCCACCCTGCCCTCGTATGGGCAACCGAAACTGACCGAGATCACCGACACGCAGCGCAAACCGGAGTCCGAGGCCTTGCCAACTGCCTGCTCGAGTTCACCGAGCGACTCCTCGATGCTGCGGTTGACGTTCGCCCTGTTGTGCGATTCGGTCGCCGAACAGAAGAAGCTCACCTCCCCCAGTTTGTCGGTGAAACCGAGGGCCCGGTCCAACCCGCGCAGGTTGGGAACCAGAGCGGAGTAGACGACGCCATCGCGCGGTTCGATCCCGGACAGGACCTCCTCGGCATCTGAGAGCTGCGGGATCACATCACTTCGGACGAATGAGGTCAGTTCGATCCTGCGCAGGCCTGCATCGAGGAGAATCCCGATCAGCCTCAACTTGTCTTCGGTCCGAATCGTCTCGGGCTCATTCTGGAAACCGTCCCGCGGACCTACCTCACGTATCGAAACCTCCGCGGGAAGCACCGGCGCCGTGGGGGTCAAATCATCCCCAGACCGCCGGAGACGCCGAGCGTCTCCCCGGTCACGAAGGAGGCATCATCCGAGGCGAGGAACGCGGTTGCCGCCGCGACCTCCTCAGGAGTCCCGAGGCGCTTCATCTGGGTTGAATCCCGCATCGTCTGGATCAGCTTCTTCCCCATCTCCCCGAATTCGGTGGCCTGCATGAGCAGAGGAGTCTCGATCGGTCCGGGAGCAATCGAATTCGCGGTGATCGAGTAACGGGCGTTCTCTCGGGCGATCACCTTCATGAAAGCGATCACCGCTCCCTTCGCGGCCGAATAGACGGCCGATCCCTTCGACCCGACACGACCTGCCTCCGAGGCGATCGAAACGATCCGCCCGTAACCAGCCTCCTGCATTGCGGGCAGGACGGCATGGGTGCAAGCGAACACTCCGCCGAGGTTCACCGCCATGACCCGTTCCCACTGCTCGGGAGTCGTCTGTGTGAAGAATCCGAACTCATCGGTCCCGGCGTTGTTGACGAGGATCTCGAAGGGACCGTGTTCGGCCACGAATGCAGATACCGAGTCGACTGAGGTCACATCCAGTTCTCCTGCCGATCCTCCGATGCGATCCGCCACCTCTGCGGCTTGATCCTGCTTGAGGTCCCCGATTGCAACTGTCGCGCCCTCGGCAGCCAGGCGTTCAGCGATCGCTGCGCCTATTCCCTGCGCCCCACCTGTGACCATCGCTCTACGCCCTTCGAGTCTCATCCCGGAAGAGGATAGTCCGGCTGCCGAAGTCTGTCGCCAGCACCTAGACTCGCCCCGTGATGAATCCTCCCCCGCCAGCAAAAGACGCGAGTACCGTCCCGATCATCGGTGGAACGGGTGCACTCGGATTCGGGCTGTCGCTCGCATTCGCGCGGGCCGGACTCTCTGTCGCCATCGGCTCCCGTGACCCAGAGAGAGCCCTCGAGTCCGCTGCACGCGCAGTACAGGAGGTTCCCGGCGCCAGCGTGGAGGGACTGTCCAACGAAGAGGCTGCCAACCGCGGCGGAGTCCTCTTCCTCGCGGTTCCGTTCCGAGCACAATCCGAGACGCTGACCAACCTGAGGGAACATCTCTCGTCGGGTCAGATCCTGGTCGACTGCACGGTCCCGCTGGCCGCAGCGGTCGCGGGCAAAGCCACCCGGTTGCTCGGTGTCTGGCAGGGCTCTGCAGCTGAGCAGGCGCAGGAGATGGTCCCAGAGGGGGTCACCGTCGTCTCCGCTCTGCACACGGTCAGCGCAAAGTCCCTGACCGACGGAGATGAGTTCGACGAGGACACGCTCATCTGCGGTGACCGCAAAGCCGACAAAGCGGTGGTCGCGGAGCTGATCGGACTGATCCCGGGCCTGCGGCCGGTGAACGCCGGGGCTCTCGAGACATCCCGCATCACCGAGTCGCTCACGCCGTTGCTGATCTCGATCAATGGGCGGTACAAGACCCATTCGGGGATCAGGGTCACCGGCCTGCCAGATGGAGACCACTGGAGTTGAGGGGCTCCCCGCGGGTCGCACTCCTGGCGGGCGGAACCGGCGGCGCGAAGCTCGCAGCTGGATTCCAGGCTGAGATCGGTGAGCGTCTCTCTGTCATCGCGAACCCTGCCGATGACGAGACGGTGCTCGGAATCGACGTATCGCCCGACCCGGACCTGATCACCTACTGGCTGGCTGGTCAGATCGACGAAGAACGTGGGTGGGGTATCGCCGGCGACACCTTCACCGTCTTCGATCGCCTCGGACTGCTCGGGGCACCCGATTGGTTTCGGATCTCCGATCGGGACCTCGCCACCTGCATCTACCGGTCCACCTTCGTGTCCGAGGGCGGAACGCGGACAGCTGCCCAGGCTCAGATCGCCTCGGCGCTGGGGGTGACCGCAGCCGTTCTGCCGGCCACGGAGACGCCGATTCGGACGCGGATCAAGACGGGTGCGGGTTGGCGGACCCTTCAGCAGTATCTGATCGCAGATGGAGGCTCCGATCCGATCGAGGAGGTGAACGTAGATGGCCTCGAGGGGGCAACTGCCACACCTGAGGTCCTGAGTGCCCTCACCGGAGCAGATCTCATCGTGATCGGCCCCTCCAACCCGGTTCTGTCGATCGGGCCCATCCTCGGGATGCCGGACCTGAGGTCGGCTGTGGAATCGAGCTCAGTCCCCGTGATCGCCGTCAGTCCCTTGATCGCTGGCAGGTCGATCAAGGGGCCGACCGAGGAATGCCTGAAGGCACTCGGTCGTCCGAGCGATGCATCGGGAATCGCTTCTCTGTACGAGGGACTCCTCACCGCACTCGTATGCGATGACGACGACCCTGCAGAGGATTCGGAAGATCCTCCCTTCTATCGCGGCAAGACGCTGATGGAGAATGCGTCGGATAGACAGGATCTCGCGCGCTCCCTGCTCCAGCTCCTCGAATCCTTGACCTGAGACCTCGCGTGATCTGGACGGCGTCGCCAATCGGGGCGAGATCTGCCAAGCCGACGACTGGCCCTCGCTAGCCTTCCAACCGAATGTTCGGAGCAGAACGACTTCGCACTCTGGCGATCCTCCCGGTGAAGGAGTTCAGCCGTGCCCACGAGCGACTCGCAGGCGAGATCTCGGCTGCCGATAGGGCTCGACTCGCAGAGGAACTATTCCTCGACATGATGATCAAAGTACGGCGCTGCAAGACAGTGGACGACGTCCTGATCGTCACCTCCGACTCAGAGGTGGTGCGGCACGCTAAGTGGGTCGGTATCGACGTCCTCTCGCTTGCCGAAGACCCCGGACATTCTGACGCTGCGGCACGTGGCATCCGCGACGCAGTAGCCGGCGACTTCGAGCGCGTGGCCGTGCTCCCAACCGACTGCCCGCTCTTCGACCCGGTCGACTTCGATGCACACCTGGGCCGCACCCCCCGCGCCGCGCTGATCGTGCCGAACCATGATCACTCGGGTACCAACGCACTGATACTCACGCCGCCGGACTGCTTCGAGCCGGCGTTCGGTTCTGAAAGCCTCGTCCGGCATACCGGCCGCGCCAGAGCGTCCGGGGTGAGCTTTGCCCTCGAAGAGATCGAGGGACTCGCCCATGATCTCGATACGCCCGAGGACCTCGCGTATCTCCGCGAGGCTCTTCTGGTCAGCGCGGAGCGCTCACCTCGCGCGGCGCGTGTCCTGTGGGAGATCGGTGGAGACCCGACCGAAGACGACGAGTCGGCAGTCCGTCTGACCGACAGCTCACCCACACCTCCCCCAGCCTGATCACGGGCCACGACGACAGGCGACGGATCGAGGTCCGGCCACTTGCGGGGATTCCGGAGATCTCGGAAGGAGATGACCTCGGTGCCCTGATCGCCGCGAGAGCCCAACCCAGTGGCGACGAGATCATCGTCTGCTCCCAGAAGATCGTCTCCAAGGCAGAGGGCAGAGTGAGAGACCTCGCAAGCGTTGAACCAGGAGAGGAGGCAAGGCGCGTCGCCGAGGAGGTCGGTCGGGACCCGCGTCTGGTCGAACTGGTCCTGACCGAGAGCCGGAAGGTGCTCAGAGCGACCTCGGGCAGACTCATCGTCGAGACGAATTCCGGATGGGTATGCGCCAACGCAGGCATCGACGCGTCGAACTTGCCAGACGCCGACACGGTCTGCCTACTCCCAGAGGACGCTGATGCCTCGGCCCGCAGAATCAGATCCGGAATAGAAGCATCTTCCGGCGAGAGGCCCGGGGTAGTGATCGCCGACAGTTTCGGACGTGCGTGGCGACTCGGTCAGGCCGAGGTAGCGATCGGCTGCGCAGGGATCGAACCACTCGACGACTGGGAAGGTCGCAGCGACTCTCATGGCCGGAAGCTGAGCGCGACCATCATCGCATCGGCCGATCACCTTGCGGCAGTAGCGGATCTGATCAGAGAGAAGGACTCGAACGTGCCCGGCGCAGTGATCTCGGGGCTCGGGCATCTGGTCACGGACGACGACGGACCGGGTGCTTCCGGGCTGCAGCGTCCAGAAGGCGAGGACCTGTTCCGCTGAGACGAGACGGTCAGTACGTCTCGAGCACCTCGTAGAGAGTGGTCCGCTGGGCTGGCTTCCGACCGGCCTTGCGAGCGGCGCCGATCAAATCCTCCGGCTCGAGCCTGGTTCCGTGCTGGGAGCCGGCCATCCTCGAGATGTTCTCCTCCATCAGGGTGCCTCCGAGATCGTTCACTCCCCATCGCAATGCCTCGGTAGCGCCCTCGAGACCCATCTTGACCCAACTGGCCTGGAGGTTTACCACCGACCGCCCGAGCCCGAGACGGAAGGCTGCGGTGTGTTTGAGGTTCTCGGCCATCGAGATCTCCTCCACGCCGTGCGTGCGTCCGAGCAGCGTATTGAACGGTATGAAGCTCAACGGTACGAACTCGGTGATCCCGCCAGTCCTCTCCTGGACCTCGCGGATCACGCCTATATGCCGCGCAAGTTCGCGGGGTTCCTCGATGTGCCCGAACATCACCGTCGAAGTGGACCGGAGCCCGACGGAGTGGGACGCCTCGATTATCTCCACCCATCTCTCCACCGGGAGCTTGTTGGGAGAGATCCGATCACGGACTCCGTCCACCAATACCTCGGCGGCGGTTCCGGGCGTCGATCCGAGTCCGCACCCGATCAGGTATTCGAAGATCTCTACGGGATCCTTGCCCTCACGTTCACACATGTGGTCGATCTCCATCGGCGAGAAGGCATGGAGGTGGATTTCGGGAGCCGTCTCCTTGGCGACGGTCAGCCATCGTCCGTAGTCTCGAAGCT
>CAIUSP010000032.1 GCA_903901855.1 uncultured bacterium | reverse complement strand
TGGGGCGCTTGCGCTTGCGCCTCGAGGATTCGTGTACTCGTACGACCGTGTCCATACCTCCTTATATCAGGGTGAACCCCCGCCCCAAGGTGGCTGAGCGTGACCCCGCTACCCTCGTGCCCTGGAGTTGTTTCAACGGGTAGGAACGGCGATCCAGCCCTCGAAAACCGCTTGAACGTGACCACTCGACAGAACACCCACACGGCAGCACGAAGCGAACGGCCCTTCCTGGTCCGGTTCGCGGCGATCCTGGCGGTTCTCTCGGCCTCCGCGGTCGTCCTGTCGTCATCGAGTGCTTCGGCCGCTCCGGGTAACCCCGATCGCGCATTCCGTACCCCTCCGGTTCGACACTCACTCGACGCTGAAACCGCTGCCTCGATCTCGCCGACGATCTTGCGCAAGCAGCTTCGAAAGCTTCTCCGTCGGTTCGGCGGGTCGGCAGGGGCCTGGGTAGCCTCCGCACAAGGGGGCAAGGCGATCTTCGTCGACGATGCCGGAAGAGCCTTCCCTATGGCTTCGGTGACCAAACTGTTCACCACCGGCGCCGCGCTCTCACGCCTCGGCCCCGCGAGCACCCTCGAGACGACCGTATGGTCCCGGACCGAAACGGTCGACGGGGTAGCGGTGGGTGGAGTCGTTCTGGTGGGAGACGGGGACCCGACGCTCGGCGGATCGGGGATCGCGAAGCTAGCGAAGCGCATCGCGGCCGCCGGGATCACGAGGGTCCAGGGACCGGTCTTCTATGACGCGAGCAACTTCGATCTGCGAACCGCCGTGCCCCAGACAGGAGTCACCGGAGGGCCCTACCTGGGGTCGCTGTCCGGGCTCTCCTACGGCTGGGGCTGGGGCGAGTCGGGGCCCTTCTCCAATCCGGCCGGCAGTGCGGCCTCGGAACTCCTCAGACAGCTACGGGCACAGGGAGTCGTCGTAACAGGAAAGGTCAAACGGGCGCCGGAAGACCTGCAGCGAGCCGAGCAAGTGGCCGGACTGGAAAGCCCGGCCATGTCATCGATCGCTGCCGCGACCAACGCGCCCTCCGACAACTTCCTCGCTGAGATGACGCTGAAGATCCTCTCAGACCAACTCGGCCCACTTGGAACCACCAAGGCAGGTGTCCGAATCGTCGAGCGTTTCGCAGCTGCCAACGATGCCAGGATCGGTATCGAAAACGGTTCGGGGTTGAGCAGGCGCAACCGGGCCACACCGGCAGCGGTCGGGAGGTTCCTGCGCTCGATGGCCGGTAAATCTTCGGCGGTGGCCTCAGCTTTCCGGGATTCACTCGCGGTCGCAGGGCGAACCGGCACCTTGGCTTACCGAATGGGAGGAACCGCGGCCGAGGGACGCTGTCAGGCCAAGACTGGGGCCCTGAACGGTGTCAGCGCCCTCTCGGGCTACTGCCGCACCGCATCGAACGAGAGGTTCGTCTTCTCCTTGCTCTTCGGGGGTCGGGTGGACACCGATGCCGCCCGAACCGCCCAAGACAGAGCAGCGGCCCTGATCGCCAGCCTGCGCCTTTAGAGCACTTTGGAGACTCTCTAGGTACCGAGCAGCTTGCGCAGTGCGGCCTCGTCGAGAACCGCTACCTCGCACCCTTCCGCCTTTGCGAGCTTCGAACCGGGGTTCTCTCCGGCAACGACGAAGTCGGTCTTCTTCGAAACCGATCCGGTCACCTTCCCTCCAGCCAGCCTGATCATCTTCGTGGCCTCCTCGCGTGAGAGCTCCGGGAGTGTTCCCGTGAGCACCACGGTCTTGCCAGCCAGCGGTCCTTCTGTGGAACGACGCTCGGAGGGGTCGAGTTCGAATCTGAGTCCTGCTCGTCCCAGCCGATCGACCAACTCGATCGCTCGATCCTCTGCCAGTTCCTCCACCACCTGCTCGGCGAGGATCGGTCCTATCCCGTCTGCTTCCTGCACCTGCTCAGGCTGAGCTGCCTGAAGAGCCGCGATCGACCCGAAGTGCTCAGCGAGCGACTGGGCGTTGACCTCTCCAACCCCGCGAATCCCGAGTGCGTAGAGGACCTTGCCGAAGGGTTGACGCCGAGAGGCGTCGATCTCGTTCGTCAGTACCTCCGCTGACTTCTCGGCGAATCCCTCGATGCCGGCGATCTGCGGCGCCTCGAGGGAGTAGAGATCAGCTGCATCGGTGATCAAGCCTTGGTCGAGGAAACGCTCGAGGTTCTTCTCGCCGAGCCCGTCGATCTCCATCGCCTGACGGAAGTGCTTGAGGTGCTGGAAGACCTGTCCGGGACACCCGCTCGAGTTGGGACAGATCGTGAATACGGCGTCATCGGGTTTGACCGTGGCGGTTCCGCAGGCAGGGCACTTGGATGGAGGCTTGGGCTTGCGCGCTCCCTTCCTGCGCTTGCCTGGGACATGTGAGACGACCTGTGGAATCACGTCGCCGGCCCTCAACACCACCACCTCGTCACCGTTTCGAACATCCTTGCGCTCGAGATCCTCTTCGTTGTGGAGGGTCGCCGTACTCACCGTCACTCCTCCTACATGCACCGGCTCGAGCATCGCGAAGGGAACCAGGTGACCTGTACGACCTACGTTCCAGACCACCTCCTTGAGGGTCGTGGTAGCGGTCGTCGGGGCGAACTTCCAGGCGATCGCCCAACGTGGCTCGCGGCCCGCCACCCCCAACTCACGCTGGAGGGAACGATCGTCGACCTTGATTACGACACCATCGATCTCGAAGTCGAGTTCATCCCGCCGCTCGGACCACCAATCGCAGCGAGTGGCAACCTCGTCGATCCCCTCGTGGGTCTGCACATCCTGGTTGACCCGAAATCCCCTCTCTGCGAGCCAAGCCAATGACTCGCTGTGGCTGCCGAATTCGGCTCCCTCCAGACGGCCCACGCCGTAGGTCCACATCGACAGCGGACGCGAGGCGGCCACCGCGGGATCCAATTGACGGATCGACCCCGCGGCTGCGTTACGAGGATTGGCGAATACCGGTTCCCCCTGCTCGGACCGCGACTCGTTCAGGCGACCGAAGTCGGCCAGCGGGAGGTAGATCTCGCCACGCACCTCGATCAGCGGAGGCGCGTCAGGGAAGGAGAGAGGAATGGACTTGATCGTCTTGAGGTTCTGGGTCACGTCCTCTCCCGTTCGACCGTCCCCTCGGGTGGCACCGTGGGCCAGCACACCGTCCTCGTAGGTGAGCGAGATCGCCAGCCCGTCGATCTTGGGCTCGGTCACGTACCTGATGGTCGCCGCTGCCAAGTCGAGCCTTTCGAGGCCTCTGGCAACCCGATCGGCCCAGGCTCGCAACTCTTCCTCGTTCCGCGCGTTCGCGAGCGAGAGCATGGGATCGGCATGCTCGATCTGTCCGAACTTCTCCAGCGGAACACCGCCGACCCGCTGAGTGGGTGAATCCGGGGTCGACAGACCGGGGTCGGCCTCCTCCAGTTCGCGCAGTTCGCGAAATAACTCGTCGTACTCTGCATCCGTGACCTCGGGCTGGTCGAGGACGTAGTACTGGTGGTCGTGATGGTTGATCGACTCTCGAAGCTCAGCGGCACGCTTTGCCGCGGCCTTCGAGGACATCAGCCGAGCCCTTCCAGCAGTCCTCCGAGCTTCCAGCTCTCGAGCGCGTCGAATCCGGCCCGATCGGTCAAGTCGAAGTGGAGCGGGGTGACGGAGATCAGACCCTCGTGCACGGCGTTGAGATCCGACCCCTTGTCGTCCTCGAATGAGGCGTCGTAACCGTAGATCTCGTACTGGCGGCGATCGCCCTCCTCACCGACCTGCTTGAGCTCGTCCTTGTAGATGCGCTTCCCGAGATGAGTGACGGCGACCCCTTGGGGTGGGACAGCAGGACAGTTGATGTTGAGCAGGGTCTCCCTGGGCAGACCGTCGGAGATCACCCTCTGGACGACCTCGGCGGTGAACTCGGCGGAGACCCGAAAGTCGAAATCCCCCGAGCGGTAGCCCATCTCTCCCGCCTTCCACTGCTGAGACACGGCGATAGCCGGAATGTCGTAGACGACACCCTCGAGGGCGGCGGCGACAGTGCCCGAGTAGGTGACATCGTCACCCAAGTTCGAGCCGTGGTTGATCCCCGAGACGATCAGATCGGGAGGGTCGCCGAGCAGACCGAGCAACGAGAAGCGGACACAGTCGACCGGGGTTCCGTCGGTTGCGTAGCCGACGTAGCCGTCATCGTGTTCTATGCGCTGAACCCAGAGAGGGACGCGGGTGGTGATGCTCCTCGCGGTTGCACTGCGGTTCGAATCAGGTGCGATCAGATCGACCTCGAGGCCCTCCACGCTCTGGAGAGCACGGCGCATCGCCTGTATTCCGCTGGCAGAGATTCCGTCGTCGTTGGTGAGGAGGACCTTCATCGGTGACTGATTCTAGGGTCGCGCCGGTCAAACTCAGGCCGAGCCTCGGAGCTGCCCGCCCGCCGCTCCCCCGCATTCCGACCCAGAAAGTAGGGATTGGATATCCTAGTCAGGGACTAGGAATAGCCTCGATGCACAAAACGAAGAGAGGAATCAGGGGCGTATGAACGAGGGGCAGGCGAACAGGATTCAGGTGGACGAGTGAGCCCCGACAAGCGGCAGACACTCAAGTCATTGGGAGCGCTTTCCCTCTTGGCGCTGGCTGCCGTTTCCGTCGGCTGCGGGTCAGAACCCAACGACGGCATGGTTACCATCTACTCCGGCCGCGAGGAGGAGTACATCGCACCCCTCATGGAGCGATACGAGAAGGAAACCGGTGTCGAAGTCGAGATCAAATACGGCGACACCGCGGAACTCGCTGCCACGATCGTCGAAGAGGGCGAGAACACACCGGCCGAGGTCTTCTGGGCGCAGGACGCAGGTGCGCTCGGTGCGGTCGACGACGCCGGATTGTTCGAGGCTCTCTCGTCCGAAACGCTCTCGCGAGTACCCACGCGATTCAGGGCGAGCGACGGAAACTGGGTCGGCACCTCCGGGCGCGCCCGTGTGGTGGGCTACGACAGCCGTGAACTCGAGGAATCCGATCTCCCCGAATCGATTCTCGGCTTCACCGACCCTGAGTGGAAGGGGAGGATCGGCTGGGCGCCGACCAATGGCTCCTTCCAGGCCTTCGTTACCGCCCTCAGGCTGGTAGAGGGCGAGGAGACCGCGAGGAGGTGGCTCGAGGGCATAGTCGCCAACGAACCCCAGTCTTTCGATGACAACGAAGCGATTCGAGATGCGATAGCAGCGGAGGAGATCGACATTGGTTTCCTCAATCACTACTACGTTGCGAAGGCCCAGGCAGAGGATCCGAACTATCCGGTTTCGTCCTACTTCCCGGTCGACGGCGATGCAGGCGCGCTGATAAATGTCGCCGGTGCAGGAGAACTCGTTGGCGGTGACGAGGAGGCGGCGGCGTTCATCTCCTTCCTACTCTCAGACGAGAGCCAGCGATACTTCGGCCGCGAGCTGAAGGAGTACGCGCTTGTGCCAGGCATCGAGAGCGAGCCAGAGCTGGTTCCGCTCTCGAGCATCGAGCAACCGGACCTCGACCTCTCGGATCTCAAGGATCTGAACGGAACACTCGATCTCTTGCGTGAGACAGGGGCGCTGTAGCCACGGAGGCACCATTGGAACAGGGAGTCGGACCGGCGATACGCCGCGTCGCCACGCAAGCGTCGAGTCGAAGGGCACCGATCGGTCTGATCGTCATCGGCGCCCTCTTGGCACTTGCCATGGCCCTTCCGCTCGTCTACCTGTTGATCACGGTCTTCCAATCGCTGCCAGCGGCACTGGAGACGATCTGGAACTGGCGAACCGCCGAGTTGGTCGCCCGAAGCGTAGGGCTGACCATCGCGGTCACGGCTACCGCTACCCTGATCGCCCTCCCTGTCGCCTGGCTGACCGGTAGGACCGATCTGCCCGGCCGCAGGATCTGGCTCGTCGTGGCCCTACTGCCACTGGTGGTGCCGAGCTACATCGGCGCCTACGCTTTCATCTCGGCCTTCGGCCCCAGCGGACTGCTGCAGGACATCCTCGCTGGGCCTTTCGGCGTGGAGCGGCTCCCCTCGATCATCGGATTCCCTGGGGCGTGGATCGTGCTGTCACTGTTCACCTACCCGCTCGTGCTGCTGCCTGTGAGGACCGCAATGTCACGCTTGGACCCTCAGCTCGAGGACGCTGCATCGGTGATGGGCAGATCACCGTTCAGGGTCTTCACCAGCGCGGTCCTGCCCCAACTCGCGCCGGCCATCGCTGCGGGCGCAGTACTGGTTGCTCTCTACACCCTCCATGACTTCGGAGCGGTGTCGATCATGAGGTTCGACTCCTTCACTCGTGAGATCTACCTCAACTACCGGGCAAGCTTCGACCGTATCGGTGCCGCATCGCTCTCCTTGCTGCTGGTGGCGATCATGCTCGTGCTGGTTTGGGTGGAAGGTCGGACGCGGCTGAAGGCACGTCACCGCACCGGGCCGGGGGCAACGCGTGAGCCACGCATCTGGAAACTCGGATCGTGGAGATATCTGGCAGTTGGTTTCCTTGCCCTCCTCGCGACCTTCGCCTTGATCGTCCCCGTCGCAGTGCTCATCTACTGGGCCACTCGAAGCTTTGCGGGCAGCATCGAATGGAGCGAAATCGTGACCGCTGCCGGTCACTCGGTTCTCCTCTCTGGATCGGCTGCTCTCATCGCGGCGGCCTGCGCAGTGCCCATCGCAATCCTCGCGATCAGATTCCCGAGTCAGTTCGCGAGGTGGACCGACCGGCTCTCACACACGGGCTACGCGCTCCCGGGAATCGTGGTGGCGCTGGCGCTGGTGTTCTTCGCGACCAGGGCGGTAGTGGGGCTCTATCAAACGCTCTTGCTGTTGGTCTTCGCTTTCGTGGTCCTGTTCATACCTCTCGCGATAGGAGTAGTGCGGACGAGCGTCCAGCAGGTCTCCCCTCGGCTCGAGGAGGCCGCTCGAACAACCGGACGCAGTCAGTTCTCGGCCCTCAAGACCATCACCGCCCCCCTGATCGCCGGGGGAGTCATCTCAGGGGTGGCGCTTGTATTCCTCAGCGCGATCAAGGAACTGCCTGCGACCTTGATCCTCGCTCCGATCGGATTCGAGACTCTCGCAACCGAGATCTGGAGTGCAACGAGCGTGGGCTTCTTCGAGCGTGGAGCGATCCCGTCGTTGATCCTGCTGGCTGTCTCGGCCCCATCCCTATACCTCATACTTGGAAGAGAATGAATCCCTCAGTCACACCACATACGAGCAGCCCGCTCCCTCCCCTGTTGGGCTCGGTAGATACCGAGGAGGGCATCCACTGCGAGTCGATCAGCAAGAGCTTCGGACCTGAGCATGCGGTATCCGGGCTGAGTCTCACCGCGACACCGGGCGAGATCACGGCTCTCCTCGGGCCCAGCGGCTGTGGAAAGACGACGACGCTGAGGTTGATAGCGGGTCTCGAAACTCCGGATGCCGGCTCGATCCAGATAGAAGGTCGCACCGTCGCCGACGACCGTAACTTCGTCGCGCCGGAGAAGCGGCGGGTCGGAATCGTCTTTCAGGACTACGCGCTCTTTCCCCACCTGGACGTACGTGGGAACATCGCCTACGCACTGCCTGAGGATGGACAACAGGGAAGGCTCGATCGGCTACTGGGGTTGGTAGGTCTCACCTCGATCGCAGAGCGAATGCCGCATGAGCTGTCTGGAGGACAGCAGCAGCGAGTCGCGCTGGCCAGAGCACTCGCTTCCAACCCGCAGGCCATCTTGCTGGACGAGCCCTTCTCCAGTCTCGACGCAAGCCTTCGGGAGCAGATGCGAAGCGAAGTTCGTCAGATACTCAAAGACGCTGGGGTCACGACGGTCTTCGTCACTCACGATCAGGAAGAGGCCATGAGCATCGCCGACCGAATAGCGGTGATGCGAGACGGACGTGTCGTGCAATCCGGGCCGCCCGAAGAGGTCTACGGAAGTCCCGTCGACCGCTGGACAGCGGAATTCCTCGGCGAAGCAGATGTACTTCCGGGAATTGCACTCGGCGAAGAGGTCGAATGCGAGCTGGGTCCGATCAACGCTGCTACCTCCTTCTGCGGCCCGGCTCAGGTAGTGATCAGGCCGGAATCCATCGACCTGTCACCGCTCGAGAATGTATGCACGGGCTTCAAGGAGGCCACGGTGCTCGACCGGACCTTCTTCGGACATGATCAGTTGGTCGAAGTCGAACTCGACTCCGGTCTCCGACTTCGGAGTCGCCGCCTCGGCTATCCGGTCTGGAACCGAGGGGATCGAGTAGGGGTCAGGGTCGACGGACCGGTCACGGTTCTACCCGCCGAGTAGCAGCAGCCCTGTTTCTCCCGCACCGAGTCGCTTACGCCTAGTCAGAGCGATAGCTGACTGAGGCCAAGTGAAGGCCATGGGCGGGAGCGGTCTCTCCAGCCTGCTCACGGGGTGCTCCTTCCAGCAGAGCCTCGAAGTCCGCCTGATCCCGCCTCCTGCAGCCGACCTCGAGCAACGTTCCGACCAACACCCGCACCATGCTCCGCATGAACGAGTCGGCCTCGATCCACAGCTCATGAACCTCTCCGGGTCCTTGGCCGGGACCGCGATTCTGGGCGACGACCCACTCACACCGCGACACCGCGCGCTCGAACCGGACGTGATCGGTCTGGGTGGGGGTGAAGGCCGTGAAGTCGTGTTGGCCCAGCAACGACTCCGCGGCTCGGCCCAGCAGGGCGAGATCGAACCCGTAGGGCCAGTGCAGGGCGTAACGAAGCTCGAGCGGACTCGGAGCCGGTGAGACGAGGACCCGGTAGCAGTAGGTCCTGGAGACCGCATCGCGACGAGCATCGAACCCGGGCGCGGCTACAGCAGCACGATGGACTGTCAGATCCCTCGGAGTCGTGCCGTTGATCGCGTGCAGCAGATCTTCGGGTCCACTCCCCTCGGTCGAGAAACTGGCCACCTGATTCCAGGCATGTACTCCCGCATCGGTCCTGCCTGCGACCGTGAGTTGCGGCGCGTCCGGGAATAGCTTGTCGAGAGATCTAGTCAACTCTCCCTGAACCGTCCTCTCGCCGGGCTGCGCCGCCCAGCCCGAGAACTCCGTTCCGTCATACGAGTGATCCAGTCGAAAGGTCGTCAGGGTCATCCGCAAGACTCCAGTCGATGACTCCTCCCAGCTACGACGACCCCGAATCCATCCAGCGCGAGGAGGCTCGCCAAGAGCTGATCGGTCGGGGTGGGAAGGGCGGCCACGGCACCGAGGCCTATACGGTGATCGGCGTGGTGGTGGCTCTGGTGGCGGTTGCGATAGCGATCGAGAGTATCGACAGCTGGGCCCAGTGGGTCGTACTCGGCGCGATCTGCCTGACGGTGATCGGCTTCATGATTGCGCTGAGTCCGAATCGACGCGGTTACTGACCTGAGGCTGCTCAGACGAGCTCGAGGTAGACCATCTCGGCGGAGTCAGAGCGTCGTGCGCCGAGCTTGACGATCCGCGTGTAGCCACCCGGCCGTTCCTTGTAGCGGGGGGCGATCTCCTCGAAGAGCTTGTGAACCGCGAACTTGTCCTGGTCGAGCTTCGAGAGGGCCTGCCTGCGGGCATGGAGATCACCGCGCTTGGCGAGCGTGATCAGCTTCTCGAACTCGGGCTTGAGGGCCTTGGCCTTCGGCTGCGTAGTGCGGATGCGCTCGTGCTGGATCAGCTGCTTGGACATGGTTCGGAGCAGCGCCTTGCGATGCGCTGAATCACGACTGAGCTTGTTCCTCTGCTTTGCGTGTCTCATCGTCTGCTCCGGTCTCGAACCTTAGGGCCTCAGGAACCTTTAAGCGAGAGACCCCGCGAACGAAGTGTCTCCTGAACCTCTTCGACCGACTTGCGGCCGAAATTCGGGATCGCATTCAGTTCCGCCTCGGACTTCATCACCAGCTCTCCAACGGTCTGGACCCCGGCACGCTTGAGGCAGTTGTAGGAGCGCACACCGAGCTCCAATTCCTCGATCAGGATCTCGTCCAGACCATCGGGAGCCGAAGGCACTCCTTCGACCGCCACGGCGCCGCTGGCGAGGAGCGCGGCCTCACCGGCCAACTCGTCGACACGATCGGCGGTCGTGAAGATGCCGAGGGTCTTGATCAGCGTCTCAGCGCCCTCACGGAGTGCGGCGCCGGGCTCGATCGAGCCGTCGGTCTCGATCTCGAGCGTCAACTTGTCGAAGTCGGTTCGCTGGCCGACGCGCGCCGAGTCCACCGAGTAGGACACTCGACGGATCGGAGAGAAGATGGCGTCGATCGGAATCACTCCAAGGGCCTGATCCTCCGACTTGTTCTCGTCCGCTGGTGAATAACCGCGGCCACGGCCGATCGTGAGATAGATCTCGAGCTTGCCCTTCTTGTCGAGGTTCGCAATCGGAGCCTTGGGATTGAGGATCTCCACACCTGCAGGGAGATCGATGTCCTTGGCGGTCACCGCACCAGGCCCTGTCGCTACCAGTGGCACCTCGACCTCGTCTGCGTCGGTGTGCATCCGTACGACGATGTCCTTCAGGTTCAAGACGACGTCGGTGACGTCCTCCTTCAGTCCCGGGATGGTCGCGAACTCGTGCGCGACACCCTCGATCCGGACACTGGTGATCGCGGCTCCACCGAGCGAGGACAGCAGAACCCGACGCAGACTGTTACCGAAGGTGTAGCCGAAGCCCTTGTCGAGCGGCTCGATCGTGAAGGTGCCCCGGTTCTCATCGATCTTCTCGGAACTGATCTTGGGGGTCTGGAAATCGGGCAGGGTGGTCATATGGCGTCCTCGCTGATCTGAGTTGGGTTTACTTACTTCGAGTACAGCTCGACGATGAGCTGCTCGGTGATGGGTGCAGAAATCTCACTGCGCTCAGGGTGGCGGAGCACCTTCGCGCTTAGGGAGTCGTAGTCGGCCTGGAGCCAGGCAGGCACGCCGGAGGTGAGGTCTGTTGCCTCGCGCACCAAAGGCTCGGCGGGTGAATCGGGCTTGATAGTGATCACATCGTCGGGTTTCACCTGGTAACTCGGGATGTCGACCCGGCGGCCGTTGATCAGCCAGTGTCCGTGGCGGATGAACTGGCGAGACTGTCTGCGCGAAGCGGCGAAGCCGAGCCGCACCAAGACGTTGTCGAACCTGCACTCGAGCATCCGCAGTAGGTTCTCGCCGGTGACGCCGGGTTGTCTCGATGCGCGGTCGTAATAGTCGCGGAACTGGCTCTCGAGGACCTGGTAGTAACGGCGGGCCTTCTGCTTCTCGCGCAGCTGGGTTCGGTACTCGGACTGCCGCATCCGGCCCCGTCCGTGCTCGCCGGGCGGATAGGCACGACGGTCCACGGCACACTTGTCGGTAAAGCACCGCGAGCCCTTCAAGAAGAGCTTCTGGCCTTCACGACGACACTGCTTGCACTGAGGGGAGGTATCCCTGGCCATCAGACCCTCCTCCGCTTGCGGGGACGACAACCGTTGTGGGCCTGAGGCGTCACGTCCTTTACCGTGGTCACCTCGAGCCCGGCTGCCTGGAGTGACCTGATCGCGGTCTCGCGACCGGAACCTGCACCCTTGGCGAATACCTCGACCTTCTCGAGGCCCTGCTCGATTCCCTTGCGGGCCGCGGCGTCGGCTGTCACCTGAGCTGCGAACGGTGTCGACTTGCGCGATCCCTTGAACCCGGCGCTGCCTGCCGACTCCCACGCGATTACCGCGCCCTTGGTGTCGGTGAGGGTAACGATCGTGTTGTTGAAGGAGGTCTTGATGTGAGCCTGACCGTAGGTGACTCCCTTGCGCTTGCGAGCGCGGCCCTTCTTCTTCTTCGGAGCGGGGGCCTCACCTTCAGCGTCGGTGCCGGCGTCGGTCTCTGTTTCGGTATCGGTGGAGTCGGCCTCGGCCGATCCTTCCGCGGGAGGAGCCGCGCTGGGGGCGGGGGCGGGAGCCTCCTCAGCCGGAGTTTCTTCTGCGGTCGCCGCAGGAGCCTCCTCCTTCGCTGCTTCCTCGGCGGGAGCGGGGGTTTCCTCCTGCTGTGCCTCTTCGGGCTGCTGTGCCTCTTCGGGCTGCTGTGCCTCTTCGGGCTGCTGTGTCTCGTCGTTCATCTGAATTCTCTTCCCTAGGAAGCGCTCGGCGGCGCCTTCTTCACCCCGGCCACACTGAGCTTACGCGGGCCCTTTCGACCTCTAGCGTTGGTCTTGGTCCGCTGGCCCCTGACCGGCAATCCACGTCGATGACGCAGACCGCGATACGAACCGATCTCCTGAAGGCGCTTGATGTTCTGCGAACGCTCACGGCGAAGGTCTCCCTCGACCTCGCGGGACTCGACGGCCTCGCGGAGCTTCACGGCCTCGTCCTCGGTCAGATCCTTGACTTGGGTGTCGGGGTTCACCCCGACTTCCTCCAGGATCGCAGCGGCGGTGGAATCTCCGATTCCGTAGACGTAGGTGAGTCCGACCACGACACGCTTGTTGAGGGGGAGGTTTACTCCTGCGATCCGCGCCATCGATTCAGCCTTGCCTCTGCTTGTGCCGGGGGTTCGAGCAGATAACGAGCACGGTTCCGCGACGGCGGATCACCTTGCACTTCTCACACATCGGTTTTACAGATGCTCGTACCTTCATCGCCAAGCGGCGCCTCGTATCTCGTCGTAGGAATCCTGCCCACCCCAGGAGTCGGGTACGCAGGCCTGAAAACTTCGCCGGAGGGGATCCGACTCAAGGAGATTAGCAGGCGTTTTTCGCTCAGGTGCTCCCAAAACCTCCATCTGACCCGAATTTGTCATGCCAGATCCTCGTGCCACGGAGTGAGGATCCTCGGACCGTCATCGGTCACAGCCACCGTGAACTCGAAATGGGCGGCAAGCGACCCGTCGGTGGAGAAGACGCTCCAGCCGTCGGAATCGAGCCTGACGCCGGGTCCGCCGACGTTCACCATCGGCTCGATCGCAAACACCATGCCCTCTTCCAGCTCCGGCCCTCGCCCGGGTTCGCCGAAGTTAGGGATCTGCGGGTCTTCGTGCATCTCACGACCCACACCGTGGCCGACCAGAGTCCGGATCACCGAAAGCCCGCCCTCTTCGACGGTCCTCTGTACCCCATGGGAGATGTCGCTGAGCCGGTTTCCGGGCCGAGCCTGATCGATCGCATCGAACAGGGACTGACGGGTAACCGACATGAGCCGCTCCGCCTCCTCACTGACTTCGCCGATCGGAACGGTGATGGCCGCGTCTGCCACCCAGCCTCCGTAGGTGACCCCGGCATCGATCGAGAGGACATCGCCCTCCTCGAGGGAGGTCTCGTCGGGAATTCCGTGAACCACCATCGAGTTGGGAGATGCGCAGATCGAAGCCGGAAAACCCCGATAGCCCTTGAAGGTAGGGACGCCTCCTTCGGAGCGGATGAAATCTTCAGCAGCGCGATCCAATTCGAGAGTGCTGATACCCGGCTGGCACATACCGCTGAGCATCTGCAGGCAACGGGCCTGGATCCTCCCCGCAGCCGCCATCTGATCAACCTCTTCTCCGCTCTTGATCACGATCTGCCCCCGGTACATCAGACCTCACCCTCGGCGCGGGCGATCGCCAGTTCGCCGCGAATCTCCTCGGCGACCTCATCGAGGCCACGGGCTCCATCTACTTTGCGGAGGATTCCCTTGCCCTCGTAGTAGACCACCAGAGGCTCGGTCTTCTCGTGATACTGCTCGAGGCGGTTGCGGATCACGTCGTCTCGGTCATCCTCACGGACGATCAACTCCCCGCCGCAGACATCGCAGACGCCTTCCTCGGCGGGGGGATCGAACTCGACGTGGAAGACATGGCCCTGCTCGACGCAGGTCCTCCTTCCCCCGAGCCTGCGGACCACCTCATCGTCTGGAACGTCGATCAGGAGAGCCACGGAGAGCGTGCGGCCGAGCCGCTCCATCTCGCTGTCCAGAGCTTCGGCCTGCGGAACCGTCCGCGGGAACCCGTCGAGGATGAATCCGTCAGAGGCCTCCTCATCCTGGATCCGTTCACAGATGACTCCGATGATCACGTCATCGGGGACGAGATCCCCCCGATCCATGTACTCCTGTGCCTTGCGGCCGATCTCGGACTGATCCTTCACGGCGGCCCTGAGGATGTCTCCGGTCGCGTAGTAGGGGAGGCGATGCTCGTCCTGCAGCCGCTCTCCCTGGGTTCCCTTTCCGCTCCCTGGGGGTCCCAGGAGGATCAGATTCAGCTCAGGCATTCGAGCCCGATTTCCTCATTCCCACGTGGCAGATCAATTGAGGAAGCCTTCGTAGTTCCTCATCATCAGCTGGGATTCGAGCTGTTTGACCGTGTCGAGCGCGACTCCGACCACGATCAGGATCGAAGTACCGCCGAAGAAGAAGTTGGCCGAGGTCTGGGAGATCAGGATCGTTGGCAAGGCCGCTACGGCACCGAGGTAGAGGGCCCCGGGGAAAGTCAGCCGCGACAGGACCCGATCCAGGTACTCCGCAGTGGGCCGACCCGGTCGGACTCCCGGAATGAAGCCTCCGTGCTTCTTCAGGTTGTCGGCCTGGTCGACCGGGTTGAAGGTGACGGCCGTATAGAAGTAGGTGAAGATGATGATGAAGAAGACCTCGCCGACCACGTAGGCCCACCCTCCTGGGCTGAAAAATGCAGCGAAGTCGAGCGCCGCAGGGGTATTGAGCAACTGACCGACGGTCGGCGGGAACGCCATCAGCGAGGCGGCGAAGATGACGGGTATCACTCCGGCCATGTTCACCCTCAGCGGCAGGTAGGTGGATCCCCCGGAAGTCATCCTCCGCCCCACTACCCGCTTCGCGTACTGGACCGGTATCCGGCGTTGCCCTTCCTGCACGTAGACGATGGCCACGATCACAGCCAGCGCCACGAACGGCATCATCACGGTGAACACAGGGTCGGGGTTGGTCCACCATTTCTGGATTCCTCCCGGAAGGCCAGCGACGATGGAAGCGAAGATCATCAGGGAGATTCCGTTACCGACACCCCGCTGGGTGATCAA
This sequence comes from uncultured bacterium, assembly GCA_903901855.1. Classification (GTDB taxonomy): domain Bacteria; phylum Actinomycetota; class Thermoleophilia; order Solirubrobacterales; family 70-9; genus CAIUSP01. The sequence goes on along the minus strand of CAIUSP010000032.1, from coordinate 13,043 downwards.
CTCGCCCATCCACATCAGCAGCGTGCAGCCTGCGGTCAGCGAGATCACGATCAGCATCAACTTGGCGAAGGTGAGATTCCCGACCACACTGGAACCGGACGAATCCTGGAAGCTCTGGAAGAGGAACACGTAACCGATCGACTGACCGAACGCGAGACCCACGGTCAGGTACCGGGTGTACTGGGTGATCTTCTGCTGACCGACCTCTCCCTCCTTCTGCAAGCGCTCGAGGGACGGTAGAACCACCGTGAGCAACTGCAGGATGATCGATGCCGTGATGTAGGGCATGATCCCGAGCGCGAACAGGGAAAGCCGCGAGAGACTGCCGCCAGAGAAGAGATTGAGGAAGCCAAGGATGTTCGACCCGGAGAAGTTGTCTTGGATGTCCTTGAGCGTCCCGGCTTCCACTCCGGGGGCCGGGATGTAGGCACCGAGACGGTAGAGAGCGAGGATCCCCAGAGTGAAGAAGATCTTCTTGCGGATATCCGCGACGGTGAATGCGTTGGCGATCGTTGCGAGCACTGACTGACTCAGCCTTCGATCGTCTCGCAGCTTCCGCCCGCGCCTTCGATCTTCTCCCGGGCGGAGGCGCTGAATCCGTGCGCGGTGACCTTGAGGCTCTTGGTGACCTCTCCGTTGCCGAGGATCTTCACCGGCAGCGGGCGCTTTGCGAGTCCGTTGGCCTTGAGGGTCTCGGGATTGACCTCGGAGCCCGCAGCGAAGCGTTCTTCGAGATCGGAGACGTTCACCTGCTGGGTGTGGGTGCGGAACTTCTCGAAGGGCATCGACTTCTTCATGTGCGGCCCACGCAGCTTGCGCATCCGCATCTGTATCGGGGTCTGACCACCCTCGTAGGCGACGTTGTGCTTGCGACCGGCCCTCTGTCCCGCTCCCTTGTGGCCTCTGCCCGAGGTCTTGCCGTGACCGGATCCGGGACCCCGCCCGACCCGCTTGCGGTTGCTACGTGAACCGTCGGCAGGACTCAAGTTGTGCAGACCGATCCGCTCGGCATTGGCGCTGGCGTCCCTGCCGTCGGCTGGCTTTGCACTCGCAGCGGGCTTCTTGGTCTCCTTCGCTTCCTCTGTCTCTGGCTTGGGCTCTGCCATGGTCAGGACTCCTCTCCGGCCTCGTCGACCTCGACCAGGTGGCCGACCACACGAATCATGCCCCTCAGCTGAGGGGTGTCGGAGAAGCTGGCGCTCTTGCCGATACGGCCGAGCTTCAACGAACGAAGGGTCTCGAGCTGAGGCGCCGATGCGCCTGCAGAGGACTTCACCTGAAGCAGTTTGATCTCGGCCATCAGACGTTCTTCTCCTGATCGGGTGAGCCGTCGGCGTTCTCCTCAGATGCCTCGACCTCTTCGGCTTCGGTTTGCTCGGCGGCAGCTTGCTCGGCATCCTCGGCCTTCTCCTCGGCCTCTTCGGCGACCGCGTCTTCGGCTTTTTCCTCTGCCTTCTCTTCCGATTCGAGCGTCTCCGCGGCCTTGCCGTTGCCCTCGTTGCTCAGCCCGAGCACCTCTGCGACAGAGATGCCACGCAGTGCCGCGACGTCCTCGGGGCGACGGAGCATGTGGATTCCGTCCATCGTCGCCTTTACGAGATTGATCGGGTTCTGAGTCCCGATGCTCTTGGTCAGGATGTCTCGGACTCCTCCGAGTTCGAGAACCGCTCGGACTCCGCCTCCAGCGATCACCCCGGTACCGGGACTGGCCGGGCGCAGCACGACATGCCCCGCTCCATATCGTCCGATCACACGGTGCGTGATCGTCTGGCCGTACTTGGGTACACGGATCAGGTTCTTGCGGGCGTCCTCGACCGCCTTCTGGATCGCAAGCGGTACCTCGCGGGCCTTTCCGTAGCCGATTCCGACCACGGACTCCTCGTCACCCACCGCGACCAACGCGGTGAACGAGAAGCGACGGCCGCCCTTGACTACCTTTGCGACGCGGTTGATCTCGATCACGCGCTCCTGCAGATCGAGTCCCTTTGGAGATACCTGTTCGACGGTCATGGTCCCTCCGAAGGTAGCTGTATCGAGTGGTCACCAACGAGTCGGTTCGTCATCAGAACTTGAGCCCTCCCTCGCGAGCGCCATCCGCGAGCGCCTTCACCCGTCCGTGGTACTGGTAGCCGCCGCGATCGAATACGCAAGTCTCGACGCCCGCCTGCTTCGCGCGAGCCGCGATCTCCTCGCCGGCCTTCTTCGCCTGATCCATCGGCTTCATCGAACGGAGATCAGGTTCGGTCCAATTGACCGCTGCGATGGTCCGGCCTGTGTCGTCGTCTATCAGCTGCGCGAAGACGCCCCGATTGGAGCGATAGACCGACAGGCGAGGCCGGTCCTTGGTACCGCGGATCTTGGCGCGGACACGGCGACGACGGCGCAGTCTCCTCTGCTCTGCTGTGGGTAGCGCCATCGTCTAGGCCCTCTTCCCCACCTTGCGGGTCACGTGCTCGTCGTCGTAGCGGATGCCTTTGCCCTTGTACGGCTCGGGCGGGCGGTGCCGCCGGATACGGGCTGCGATCTCGCCGACCAGCTGCTTGTCGATCCCCTTCACGATCACTTCAGTCGGTTCGGGAACCTCGAACTCGATGCCGTCCGGAGCCTCGACCGAAACCGGATGAGAGAAGCCGAGCGCGAGTTCGAGCGACTTGCCCTTGAGCTGGGCCCGGTAGCCGACTCCCTGGATCTCGAGCTTGCGCTCGAACCCTTCGGTCACCCCTTGGACCATGTTCGCGATGAGGCTTCTGGTCAGCCCGTGCAGGGCTCGATGATCTCCGCGGTCGGTCGGTCGTTCCACGACCACCTCACCGTCCCTCACCTCGACCTTCATCGCGGTGGAGATGATCTGCGTCAACTCTCCCTTCGGCCCCTTCACGGTGACCGAGCCAGGCTTGACCTCTACCTCGACCCCTTCGGGTACGGGCACGGGTTTACGGCCGATACGGCTCATGCCGAACCTCCGTTGCTCCAGCCGCGACGGGTTGCGCGCTCACCAGACATGCGCAACCACCTCTCCGCCCACGCCCTTGCGACGGGCTTCATGGCCGGTCATCACTCCCGAGGAAGTGGAGACGATCGTCGTACCCATCCCACCGAGGACCTTCGGGATCTGCGAGGTCTCGACATAGCGACGGCGGCCGGGTCGGGAAACCCGCTCCATCCCACTGATGACCGGCAGCCTGTCGTCCGTGTACCGGAGCTTCACGGTGATCTCTTGACCGACACGCGCGTCGGCAATCGAAAAATCAGCGATGTAGCCCTGCTCCTTCAGGATGCGCGAGATCTCGCGCTTGAGGCTGGAGGCAGGGATGGTCACCTCGTCGTGCTGGGCGGCGAGAGCGTTGCGCACTCGGGTCAGGTAGTCGGCTATCGGATCGGTCTGCATCTCTTCCTCACCAGCTCGACTTCGTCATCCCGGGCACATGCCCCTTGTGTGCGGCCTCGCGAAGGCAGATCCGGCAAAGGCCGAACTTGCGGTAGTAAGCGCGGGAGCGCCCGCACTTGCGGCACCGGTTGTACCCGCGAACCTTGTACTTGGGCTTGCGCGACTGACGCACCTTCTGGGAAGTCTTGGCCACTAGCCGTCCTCTCCTTCGTTGCCTTCACTGGATTCGCCATCGGCGGCGGAGTCCCCTGAGGAATCCTCGTCGCCCTCTCCTGCCTCTGCCTCGCTACCGTCACCTTCCTCACCCTCCTCGGGCTTCTCGGGGGCGGCGTAGGCATCGGGATTCTCCTCCTTCAGCTGCTCGAGCGCTGCAGCCTCGGCCTCTGCGCGCTTCTGGGCCTCTTCCTGCTTGCGTAGCTCTTCCTCTTCGGCAGCCTTGTCGACCTCGCCCGGCCGGCCGTCGGCCGCGAAGGGCATCCCGAGAGCATCGAGCAGAGCAAATCCCTCGATGTCGGTGGCTGCCGTGGTGGCGATGATCACGTCGAGACCCCGCACCTGGTCGATCGCGTCGTAATCAATCTCGGGGAAGATGATCTGCTCCCTGATTCCCATGGAGTAGTTGCCACGGCCATCGAATGAACGGGGATTGAGGCCGCGGAAGTCGCGGATGCGGGGAATCGAGATCGAACAGAGGCGATCGAGGAACTCCCACATCCTCGCCCTTCGCAGCGTCACTGCGAGCCCAACCGGCATTCCCTCGCGCACCTTGAAGGTTGCGACCGACTTCTTGGCCCTCCGGATGTTCGGGCGCTGACCGGCGATCACGGTGAGTTGTTCCATCGCGGCCTCGAGCAGTTTGGTGTCCTGCTTTGCCTCCCCGACGCCCATGTTGAGGACGATCTTGTCGAGGTTGGGAGCAGCCATCGGAGATGAGTATCCGAAGCGCTCGATCAGGCCGGGTAGGACCTCCTGCTCGTACCGTTCGCGCAAGCGCGGCGGCGGTGCAGCCTGCTTCTGCTGGGTCGTGGCTTCCATCAGTCGATCTGCTTTCCGCTGCGGGCCGCGATGCGACGGCGCTTGCCATCCTCGGTCCGCTCGATCCGCACTCTGGTCGGCTTGTTTCCGTCGGGGTCGACCAACATCACGTTGGAGGCGTTGATCGGACCCTCCCGCTCGATGATCCCGCCCTCATCGCCCTTCTTGGCGTCCTCCATCGTCCTCGGGCGCTGATGCCGCTTGAGCATGTTCAGCCCCTCCACGTAGACGCGGTTCTTCTTGGGCTCGGTGCGCAGGACCTTGCCGGCCTTGCCCTTCTCCTTGCCGGCGATGACGATCACCTGATCGTCCTTGCGGATGCGGAGCTTGCCCATCAGAGGACCTCCGGTGCGAGGCTGATGATCTTCATGAAGTTGCGATCGCGGAGTTCTCGAGCGACGGGGCCGAAGATGCGGGTTCCCCGTGGGTTCTGCTGTGGATCGATTAGTACGGCGGCGTTCTCGTCGAAGGAGATGTAGGTGCCGTCGCTGCGGCTCAGCTGCTTGGTGGTGCGGACCACCACCGCTTCGACGACCTCACCCTTGCGAACGGATCCGCGGGGAGTCGCCTGCTTGACGGTTGCCGTGATCACGTCCCCGACCCTCGCGTAGCGTCGATGCGAGCCGCCCTTGACACGGATACAGAGGATCTCCCGTGCACCGGAGTTGTCAGCGACCTTGAGTCTGCTCTCTTGCTGGATCACGTCTTGCCGCCTACTTCGCCTTCTCGAGGATCTCGGTCAGCCTCCAACGCTTGGTCTTGGAGATCGGTCGGGTTTCGACGATCTGCACGAAGTCGCCGTCGCCGGCCTCGTTGCGCTCGTCGTGGGCATGAAGCGTCTGCGACCTGCGGACGATCTTCTCGTAGACCGGGTGACGCCTCGCGACGTCGATGCGGACGGTGATCGTCTTGTCGCCCTTGCTGGACACGACCATTCCCTGGCGGACCTTGCGGCCCACGGACTCGCGCTCCGCCGGTGGTGTGCCCTCTCCGCCTTTCGCCTTCTTGCCGCGGATCTTCTTCCTGTAGGCGCTCCGGTTCTTGCCGGCCTGCTTGCGGCTCTCGCTCCGCTCCTTGACTCGCTCCTCGGTCGAACGCTGGGGACCAGCCTCGTGCGGCTGACGCGACCGCTCGAGCCGAGCTTTCGCCTTCCAGTCGAGTTCCTCATCGTCTCCAGCGGCTTCACCAGCGTCTGATCCTTCAGCCGGAGCCTCGTCCTTCGGGGCTTCTTCAGCCGGAGCCTCGTCCTTCGGGGCTTCTTCAGCCGGAGCCTCTTCCTTCGGGGCGTCTTCAGCCGGAGCCTCTTCCTTCGGGGCGTCGTTCTTCTCTTCCACGTTCTCGTTCTTCTCTTCGTCGGCGGCCATGATCAGGAGGTCAGCTCCTTCTCGATGTCGATTCCCCGTTGCCTTGCGACCGTGAGCAACCGTGCGAAATCGCGCTTGGAAACGCCCAGGCTCGCAGTGTTCTCCAGCTCACCGGTGCTGTGCTTGATCCGCAACGCGAATCGCTCTCCGTGTGCACGCTTGAGAGCTTCCACGAGTTCCTCGTCCTTCATCGAATGAATCTCACTTGCCTTGGTCACTCGCCCGCCCCCTCTCGCCGGACTACCTTGGTCCGGATCGGGAGCTTGGAACCGGCGAGGGTCATCGCTTCCTTGGCGAGATCGTCCGGGACACCCGCGAGCTCGAACATCACCCGGCCGGGCTTGACCACGGCTACCCAGCCTTCCGGGTTGCCCTTTCCGGATCCCATTCTGGTCTCCGCAGGCTTCTTGGTTACCGGCTTGTCGGGGAAGACGGTGATCCAGACCTTGCCGCCACGTTTGATCTTTCGGGTCATCGCGACTCGCGCAGCCTCGATCTGGCGATTGGTAATCCAGCCGCGCTCCATGGCCTTCAGCCCGTACTCACCGAAGCTCACTGCCGTGCCGCCCTTCGAGTTGCCACGTCGGCGGCCGCGCATCTGTTTGCGGTGCTTGACCCGCTTGGGCATCAACATCAGCGCTCGTCCTCGACTTCCTCGCCACCGCGATTGCGATAGCCCTCGGGCATGACCTCACCCTTGTTGATCCAGCACTTGACCCCGATCCGACCGGTGGTGGTCTTCGCCTCGACGAACCCGTAATCGATGTCGGCACGGAGGGTATGGAGAGGGACGCGGCCTTCGGAGTAGCCCTCGGTGCGAGCCATCTCTGCCCCGCCGAGCCGGCCGGAGACCTGGACCTTTACGCCCTCAGCCCCAGAGCGGATCGCCGAGGTGAGGGCCCGACGCATTGCGCGACGGAAAGCGACTCGATTCTGCAGCTGTTCGGCGATCGACTGGGCGACCAGCTGGGCATCCAGCTCGGGCCGCTTGATCTCCTTGATGTTCACCTTGACAGCCTTACCGGTGAGCTTGTGCAGCTCGCGGCGAAGAGCGTCCACCTCGCTGCCTGACTTGCCGATCACGATTCCCGGACGCGCCGTGAAGATGTCCACGGTGATCTCCTGAGCGGACTTCTGGATCTGGATGTCCGAGAGACCGGCATGGGCCAGTTTCTCCTCGATGTGCTCGCGGATCGCGATGTCCTCCATCAGATAGTCGGCGTAGTCACTCTCGGTGAACCAGTTGGACTTCCAGTCCTGGATGTAGCCGACTCGGAACCCGATCGGGTGGATCTTCTGGCCCATTACCTCTCGCCTCCCGCCTTCAACGCGACCTTGATGTGGCTGGTGCGTTTGTTGATCCTGGTTGCCCGGCCGAGGGCTCTCGGGCGGTAGCGGCGGAGGGTGGGGCCCTCATCGACCGTGATCTCGGTGATGCGCAGATCGTCGGCAACCAGATCATGGTTGTGCTCGGCGTTCGAGGCTGCGGAATTGACCAGCTTCGCGATGTCCTGAGCGGCGCTGCGCGGAGAGAACCTGAGCAACGCGATCGCCTCGGGAACCGGCATTCCGCGCACCTGATCGGCCACCAGACGCGCCTTCCGAGGAGCTATTCGCACGTAGCTAGCTTTGGCCCGTACCACCGGAGACTCGACCGGCGGCTGCTTCTTCTGGGTCTCGGCTGATTCCTTCTTGGTGGCGGCGGGTTTCTTTGCGGACGCAGGCTTCTTGGCAGGTGCGGACTTCTTCGCTGCGGACTTCTTCGCAGGCGCAGCCTTCTTCGCTGCGGACTTCTTGGCAGGCGCAGCCTTCTTGGCAGGTGCGGACTTCTTGGCAGGTGCGGACTTCTTCGCCGCGGGCTTGTCTGAGGTCTTCTTCTTCTCGTCAGCCATTTCTACTCTTCCTTGCTCCCGGTTCCGGAATGGGCACGGAAGGTCCTGGTCGGCGCGAACTCGCCGAGCTTGTGCCCAACCATCGACTCCGAGATGAATACCGGTACGTGCTTGCGGCCATCGTGGACGGCGATCGTGTGACCGACCATCTCCGGGAATACAGTCGACTTACGTGACCAGGTCTTGATCATCGTCTTGTCACCTGACTCGTTCATCGTGGCGACCCGCTTCAGCAGTCGCTCTTCGGCCCACGGGCCTTTCTTGGTCGAGCGTCCCATGGTCTACTTCTTCCCTCGCTTGCGGCCGCGCACGATCATCTTGTCGGAGGCCTTGCCCTTCTTGCGGGTCCGGTAACCGAGGGTGGGCTTGCCCCAAGGCGTAACTGGGTGTCCACCGGGGGTCTTGTGAGCTTCCCCGCCGCCGTGTGGGTGATCGACGGGGTTCATGGCAACGCCGCGACTCTGTGGGCGGCGGCCCTTGTGTCGGTTGCGTCCAGCCTTTCCGATCGTGACGTTCTGGTGCTCGGAGTTGGAGAGGCTGCCGATCGTCGCGCGGCACTCGCGGCGGACCATGCGCATCTCGGACGAGGGCAATCTGAGTGTCACCATGTTGCCCTCCTTGGCGACTACCTGGATCGCCGTACCTGCCGCACGGCCGAGCTTTCCGCCCTGGCCAGCGGTCATCTCGACGTTGTGAACCACTGTTCCGGTTGGGATCGCCGAGAGTGGAAGGGCGTTGCCGGGCTTGATGTCCGCACCTTCGCCAGAGCTGACCGTGTCGCCGACCTTGATCCCTTGGGGACTCAGGATGTAGTTCTTCTCTCCGTCGGCGTAGACGAGCAGAGCGATGTAGGTGGTCCGGTTCGGGTCGTACTCGATGCTCGCCACGCGGGCAGGGATCCCGTCTTTCAGGCGCTTGAAGTCGATCACCCTGTACTTGCGCTTTGCGCCGCCTCCGCGGTGCCGTGAGGTGATGCGGCCGTTGACGTTGCGGCCACCGGTGCGCTTCTTGCCCTCGAGCAGCGCTTTGGTCGGCTCGGTATCGGGAGTCAGCTCCTCCCGGATCTGGTAGGTGCTGAAGCGGCGACCCGGACTGGTCGGTTTGGTCTTGCGGAGTGCCATCAGCCCTCCACCGCCGCGCCTTCGAAGAACTCGATCCGCTCGCCCGGGGCAAGCTGGACGATCGCCTTCTTCCAGGACCGTGACCGCCCGTAGTGGAGGCCACGACGCTTGGGCTTCGCCCTCACCTTCGAGGTGCGAACCGCATCGACCTTGACGTCGAAGAGGTCCTCGACCGCATCGGCAATCTGATGCTTGTGAGCACGATCATTGACCCGGAAGGTGTATTTGCCTGCAGCCATCAGGGCGTAGCTCTTCTCGGAAACGACCGGACGGATGATTATCTGGGTCGCATCCATCAGACCGCCTCGCTCTCGGGCTCGGTGCTTGCAGGCTCAGCGTCGGTGGGCGCATCGGCAGGCTTCCCGCTCTCGAGGCTGTCGCGCTCCACCTCACCGGAGCGTTCAGCGAGTACCGCGAGGGCGGACTTGCTGACCGCGATCGACGCTGCTCCGATCACGTCGGCGACACCGGCGGCAGATGCCTGGGCGACGGTGACCCGGTCGATGTTGCGGAAACTCTTGGCCGCAGCATCCTCGTCGGGTCCGACGATGACCAGCAGCGGGAGGTCGGCCCCCCACTTGCTGACGCCTTGAGCCGCCTGCTTGGTGGAGGGCTCCGAGAATCCGGACGCATCGAGGACCGCCACCGATCCGCGCTCTGCGTGGACGGACAACGCGGAGCGCAGTGCACGACGGCGCTCGCGACGGTTCACCTTGAAGACGTACGAGCGGGGCTTCGGTCCGAAGGCAGCGCCTCCGCCGTAACGGTGGGGAACGCTCAGAGCGCCCACTCGCGCACGACCGGTTCCCTTCTGACGCCAGGCCTTTGCGGTGGTCATCGAGACCTCACCGCGGGTGAGCGAGGAGTGAGTACCCCGGCGACGCGCAGCCAGATCAGCACGTGCAGCCTGATGTACCAGCGACTCGTGGAAAGGCTCACTGAACAAACCAGCGGGGAGGGACTCGCTTCCGCTGCCGCCCAGTACCGGCGCCTTCTTCGCGTCAGCCATCGCTTACGACCTCCACGGTTGCATTCCTGGGACCCGGTACGGAGCCCACCAGCAAGAGGAGGTTCCGCTCGGTGTCGATCCTGAAGACCTTCGAACCACGCTGGGTGACCCGCTTGGCACCCATCTGACCCGGCATCTTCCTTCCCTTGAAGACTCTCGCGGGATCAGCGCTGGCACCGATCGAACCGGGGGCACGCACGTTGTGAGAGCCGTGCGATACCGGCCCGCGTCCGAAGTTGTGGCGCTTGACCGTTCCCTGGAAGCCTTTACCGATCGAGATCGCCGACACCTTGACCTTCTCACCCTGCTCGAAGGAAGCGACCGTGACCTTCTCGCCGAGCTTCGGACCGTCGCTGGACTCCTCGTCCTGCTCCGGTGCAGCCTCGGCAGCCTCTTCGGTCTTCTCCGCGCCATCGCCGTCACCCTCGCCCTCGGGGCTCTCCTCGGGAGCGCTCTCCTTGCCCTCTGCCTCGACCGTGGCCGAGCCGGTGGTGATCTCCACGTCGCGGAACTCGACCAACTTGCGCATCGGAGCGGCGTCGGACTTCTTGAGATGGCCCAGCTCGGCCTTGGTCAACTTGCGCTCGGCGGTCTCGATTCCGGCAAGCTGGACAGCGTCGTAGCCGTCGCGCTCGGCGTTGCGGATCGCAGTGACGACGCAGGGCTGCGCCTCGATCACCGTGACCGGTGTCGAAGTCCCGTCCTCCTCGTCGAAGATCTGGGTCATACCGAGTTTGCGTCCGATGATCGCCGCCATCAGAGCCTAATCTCCACGTCTACGCCGGCCGGGAGGGTCTCCATACGCTGAAGCTCATCTACCGTCTTCGGGGTCGGCTGATGGATATCGATCAGTCGCTTGTGGGTGCGGATCTCGAAATGCTCCCGGGAGTCCTTGTCCTTGAAGGGAGAGCGGATCACGCAGTAGACGTTCTTCTCGGTGGGCAGCGGCACGGGTCCGGATACCGACGCACCGGTCCTCTCGGCGGTCGTGACGATCTCCTGGGCAGCCCGATCTATGGCGTCGTGGTCGTACGCCTTGAGTCTGATCCTGATTTTTCCCGATGTGAGTGAGGCCATTGACCCCGAAACGCTCCTGTTTTTTTCTCTTCCTTTTCGTGCGACGGGGGCGCCGAAGCGCCCCGGTCGAATTCCTTATGTCCTTTTCTGCCTTACCCCGCCAGCTGCCGGGGCGGCAATGTGTGAAGGGCTCCACATGGAGTGGAGCCCTTCGGTGCTACTCGATGACTTCTGTCACCACGCCGGATCCGACGGTACGGCCACCTTCGCGAATCGCGAAGCGGAGACCCGCGTCCATGGCGATCGGCTGGATCAGCTCGACCTCCATCTCGGCGTTCTCGCCCGGCGCCACGAACTCGCGGCCTTCGGGGAGAGTCACCACTCCGGTCACGTCGGTGGTCCGGAAGTAGAACTGCGGCCGGTACCCGTTGGTGAACGGCGTGTGGCGTCCGCCCTCTTCCTTCTTGAGGCAGTAGACCTCGGCCTTGAACTTGGTGTGCGGGGTGATCGAACCCGGCGCGCAGAGAACCTGGCCGCGCTCGATGTCCTCGCGATCGACTCCTCGGAGCAGGCAACCGACGTTGTCGCCGGCCTGACCCTCGTCGAGCAACTTGCGGAACATCTCCACACCGGTGACGACGGTCTCGGTCGTGTCCTTGATTCCCACGATCTCGATCTTGTCGTCGGTGTGCACGATGCCCTGCTCGATACGACCGGTAGCCACGGTGCCACGACCGGTGATCGAGAACACATCCTCGACCGGCATCAGGAAGGGCTTGTCGAGCTCACGCTCGGGCTGCGGAATGTAGTCATCCAGAGCCTGCGCCAACTCGAGGATCGATGCCTGTGCGTCGGCGTCGCCCTCGAGTGCCTTCAGGGCCGATCCCTTGATGATCGGCACGTCGGACCCCGGGAAGTCGTACTCGTTGAGCAGGTCGCGGACCTCTTCCTCGACCAACTCGATCAGCTCCTCGTCGTCGACCATGTCGACCTTGTTGAGGAACACGACGACCGAAGGCACATTGACCTGACGGGCGAGCAGGATGTGCTCACGCGTCTGGGGCATCGGGCCATCAGGGGCCGACACGACCAGGATCGCCCCGTCCATCTGGGCTGCACCCGTGATCATGTTCTTGACGTAGTCGGCGTGACCGGGGCAGTCGACGTGCGCGTAGTGACGGTTGTCCGTCTCGTACTCGACGTGAGAGGTGGCGATGGTGATCCCTCGCTCCTTCTCCTCCGGCGCGTTGTCGATCTCCTCGAACGACTTCACCTCGGTGCCGCCCTTCTCGGCAAGCGTCTTGGTGATGGCGGCCGTAAGGGTCGTCTTCCCGTGGTCGACGTGGCCGATGGTTCCCACATTCACGTGGGGCTTGTCGCGATCGAACTTCTCCTTGGACATCTCGCTCCTTCTTTCTTTTCTTCCGTATTTGCGAAGTCGTTTACAGGTGAATCAGCCGCAGCGACCGGAAAATCTCCGGCTCGCCGGAAATGGTTCGGTTGCTAACCGACGCGTGGAAATATAGACACACAGTCGCAATCAGGCACGCTCACTAGCCCGTCCCGACCGGTTCCCCGGATCTGGATTCCACGATTTCCTCGGCGATGTTGCTCGGAACCTCCTCGTAGCGCTCGAACTGCATCGTGTAGGTAGCGCGTCCCTGGGTCGATGACCTCAGGTCGGTTGCGTATCCGAACATCTCGCCCAGAGGCACAAAAGCCTGCACTGCAAGGGCATTTCCGCGCTGATCCTGGCCTTGAACCTTGCCGCGACGACGCGACAGGTCGCCGATTACATCACCGAGGAAATCCTCCGGGGTTACGACCTCGACCGCCATCACCGGCTCGAGAAGCACCGGCTTGGCCTTGCGGGCGGCTTCTTGCAAAGCCATCGAGCCAGCGATCTTGAAAGCCATTTCCGAGGAGTCCACGTCGTGGAAGGAGCCGTCGATCAACTCGACCTTGACATCGACCATCGGGTAACCAGCCTTCACACCAGAACCGAGGGCCTCCTCGATTCCCTGAGCAACCGCGGGGATGTACTCGCTCGGGATCGACCCGCCTTTGATCTTGTTGTCGAAGCTGAAGCCCTCGCCGGGCTCTGGGGCGATGTTGATCACAACGTGTCCGTACTGGCCGCGACCACCGGTCTGGCGGACGAATTTGCCCTCGACCTTGTTGGCTGCATCGCGAATCGTTTCGCGATAGGCGACCTGC